>CANOHY010000029.1 GCA_947565915.1 uncultured Eggerthellaceae bacterium | reverse complement strand
GTAATGGAGCTCAGTGTTGTTCCTTATAAGAGCGTGAACGGTTTTCGCTTTGGCATGAGCTATCTTGAAGCAAGGGAGCTTATCCAGGGGAGCTATAAAGCAGCCTTTCCCGACCATTCTGATATACCACATGCAGATGTTGCAGATGATTGTCGATTGTTCTATGACAAGAATGGCAGATTGAAGACAGTAATGTTTTCTAGCGCCTCGAGCATTCTAGTAAACGGAAAGGTTGTTGATATTGCTGGTGCTCTATTGCACGAACCCTGCGTCGAAGCGCCGTCAGGATTTGGGCTCCGCAAAGAAGGCTCGACCTGTGAGTTCTTCTCAACAAGGCTAGGCCTTATCGTCGATGCGCTGTTTGACGGGTTGAGAAGCCCAGACGAGGACTATATGGTAATTGCCTTTTCGAGAGCAACGATTTGGTTCGATCGGTGTTGCTTTCTCGACGTGCTGCTTAAGCTTCCATGGGAAGGCGATTCTTACGAGGGAATCCGAGATTGGGTCTTCTATGATGAGTTTGGGCTTGCTTGTGAAGACCTATGCTTAGAGCTTGCTCACGATAGGATTTTCGTCAGCAAGGCAGATTATTGTACGCTGAAAAGGGTTGGGGAGAATAACCTGGCAAATCCAATATATTGGCCCCTTGTGCCGATAAGGGATGCGTATCCTTCTTGGTGGGATGATGAAAGAATCAGGACTGCTGAGCTAGAGGTAGCTACTGCGCCAGATAGTAAATTGGGCGTATCGTTCTACTGGGAAAGAGAGGGCTCGGCAAAGGTTGTCCGAGATTGCTATGTAGGAGTTTATGATGGGCTCGAGATCGCAGTGACGACCGACGGCAACGAGGTGCTCTGGAGCCGACCCGTCGAGATAGCGGGTTACGAGAAGCCATTCTTTGACTCTCTTTAGTAAGGCTTCTTGAGAGGAGGGAGCTGTGGAGCAAGCCCATACAATCATTCCTAACGTTGGGGTGGACGAATTTCGCTTCGGCATGACGCGCGCGGAGGTACATGGGATTGCTGGGGCGCCTGATGATATATGGAATGAGTCAGGTGGCGGGTTTCTAGTAGATTGGTATGGTCCGGTTTCGATTCACTATAATGACAACAGTCAAATCGTACAAATCGGAATAGAAACTGATGAGCTCACTTATTGCGAGGGCATCGCTCTTGTCGGCGACATGTACGAGGAGGTTTGCAACGAGCTGCTCGCCGTCGATGGCGACCTCTACATGAACGACGATGGCTGCGTGTCCTTCGAGCTCTGCATCGCGCTTCTATTGGATACCGATCCCGCTCCTTATAGGACTTTCGGTGTGGTGGTGGCTTTCAGCAAGGAGTTCCTGGATGACATCGATGGCACGGCTTACATTCATCCTCCGCTCGAGAAGCCGAACCCTCGCTTGGAGCTTGAAGGTCAGACCGTCTTCGTCATGCCCTTCGAGCGCTTCGGCGAGTTCGAGTTCGGCTCCTCGAGCGGGGCATGCATGTCTCTGGTAGAGAACGCTGATTGGGATCGTCTGGAGCTCGAGGACGGCATCGTCAGCTTACGCAGCGGAAAATGCGCTCTGCTCTTCGATGCCGACGATCGCTTGATAGGGGTTTCCATGGAAGGCAGCGTGCCCGTCATATGCGAGGGTGTCCTGCTCACGGGCCAGTATCTCGGCAACGTCGTCAAGTTCTTCGCTAGGATGGATGAGTTCTTCGAGTTCTGCGAGTACGGAAGCGGCCTTGACGAGTGGGGAGTGTTCCTCTCTTCTAGGGGAGCATGCTACCCCACCGCTGCTGTGGACAGAGTGACGTTCTACTCGGACAAGGAGCACTGGGGCCATATAAAGGTTTGGGTGAGGGATGTGCTGCCAGGCGAGCCCCGCGAGCGTCGAGGATAGATGTTGATCTGATAAGCATTGCAAGAACCTTGCGAGAGCGATGCCATGCAATGGAAAGAGCCTCCGTTTTCGCGCCTGCTAACGACGCTCATCGCTATGTGCTCCCAGCGAGGGAGCTAGAACAGCATGAAGATCTTCGCGAGTACGAAGCCAATCAGCCCGCAGGCGGGAAACGTGAGCACCCAGGCCGTCACCATATGCTTGGCTATACTCCAATTCACGCGTCGAATGCTCTTGGAAGCGCCCACGCCCATGATGGCCGAGGTGGAGCAATGCGAGGTGGATACCGGCATGCCGGTTACGCTGGCTACGAACAGCGTGATCACAGTGGCGATGGACGAGGCCACGCCCTGGTACTTCTCCAGCTTCACCATGTCCATGGCCACCGACTTGATGATGCGCTTGCCACCCAGCACCGTTCCCAGCGAGATGGCCAGCGAGCAGGTGATCATCAACCAGAAGGGAAAGCCAGCCTCCGAGGGCGATTCCATCCCGAATGAAAGCGCGATGCCCAAGATGGCGATGGACATGAACTTCTGGCCGTCCTGTGCACCATGCAAGAACGAGAGCGCCGCCGCGCAGACGTCCTGGATGGCTATGAATATGAAGTGCGACGTGCGACGGCTCATGGCGGTGAAGACGCGCTCGATCAGCTTCACCAGCAGCCATCCCAGCAAGAACCCGGCCACCAGCGAGAACACCATGCCATAGATGACCTTCATCCATTCGCCAAGCACCACGCCGGCCAACCCATTCATCGCAATGGCGCCTCCGGTGATGCCGGCAATCAGCGCGTGCGACTTCGAAGCGGGAATGCCGCGCCACCAGCAGAATGCACCCCAGAAGATGGCACCGATCATGGCGGCCTCCAGCGCCATGAGCGCCTGGTGCGTGTTGCCCGAGAAGTTCACCATGCTGAACATGGTCTCGGCAACGGCCGTGGTGAGATAGGTCATGCCCACTAGTCCCACGAAGTTGAACACGGCCGCCAGCGCAAGGGCGGCACCGACGGGCAGGCAGCGCGTGGAGACGGCGGTGGCAATGGCGTTGGGTGCATCCGTGGCACCCGACACAATGGTGACCACCAGCACCAGAATCAAGATGACGGCAAGCGATGGATAGGCGGAGATCTGCGAGAGAATCGCCATCAACGATAGGTCCATCGTGCTCCTTTTGCCGGATGCATACTGGGTTGAGCTCAATAGCGCAAACGTTTCAATTCTAGCTTATCTCTCATGCTATAGTGGCATCACAGCCAAGCAAATCGAAGGAGGCTATCGTGAGCAGAGTGTACAACTTCTCGGCAGGGCCAGCCGTGTTGCCCGAGTCGGTGTTGCGCGAGGCAGCAGCCGACATGCTGGATTACAAGGGCTCGGGGATGTCGGTCATGGAGATGAGCCATCGTTCCAAGGAGTTCAAGGCCATAATCGAGCAGGCCGAAGCCGACTTGCGCGAGCTCATGGGCATCCCCGAGAACTACCAGGTGCTCTTTTGCCAGGGCGGCGCAACCACGCAGTTCGCTGCCATCCCCATGAACCTGCTGCAAGGTGGCGTGATGGACTACATCGTGTCGGGCAGTTGGTCGAAGAAGGCCTTCAAGGAAGCGGGCATATACGGCAAGGCCGTGTGCCTGGCCTCGAGCGAAGACGAGAACTTCAGCTACGTGCCCGATGTCGACTCCATCCAGGTGTCGCCCGATGCAGATTACCTCTACATCTGCCAGAACGAGACCATCTATGGCACGGTGTATCACAAGCTTCCCGAAACGGGCACGGTGCCCCTGGTGGCCGACGTGTCCTCGTGCTTCTTGTCGGAGCCCATCGACGTTTCGCGCTATGGTGTGATCTACGGCGGCGTCCAGAAGAACGTGGGGCCCGCTGGCCTTGCCATCGTCATCGTGCGCGACGACCTCATCCGCGAGGACGTGCTTCCCTTTACGCCAACGTTGATGCGCTGGAAGACGCAAGCCGACAACGGCAGCATGTACAACACGCCTCCTTGCTGGGCCATCTACATGAGCGGGCTGGTGTTCAAGTGGCTGAAGGAGCAAGGCGGCCTGGAAGCCATCGGCGAGATGAATCGCGAGAAGGCGGCCATCCTCTACGACTTCCTGGATTGGTCGAAGCTGTTCAAGGGCACTGCGCGCAAGGAGGACCGCTCCATCATGAACGTGCCTTTCGTGACGGGCAGCGACGAGCTCGATGCCAAGTTCATCGCAGAGGCCACCGCGCATGGCCTGGTGAACATAAAGGGGCATCGCAGCGTGGGTGGCATGCGTGCTAGCATCTACAACGCCATGCCCAAGGAAGGCGTAAGCGAGCTCGTGCGCTTCATGAACGAGTTCGAGAAGGCGAACGCCTAAGGCCTTATGCCCAATGCACGTCTAGCTGTACCATTCATCGACCACCGTGGCCTCATCTCTTCATTATGATGGCTGCGGTGGTTCTTTTAGCTGCCTGTTCGGACTTATCGATCTGCGAGGATACGCATCATGCCCATCGACCTTGATACCTTGAACGAATCGCAAAGAGCGGCCGTGGAATGCATAGACGGCCCCTTGCTGGTGCTCGCCGGAGCCGGTTCGGGGAAGACGCGCGTGCTGACGTATCGCATCGCGCATATCCTCGATACCACCGACGTGCAGCCCTGGGAGGTGCTTGCCATCACCTTCACCAACAAGGCTGCCGCCGAGATGCGCGAGCGCCTGCGCAGCCTGGTGGGGCCGCGCGCGCGAGGCATGTGGGTGTCCACCTTCCACAGCATGTGCGTGCGCATCATTCGCGCGAACGCGCAGCTGCTCGGGTTCGCCGAGAGTTTTACCATCTACGACGATGCCGATAGCAAGCGCTTGGTGACGGCTATTATGGCCGATTTGGACATCGACACGCGCCGCTACCCGGTGAACACCATTCGAAACCGCATCTCGCAGGCAAAAAACGAGCTTGTCGTGCCTGCCGATTTCGCCGATAGGGTAGCCGATCCCATCGGGAAGCAGGCTGCGCGCGTGTATGAGAAGCTGCAGGAGCGCTTGAAGGCGGCCAACGCGCTGGATTTCGACGACCTATTGCTTTACGCGTATTTGCTGCTGAAGCATCACCCCGAGGTGCTTGTGGCCTATCAGGAGCGCTTTCGCTACTTGCTGGTGGACGAGTACCAAGACACCAACCATGCGCAATACGAGATATGCAGCCTTCTGGCGGCGGCGCATCGCAACATCATGGTGGTGGGCGACGACGACCAGTCAATCTACTCGTGGCGCGGCGCCGACATTCGCAACATCCTCGAGTTCGAGAGCGACTACCCCGAATGCACGGTGATCAAGCTGGAGCAGAACTACCGCTCGGTGGGCAACATCCTGGAAGCTGCCAACGCGGTGATAGCCAACAACGCGAACCGCAAGGCGAAGCGCCTGTTCACGAATGGGGAAGCTGGCGACAAGATCCAGGTGTACCTGGCATCGGACGAACGCGACGAGGGCCGTTGGATCGCTGGGCAGATCGAGCGGCGCCATGCCAACGGCATGAGCTACGACCAAATGGCCGTGTTCTATCGCACGAACGCTCAAAGCCGCATGCTGGAGGACATGCTGCTGCGCGCTGGCGTGCCGTATCGCATCGTGGGCGGCACGCGCTTCTTCGAGCGCAAGGAGATAAAGGACGTAATGGCCTACCTCACGCTTGCCGTGAACCCGGCCGACGACATGGCGGCGCTGCGCGTGATCAACGTTCCGCGCCGTGGCATTGGCAAGACCACCTGCGACTACATCGCGCAGCAGGCAGCTGCGGCGAACATTCCCTTCATGCAGGCTGCCGAGCTCTGCGTGGTCGACGAGGGGTTGCGCGCAAGCACACGGACGGCCATCGGCGAGTTCGTGCAGGCGATAAAGGATGCCTCTACCTATGCGGGTGATTTGCGCAAGGTGGTAGAGATGATCATCGAGAAAGCGGGCCTTCTGGAGGCGCTGCGCGCGGAGGGCACCGACGAGGCCCAGGCGCAGATCGAGAACATCGGCGAGCTTCTGGGCGTGGTGGACGAGTTCGTGGCCACGCATGACGAAAGAGGCGACGAAGGCGAAGCTGATGGCGAGAGCGCTGGTGCTCGCGGTGATGAAGCGCAGGTTTCGGCGCAGGTTGCAAGCACACCCGATGAAGAGGTGTTCTTCGCTGCCCCCACGCCCGATTCGGTAGCAGGCGAGGAGCCGGTACGCGTGCTGCGTGGCGATTCGCTCGCCGATTTCATCGAATGGGTGCGCCTGCGCACCGACCTTGACGCCGCCTTGGATGATGGCCATGCGGTCACGCTGATGACGGTGCACTCGTCGAAGGGCTTGGAGTTCGACTGCGTATTCGTTGCGGGCTTGGAGGAATCCATCTTCCCTCATATGAACTCGATGGGCGATGCCTCTGCCGTGGAAGAGGAGCGCCGGTTGGCTTACGTGGCCATCACGCGCGCTCGCAAGCACCTTTACCTCACCTGCGCCACGCAGCGCCAGCTTTTCGGCAGCACCCATGCGAACCATGCGTCGCGCTTCCTTGCCGAGATTCCTGAGTCGCTGCGCGAGACGACGGGCCTTGGCTCATCGGGCTTCAGTGGCACCGGCTGGGAGAAGCGTGGGTCGCGCCGCGGCATCTCGGGTTCGGGCGCCGAGCGTGGCCGCGGAGCTGTGAGCGGAACCTCGAGCTCGTTTGGCTCGGGCGAGCGCTCGCGCAACACGCGCACGGGGCTTTCGGTTCCTGAAATGAAATCGGGTGCATCGGAAACATTCGCCAAGGGCGACCTCGTGGATCACAAGACCTTCGGACGCGGCACGGTGACCAAGGTGGAAGGCGACACCATACACGTGAAGTTCGCTAAGTCGAACCAGACGAAGAAGCTGTTGAAGGATTTTGCTCCTATCGTGAAGATAAAGCGATAGCTGAGCGCATCTCGATTTTTCGTGAAGAATGGGTACCTGCTCGAATGCAGGCGGCCTTCGCATGTTGTTGAGCAAGCAGCAAGAATGCATGCTTGTGCAAGGCGAAGCTGCTCGTTTCAAGAGAGGGCATAAGGGAGATGGCAATGATGCGACAGATCATGGTGATGGGGCACAGGAACCCCGACAACGATGCCATCTGCTCGGCAGTGGGCTATGCATGGCTGAAAGGCGAGCTCGCACGTCGCCAGGGCATCGATGTTAGCTATGTTCCCGTGCGCCTGGGCCCCTTGCCTCCCGAAACGAAGGGCATCTTCGAGAAGTGGGGAATCGAGCCCCCGCTGGTGATACATAACATCTATGCCCGCGTGTCGGATGTGATGACGCCTGATCCCGTATGCATCGCAGGCAGTGCGTGCATTTTGGATGCGGGGCGGTTGTTGCGGCGCCACAATGTGCGCGCCCTGGTGGTGGTGGACGAAGCTGGCACGTATTTGGGGCTTATCACCACGCGCATGATCGCCGAGCGCTACATTGCGGCCACCGATGTGCTGGAAGAAGGGGCTACGCAGATGGCCGTTGCGGCTGATCTGATCGAGTCGCTCGACCAGCGCGTGGACACCTTGATGGAAACCGACGTGCTGGAGATGCGCCCCGACGATCGCTTGGACGAGGCTGCGGCGGATTTGATGGAGTCGTCGCTTCGCGAAGCGGTGGTGCTCGACGAGTCTCGCCGCCCCATCGGCATCGTCACGCGCTCGGATATCGCCGTGCGTCCGCGCAGGCAGGTGATATTGGTGGACCACAACGAGACAACTCAGGCTGCAACCGGCATACAGGAAGCCGAGGTGGTCGAGATAGTCGATCATCACCGTGTGGGCGACATCTCCACCTCGAGCCCCATAAAGTTCATGAACCTGCCCGTTGGTTCCACGGCAACCATAGTGGCTCAGGAATGCGAGGCATCTGGCGTTGAGGTGCCACCAGCCATTGCCGCAGCTCTGCTCTCGGCCATCATGACCGACACCATCGTGATGAAATCGCCCACATCCACGCCTACCGATAGCCACGCTGCTGCTTACTTGGCAGGCATTCTGGGCGTCGAGCCCGAAGCCTTTGGCATGGAGGTGTTCGCCCTGCGCGGTTCCGACAGCACCATGTCGGCAGCCGATTTGGTCTCGGCCGATTCCAAGGAATACGCACTGGGCGAGAAGACGATATTGATTTCCCAGCATGAGACGGTTGACTTGGCGGGCGTGCTTGCACGCGAGGCTGAGATCCGCGCCGTGATGCGCGAGCTTTTGGAGAGCAAGGGATACGAGTTTGTGCTGCTGCTTGCAACCGACATCCTGGCCGAGGGCTCGCAGTTCTTGCTGGAAGGCAACCCGCACACGGTGAATCACGCCTACAGCATTGTGTGCAACCCCGAAGGTGGAAACTGGATGCCGGGCATCTTGTCGCGCAAGAAGCAAGTGGCTGGCCGCATCCTGGAGGCGTAATAGTGAAGGGTTGCTTAACAGCAACCTTTCTTCTCGTCCGCTCAGGCTTTCCGATGCGCGCACCCTGACCTCCCCCTGTCTTCCTCCTTTGCCTCCCGAAGTGCATGTGTGGAAAATGTGAAACGCGAGAGATACGCCCGGGTGCGTGTCGTTTGACAACCGGCATATACGCCGGTAATCTTTCGCTTCGCGTCTTCAAATGGAGATGCAGCTTCGTGCGCGCATCAGCTGAGCGCACACGAGACGTATGAGGGCCCTGAGCGGCAAGCTCTTCCGAACCTGGTGCTGCAGGATCGGAAGGGCAAGCCAGCTTTTCGGGCAATCAGGAACGAAGGCGGTTTGGACGCGAACTGCCTTAAGGCTATGAAGGAGCATTGAATGCCTACGATAAACCAGCTGGTCCGCAAGGGCCGCAAGAAGCAGGTTGACAAGTCGAAGACACCTGCACTGAAGGGCAACCCCCAGAAGCGTGGCGTGTGCACTCGCGTGTACACCACCACCCCCAAGAAGCCGAACTCGGCTCTTCGCAAGGTTTGCCGCGTGCGCTTGGTCAACGGCATGGAGGTCACGGCCTACATCCCCGGCATTGGCCACAACCTGCAGGAGCACTCCATGGTGCTCATCCGTGGCGGACGCGTTAAGGACCTTCCTGGCGTGCGCTACAAGGTTATCCGCGCTGCGCTCGACTGCGCCGCTGTGGATGGCCGCAAGCAGGCCCGCAGTCGCTATGGCGCAAAGCGCCCCAAGTAATAGGCAGTAAGTCGCGCGGGCTCGTTTGAGCCTAATGGATGCAAAGGGCATCCCGAAGCGCGCATAAACGTAAGGAGATAACATGCCGCGTAGAGCAGCAGCAGTACGGCGCGAAGTGCAGCCGGACGCAAAGTACAACAACAGGCTCATCACCCAGCTCATCAACAAGGTGCTGCTGGATGGCAAGAAGTCGCTTGCCGAGAGCATCGTCTACGGCGCCTTCGACATCGTGGCCGAGAAGACGGGCGAAGACCCCCTGACCATCTTCAAGAAGGCTATGGACAACGTGCGCCCCACGCTGGAGGTAAAGCCCAAGCGCGTGGGTGGTGCCACCTACCAGGTGCCCATGGAGGTCAACTCCCGTCGCGCCAACCAGCTGGCCATCCGCTGGATCGTGGACTTCTCGCGCAAGCGTCGCGAGCACACCATGAAGGAGCGCCTCGCCCAGGAGCTCATCGATGCGTCCGAGGGAACCGGTGCTTCCGTGAAGCGTCGCGAGGACCTGTACAAGATGGCTGAATCCAACCGTGCGTTCTCGCATTACCGCTTCTAGGAGGTAGGCAGAGCATGGCAAAGACAGACCTTCACGATACGCGCAACATCGGCATCATGGCCCACATCGATGCGGGCAAGACGACCACGACCGAGCGTATCCTCTATTACACGGGCAAGTCCCACAAGATCGGCGAGGTGCACGATGGCGCCGCCACCATGGACTGGATGGTCCAGGAGCAAGAGCGCGGCGTGACCATCACCTCGGCCGCCACTACATGCTATTGGAAGTACCCGCGCGGTGAGGAAGGCGGAAAGGAATACCGCTTCCAGATCATCGACACCCCAGGCCACGTGGACTTCACGGCCGAGGTGGAGCGCTCGCTGCGCGTGCTCGATGGCACCGTGGCAGTGTTCGACGCGGTTGCAGGCGTGCAGCCTCAGTCCGAAACCGTATGGCGTCAGGCAGAGCGCTATGGCGTTCCGCGCATCGCCTTCATCAACAAGTACGACCGCGTGGGCGCTGACTACTTCCACGCCATTCAGACCATGCGCGACCGCCTGGGCGCCAATGCTGTGGCTGCGCAGGTTCCCATGGGAGCCGAGGACAACTTCTGGGGCGTCATCGACCTGGTCACCATGACCGCATGGGACTTCAAGGCCGACGACAAGGGCATGACCTATCCCGAGAAGATGGATCAGATCCCCGACGAGTTCAAGGCCGACGCCGATAAGTACCGCCAAGAGCTCCTGGAGGCTGCCGCCGATTGCGACGACGACCTCATGGAGAAGGTGCTGATGGAAGAAGAGGTCAGCGTCGAGGAGCTGAAAGCGGCTATCCGCAAGGGCGTTATCGCTTGCCAGATCAACCCGGTCTTCGTGGGCTCGGCCTACAAGAACAAGGGCGTGCAGGAGATGCTCGACGCCGTGGTGGACTACCTGCCCTCTCCGGTGGACGTGCCTCCCATCCAGGGCGTTAACCCCAAGACCGACCAGGAAGAGGAGCGTCCGGCCGATCCGAAGGCGCCGTTTGCGGCTTTGGCCTTCAAGATCATGACCGACCCGTTCGTGGGCAAGCTCACCTACCTGCGCGTGTACTCCGGCAGCCTGGATTCGGGCAGCTACGTAGAGAACGCCAGCAAGGACAAGAAGGAGCGCGTGGGCCGCATCCTGCAGATGCACGCCAACCAGCGCTTGGACATCGAGAGCATCTCTGCTGGCGACATCGTCGCAGTGGTGGGCTTGAAGGATGTTTCGACCGGTGACACCCTGTGCGACGAGGGCCATCCCGTCATCTTGGAGTCCATGGACTTCGCCGACCCGGTTATCGACATCGCCGTGGAGCCGAAGACCAAGGCCGAGCAGGACAAGATGGCCGTTGCGCTTCAGAAGCTGGCCGAGGAAGATCCCACGTTCCGCGTGTCCACCAATGCCGAGACGGGCCAGACCATCATCGCTGGCATGGGCGAGCTGCACTTGGAGATCATCATCGACCGTCTGCTGCGCGAGTTCAAGGTTGAGGCCAACGTGGGCAAGCCGCAGGTTGCCTACCGCGAGAAGGCGACCGAGCCTGCCATGAACGTGCAGGGCAAGTTCGTGCGCCAGTCGGGCGGCCGTGGCCAATACGGCGACGTGGTCATCAATATGTACCCCGAGGAACCGGGCAGCGGCTACAAGTTCGAGAACAAGATCGTGGGCGGCGTGGTGCCCAAGGAATACATCCCTTCGGTGGACAAGGGCATCCAGGAAGCGCTGCAATCGGGCGTTTTGGCCGGTTACCCCGTTGAGGACGTGCGCGTCGAGCTGATCGACGGCTCCTATCACGAGGTGGACTCCTCCGAGGCGGCCTTCAAGGTGGCAGGCTCGATGGCCATCAAGGAAGCGCTCAAGCGCGGCAAGCCCGTTATCTTGGAACCCGTCATGTCCGTGGAGGTCGAGACCCCCGAAGAGTACATGGGCTTCGTCATGGGCGACATCCCTTCGCGCCGTGGCATGATCGTGGGCCAAGAGACCCGCGGCAACACTGCCACCATCAGCGCGAAGGTGCCGCTGTCGAACATGTTCGGCTATGCTACCGACCTTCGCTCCGGCACGCAGGGCCGTGCGATGTACACCATGCAATTCGACTCGTACGAGCCGGTGCCGAAGAGCGTTCAAGAGGAAATCGTCAGCAAGGCCGGCGGCAAAGCGTAAGCGCTCGCCCTGTTCATTGGAGGAATCAAAGTGGCTAATCAGAAGATTCGCATTCGCCTGAAGGGCTACGACCACGAGATCGTGGATCAATCCACGAAGCTCATCGTGGACACGGCCCAGCAAACAGGTGCCAAGGTCTCTGGACCTATCCCGCTGCCTACCGAGCGCAATCTGTATTGCGTCATCCGCGGGCCGCATATCAACAAGGACTCTCGCGAGCAGTTCGAGATGCGCACGCACAAGCGCCTCGTCGACATCCTGGAGCCCACGCCCAACACCGTGGATTCCCTGATGCGCCTCGACCTGCCGGCTGGCGTCGACATCGAGATCAAGCTGTAAGGGGTGCTAAGGATGATCAACGCAATCTACGGCAAGAAGATCGGCATGACCCAGTTGTTCAACGAGAACGACGAAGTCATGGCCGTTACGGTTATCCAGGCAGAGCCCAACACGGTCTGCCAGGTGAAGACCACCGAGACCGACGGCTACGAGGCCGTGCAGCTTGGCTTCGGCACCATCAAGGACAAGAAGCTCACCAACCCCATGCGCGGTCATTTCGCGAAGCTGGGCGTGGAGCCTTGCCGCTAT
This sequence comes from uncultured Eggerthellaceae bacterium, assembly GCA_947565915.1. Taxonomy (GTDB): domain Bacteria; phylum Actinomycetota; class Coriobacteriia; order Coriobacteriales; family Eggerthellaceae; genus UBA9715. Next base: position 11,157 of record CANOHY010000029.1, on the reverse strand, counting down.
CTGCGCGAGGTGCGCGTGGACGATGCTTCCGAGCATGCGACGGGCGACAAGCAAACGGTGAGCGCCTTCGCCGACGTGAAGAAGGTCGATGTGACCGGCACGTCCATCGGCAAGGGCTTCCAAGGTGTCATCAAGCGCCACGGCTTCGGCGGTGGCCCCGGTGGCCATGGTGCGCACTTCCATCGCGCTCCTGGTTCCATTGGTCAGTGCGCCACGCCTTCGCGCGTGCTGAAGGGCGTTCGCCTGCCTGGCCATATGGGCTGCGACCGTGTGACTGTGAAGAACCTCGAGGTCGTCCGCGTGGAAGAGGACCTGAACCTCATTCTGGTGAAAGGTGCTGTTCCGGGCAGCAAGGACGGCATCGTGCGCGTCCGCATGGCCGGCGACGGCAAGAGCTGGTAAGGAGCAAGGCTGATGGCAACTATCGAGATCAAGACTGCGGAGGGCAAGAAGGCGAGCACCGCCGAGCTTGCCGACTCCGTGTTCGGCATCGAGCCGAACATCCCGGTCATGCATCAGGTGGTGCGCATGCAGCGTGCCTCATGGCGCGCCGGCACGCATAGCACCAAGACGCGTGGCAACGTGAGCGGCGGCGGCAAGAAGCCGTGGCGTCAGAAGGGCACGGGTCGTGCTCGTCAGGGCACCATTCGCGCACCGCATTGGCGTGGCGGCGGCGTGGTTTTCGGACCGCATCCTCGCAGCTATGCCTTCAAGGTGAACAAGAAGGAGATCAAGCTGGCCATTCGCTCGGCGCTCTCTGCCAAGCTGGCCGATGGCGAGCTAACGGTAATCGACAAGCTCGAGTTCGAGAAGCCCAGCACCAAGCAGGCTATCGCCGTGCTGAAGGCGCTTGGCATCGAAGGACGCACCACGCTGGTAATCGGCGACGAGGACGTGAACACGTTCCTGTCGTTCCGCAATATCCCCACCATGGACATCGTGCCCGTCTCGGATGCGAACACCTACGAGCTTCTGGACAACAAGCACCTCATCTTCACGGAAGAGGCGCTGCGCACCCTCGAGGAGGCGATGGCATAATGAAGACGGCTCGCGACATCATCATTCGCCCGATCATCACCGAGCACAGCTACGACATGATCGAGAAGAACAAGTACACCTTCGAGGTGGCGCGCGACTCGAACAAGATCGAGATCGCCAAGGCCGTCGAAGAGCTCTTTGACGTGAAGGTGACCAAGGTCAACACGCTGAACGTGAAGCCGCGCAAGAAGCGCGTGCGCCAGGTGCAAGGCTACACGCGCCAGTGGAAGAAGGCCATGGTGACCATAGCCGAAGGCCAGACCATCGAGATCTTCGCCTCGTAGTCGGCATCTTCCGAAGCGCGAAGGCGCAAGGCGCTGCATTCGCCTTCGGGAGCGCAACGAAGAACAAGCCCTTTGCCAACAGGCAAGGGGCTTTTTTGTGACCAGCCTCAATCTGCTTTATAATGAGGCGTTGCAATCAAGAGAGAGAAGGCGTATGGCGGCAAATCTCATCCGGTGTCCGGGCTGTGGGGTGAACATGGACTTGTCCACGTTTCCCGTGCGGCCTGAGCAGGTGGTGTGCCCGCGCTGCCAAACGCGGTGCGCGGTTCCGCCTGACCCAATGGCGGCAAGCGCGCCAGCTGCATTCCAGCAGCCAGGCTATGTGCCTGCCTCTTCTGCGCCAACTGTCTCTTTCGATGCTCAGGCTCAGAACTACGCAGCCGCACCTGCTCCTGCTCAGTTTCAACAACCTCAGCAACTCCAGATGCAGCCGCAATTCGCGTCCCAGGGGCAGATGCTGCAAGCCAATCCGCAACCTTTGATGCAGCAAGTGGCACCTCAAGTGCAGCAGATGCCGCAAGCCATGCAGCAGGTGCCTGCTCCTCAGCAGCCTGCCATGCAGGAAGCCAGCATGCAGCCTGCCTTCGGCCAGGTGCCCGAGCCGGTGCCCATGCCTAATCCCGAGCCAACCATGGCCACGGTTTCCTATCCGCAAGCTGGTGCATCGAATGCCGCACAGTCGACGGCCGGGGCAGCGCTTCAACCGGTGATCGAGCCCATTGAGCCGCTTCAGCTCGGTTCTTTGGGGGAACCGGTGCTTACCGGTTCCTATGATGCCGCGCAATCCATGGCCTACGACGAGCTGCCATTTGAATCCGCGGGTTCGGGCTCCCTCTATTCGGAATCTGGATACCAAACCGAGCAGACTTACGTCGAGACGGAGATCATCGAATCGACTCCCGAGCCCCTGCCGATTCCCGAGCCGTCGCGCCCGGTCATCTCTTCAACTTCGTCGCTTGTTCCCGACACTTCGGGGCTGGATAAGAGCCCCTTCTTCGCGCCGCAGACTCCCGAGAAGTCGAAGGAGGACGTGTTCCTGCTTCCCATCGATGCGAAGGGAAACACCGAGCCGCTCGCCTTCGCCGTCATCGGCTTCTTGTCCACTCTTTTCATGTTCCCGCCACTGGGCTTGGCGCTTTGCATCATCGCGCTTTCCATGGGCGCCGACGAGAAGCGCCATAACCTGTACAACTCGCACCGCGGGCTCACAACCTTGTTCGCGGTGCTCGGCATGGTGCTGAACATTGCCGTTTTGGTAGTGGAGATCCTAATGGTGGCCGTTTTGGGCATGACGCCGGCCGTGATCCTCGGTTATTTCTTGTAGGCCGGTGATGCGAAGATGAACATTTCGATCGTAGCCAGGCTCACCGAGCAGATGCTGATAGGGTTCTTCGCGATTGCGTTGGTGGCCTTGATTCTGGCGATCATCTATTACGTGGGGTATTGGTGCCTGCTTCAGAAGATGGGCCGTCACGATTTCGCAGCTTTGGTGCCAGGCTATGGGCTTTGGGAATATGCGCGCGGCGCTGGGCTGGGGTGTGGTTTGGCCACGTTCATGCTGCTGGCGCTCATAGCATCGATGGCCTGTGGCGATGTGTTCGTGGCAACATTTGGCTACGATGGCTTCTGGGAGGACTTCTCGTATGCTTTCGTGCTTGCAGGCGACAACGGCGCCGGTGCTGTGCGCTTCGCGCTCGACCTGCTCGTCACGCAGTTCACCCGGTTCAATCCGCTTCTGTACAGCTGCCTCATCTTCGCAGCGATCTACATCGTGCTGTACTTGTATGCAAGCTACGGGGTGGCGCGTTCGTTTGGGCATGGCATAGGCTTCACGCTGGGCTTGGTGATCTTGCCCATAATCTTCATTCCCATACTGGGAGGTTCGCGCAACCAGAAGTATTCGGGCCCTTACCTCGATCGAAACAAGCGCCCGGGGGTCGTGCAGGATTGGGCCGGTGCGGTCGAAGCGCGCGTGGATGCGTTCGGAAGCAATGCCCCTTTGGCATTGGCGCTGATGGGCATGGTGATGAGCGCCACGCTGATGACGCTGCCAGGCATCGTGATCAGCCTCATCGCACTGGTGCGCAACCGGCAAGAGAAGGCCAAGCCGCTTTCGCGTCCGAAGCATACTGCCACCACCATCATCGGTTGGTTGGGAATCCTGATAGGCGTTGGCATGCTGGCGCTGCTGCTCGTGCTTGGCGGCTTGGCCAACGTGATGCATGAAGCGATGTGACACCGAGGACGCTTGCGTGCGGTCTTCTCAGGAAACATCCGAAGAGGCTTTTCGAATCCCCGAGCGTCGCAAGTCGCATCGCGGGCTCATTGCCCTGTTTATTGGCCTGTTGCTATGCGCCTGCGTATTCGTTGCCTATGAATGGGAAGACTTCTCGTATGCGCTGCCCGATTCGCTCAAAGGCAGTGCGCGCGAGCAGGCTGTTGCCGACCAGGCGCAGGCGAGCAAGGTTGCCTGGTATGCCTATGAAACCTTAGGCGAAGATGACCAAAAGCTCTACCGGCTGGTTTACGAAGCGCTCGCAGAGAAGTCGAAGGTTGCCTTTCCCACCGATAATCGCAACGAGCTTCGCCGCATAGCCGATTGCGTGCAAGCCGATCACCCCGAGCTTGGCGATACAGCAGCGGCTGTGATGGTGGAAGGCGGCATCTTCACGCCAGCCTATGTGGCAGGCGTGCCCCTTGTAGAAGAGGGTCAGGAAGCAGAGCTGCTTGCGCAAGTGGAGGCTGCAGCCGACGAGTGCGCAGCGGGCGTGGCGCCAGATGCCGACGATTACCAGAAGGCCAAGCATGCCTTCGAATGGCTTGCGTCGCGCGTTTCATACGGCAAGGACCTCGAGGGGGGCCAAGACCGCATCGTGATCAATGCGTCGGGCAAGTCCCGATTCACGCTGGACGAGGGATCCAGCACGCCGCGAGAGCATGGGCAGACGCTCTACAATGCCTTGGTGGAGCGCAAGGCGGTGTGCGCTGGCTATGCGCGTGCTTTCCAATACCTGTTGCAGCACATGGGCATCGAATGCACCGTGGTGTCGGGCACGGCGCAGGGAAGTCTCCATGCATGGTGCCTGGCCAAGTTGGATGGAAATTACTACTACATCGACCCCACTTGGGGAGACCCAGAATACACTGGTGAGCAGGTGAGCAGCCAACAGGAGATGGGTGCCGATTTCCGCTACTTCGCTGTGACCTCGGCCGACTTGGAGGTCACTCATGTTCCCGATGACACCTTCGCGCTTCCCGCCTGCATGGCAACCGCCGATAACTACTACGTGCGCGAGGGATTGCTGTTCGACAAGCCCGATGCGGAGCGTTTGGGAGCGCTTGCGTTGGAGTCGCTTGGCAAGGGCCTTCCCCTGTCGATTCGATGTGCATCGCTCGAAGTGTACGAGGACTTGCTGCATAATTGGGTGGAGACAGGCGACATAGGGCGCTTGGCGCTTGTCGAGCGCTATCAGTATTCATCAAGCGACCAGGGCATTTACACCATAACGCTTTGGCCCTATGCGCAAGAGGGCGCATAAGGCAGCTGCAAGGGAGGCACCGATACCATGGCCTTTGTGGAGTTTCGCGACGTCAGCAAGATCTACCAAATGGGCGAAGTGGAGGTGCCGGCTGTCGCAGGCATGAGCTTTCAGATTGAGAAGGGCGAGCTGGTGGTGGTTGTGGGCCCGTCGGGCGCCGGCAAGACCACTCTGCTGAACATGCTAGGCGGCATGGATAGCTGCACTTCAGGGCACATCGTGTTGGACGGGCGCGAGGTGAGCTCGTTCAACGAACGCGAGCTCACGTTCTATCGCCGCTACGACATCGGCTTCGTGTTCCAATTCTACAATTTGATCCAGAACCTCACGGCGCTCGAGAACGTGGAGCTGGCAAGCCAGATTTGCAAGGACCCACTGGATGCGCGCACTGTGCTCGAGCAAGTGGGATTGGGGCATCGCACCGACAACTTCCCGGCGCAGCTCTCGGGCGGCGAGCAGCAGCGCGTGGCCATCGCACGTGCCTTGGCCAAGAACCCCAAGCTGCTGCTGTGCGACGAGCCCACGGGCGCGCTCGATTACAAGACGGGCAAGGCCATCTTGCGCCTGCTGCAAACAACGTGCTACGACACGGGCAAGACGGTAGTGCTCATCACGCATAACTCGGCCTTCACTGCCATCGCCGATCGCGTGATCCATGTGCGCGAGGGACGCGTTTCGGAGATGCTCATGAATCCAAGCCCGCTTTCAGCCGAGGAACTCGAGTGGTAGCTTCCCATGCGCGGCCGTCCCTTCTTCCGCTCGTTTTTTCGCTCTATCTTTAAGAAACCGGGGCGCTTCCTAGCGTTGTTGGCCATCGTGGCCTTGGGCGCAGGGTTCTATGCGGGTCTTCGCATGACAGCACCCGACATGGACCGCTTCATCGATGACTACCTGGATAGTGCACGCGCCTACGATGTGCGCGTCGTGTCCACCTTGGGCCTGACGCAGGCCGACCTAGACGCCCTTGCCAACCTCGAAGAAGTGGCTGCGGTCGAAGGTGCCTACGAGGCCGATGTGCAGGCAACGCTCAATGGCGATGACTACACCATGCGCTTCCATTCGCTGCCCGGCATGGCTGAGGAGCAGCTCGACGATGCGCAATCGGACGCAGAGGCAGATGCGGAAGCAGATGCGCAAGCAGATGCGTCGCCCAATCAGCTTGCCTTGGTGGAAGGGCGCTGGCCCGAAACGCCAAGCGAGTGTGTGATATGCGCTGACTGCATATTGGATGAGCCCTATGGCGTAGGGGATGTCGTAGAGGTGCAGCCCGCTGCGGGTGAGGGGAGCCCGCTTGGCGAGTCTCGCTTTGAGGTGGTTGGCCTGGTGCGCTCGCCGCTCTATGTGTCGCCCGTGAGCTTGGGCGCAAGCGCGGTGGGGTCGGGAAGCCTCGATGAATATGCCTACGTGGTTGACGAGGTTTTCACCCAGCGCGATGCCTTTAGCGAGGCGTTCGTTACCGTGACTGGTGCGTCGGCGGAGCGCTACGACACCGACGCCTATTGGGAGAAGGTGGACGCGGCGCGTGCAGCCATCGATGCTGTGGCTCCCAAACGCGAGCAAGCGCGCCTCGATGATATCCGCGACCAAGCGGAGGCTGAACTGCAAGAGAATCTGCGCGAGCAAGGGCTGCCCGAGTTCCTTGTGGAAGCAACGATGCAAAGCGCCGAGGTTCAAAAGTCGCTTGAAGACGAGCTTCCCAGCACGTGTGAATGGTTGGTTTTGGAGCGCACCAAGAACGTGGGCATCCAGTCGTATGCATCCGATGCCGAGCGCGTCGACCACATCGCGAGCATATTCCCACTGGTTTTCCTTTTGGTGGCTGCGCTTGTGGCCCTCACCACGATGACGCGCATGGTTGACGAGGATCGCATCCTGATCGGCACGTTCAAGGCCTTGGGCTACTCTCGGGCGCGCATCACGCTTCGCTACGTGGGATATGCGCTTTTGGCCAGCGGCATAGGCGGCGTCATCGGCATAGCCATCCTCTCGCAGGTGCTGCCTGCGGTTATTACGAACGCGTACACCATCATGTATACCGTGCCCTCGTCCGACTTCCGCATCGATGCGCCCCTTGCCCTGCTGGCTTGGTCGCTTGCAGTGGGCGTCACCCTTCTGGCCACGTGGGCGTCGGTGGCGAACACGTTGCGCGAACGGCCAGCGCGGCTCATGCTGCCGCCTGCGCCCAAGGCTGGCAAGCGCATCTTGGTCGAGCGCATCCGCCCCCTTTGGGCACGTCTGTCGTTCTCGTGGAAGGTGACGCTGCGCAACCTCTTCCGCTACAAGAAGCGTGCCATCATGACGCTCATCGGCATAGCGGGGTGCACGGCGCTTCTGCTCACGGGCCTTGGGCTGCATAACGCCATCAACGACATCATCGACATCCATTTCTACGACATAGTGCACTACAACGCCATTATCTCGGTGGATGAGGAGGCAGCCGACGAGCAGGCCCGCGCATCGGTCGAAGAAGTACTCGACGACCCCAATCTGGCTTCGAACTACGTGCGGGTGCGCACCGAAACGCGCTTGGCGCCGCACCCAGAGGGCGATGAGCCCGATCCGCGCGTGGAGCTCATGGTTCCCGAAAGCCCCGAGCGCTTCAGCGAATTGATGACGCTGCGCGACCGCCTCACGCATGATGGGCTTGCCTTGGAAGAGGGGAGCGCTATCGTGAGCGAGAAGCTGGCTCGCAGTTTGGGCGTGGGCGTGGGCGACACGATTGAGCTGGCCGAGCAGGATTCCATGGGCAATGCCGCATCTCAGAGCATCGAAGTGGAAATCGGGGGCTTGTCCGAAACCTATGTGGGCAACTACGTGTACGTGACGCCAAGCACGTTCGAGCAGGCGATGGGCGAGCAACCTGCCTATACGCGCTATTATGTGCAGGCGACCGAGGACGAGGGCCTGCGCCAGCAGCTTGCCGAGCGTTTGAGCGCGATTGGCGCAGTGGGCACGATAAGCTTCAACGACGAGACCATTGAGACCTATCGCACCATGTTGCGCAGTGTTGACCTTATCGTGGTGGTGCTGGCGGTCTCGGCTGCGCTTTTGGCGTTCATCGTGCTGTACAACCTTACGAACATCAACATCGAGGAGCGCGTACGCGAGATAGCCACCTTGAAGGTGCTCGGATTCACCAAGCGCGAGACGAATGCCTACATCTTCCGCGAGGTGCTGCTGCTTGCCATCGTGGGGTGCTTGATCGGCCTGCTTCTGGGCATACCCTTGGAGGGCTATGTGGTGGATACTGCCGAAGTGGATGCAGTGATGTTCGGACGCAGCATCCATGCGGGCAGCTTCGTGGCCGCCTTCGTGCTGACTATTGCCTTCACGTTGGCCACGCTGTTCATGATGCTTCCTAAACTATCTGGCATCAATATGGTCGAAAGCCTCAAATCTAACGAATAGCGCTTGCATGTCGGCTAGAATGACATGTTGAGAATCTTTCGAGCTATCTTTTGAAAAGAGAGGACAACATGAAAGTATCGAAGAAGCATACCGATGGCGACCTGATCACGCTGGAGGCCACCGTTTCGTCGGCCGAGGTGGGCGATGCGCTCAACCAGGCAGGAGCCGTCTTCTGCGTGCGCATGGGGTTGCAGCCCACGCCTTCTATGTCGCCTGCGCAGGCAGCCCAAGAATACCTGGGCATCAAGAACCTCGACGAAGTGGTCACGCAGCAGGCCATGGAGTCGTTCGTGCCGCAGGCTATCTCGAAGGCGGGCATCATGCCGGCGTATCAGCCCAAGCCCGAAGCGCAGAAGGCCCTTGCCCGCGGGCAGGCATTCCAGTTCCAGATCCAAGTGATGCCCAAGCCCGAATACGAGCTTACCAGCTACGATCCCATCGCGTTCTCCATGCCGGAGTACAAGATGGACGAGAGCGCCGTGGATATGCAGATAAGCCAGATTGCTCGTCAGAACCCCACCTACGTGACAGCGGACCCGCATCCTTTGGGCGAGCACGACACCGTTGCGCTCAAGCTGGAGATTAGCCGCGATGGCAAGCTTATCGAGGGCCTGAGCACCGACAAGCGCACCTACACGGCAAGCGAAGGATTCATGCCCGAGGACTTCGACAAGAACATCATGGGCATGGAAGTGGGCGAAACGCGCACCTTCACGTTCCAAGGCCCCGACTTCGACGAGAACTACAACCAGTTCATGGCCGATTTCGATGCCACGGTGACGCTGCTGGAGATTCAAAAGGAAACCATCCCCGTGATCGATGACGAGTGGGTGGCGAAGAACAACCCGCTGTTCAAGAATGTCGCAGACTTCCGTGCTGCCATCGCCAAGCAGCTCGAAGGCCAGGGAAAGCGCCAATACGAGGAGTACAAGCGCAACATGGCATCGGCCGAGCTGGCCAAGCGCTTCGAGGGCAAGATTGCCGATGAGATCTACGAGGGCACCATGCAAGAGGTGCAGCAGCGCCTTTACCAGCAGGTGACGTCGAGTGGCCAGGATTGGAATGCGTTCTTGGAGCAGAACGGCGGCCAGCAGCAGGTGAACATGCTGGTGATGATGCAGACGCGCGAGATGCTGGTATCGGGCTTCGTTCTGGATGCGTGGTATCGCCACTTCGGGTTGGTGTATACCGACGAGGACATCAACGAAGTGTGCTTCGGCATGAATCCGCAGAACCCGAAGGCAGCGCGCGAGCAAATGGAGAAAGGCGGATTCGGCTTTGCGTTGCGCGAGTCGGCCGAGCGCCTCTGTGCCGTGAAAGACCTCGTGGAGAAAGCTGACATCACCTACATAGATCAGGCAGCCATGCAAGAGACGGTAACTGAAGATGCTGACGGCAACGTAGAGGTTGAAGAAGACGTCGAAGTCGAAACGTCCAAGGACGACGGCACCGACGAATAAGTACTGCAATGTGCGCCCGAGCTCTAACGCGCACGGCAAATCCTCAAGCCAAAATGTTACGGCGCAAGCGCCTACGTTTTTGGTTTCCGAAAATGCCGTGTCACGTTAAGTCTAGGGCGCAGTATATTAGATATGCTTTTGACGTGCAGCCGATTACTGCTTTCTGATGTGCTCCGCCTTGATGCGACACGGCCGATTCTGCAGCCCACAAACGCAGGTGAAATCTCATTCAGGTTTAATTGATTTGCTGGTTCGTTAAAGATTTCGCCGTTGCGTTTGGGTGCGAAGCCAAGGCAGTGCACACCAAGGCGGAGCACATATGCAAGGTACACTTGTGTGCGATTTGTGGATACAGGGTATATTTTGGATGTCATCCCACGTCACTACATAAAATGTTTCTTTGCGTCTGTAGCGGTATAGACACGCCCGGACGCGTGGATTGCGGAGTCGGAGCGAATGCCTCTTCATTCGCCCCTCGGCCATCGTAGATCCACGAAGGGTGGTCCTTGGTGTATGACGAGGCATGCGAGCAAGGGCCCTAAGAGAAGGGAAGCGCCCCGGCGCATCCCTGTGCAAGGTAAGGAAAGGTACTATGGGAGTGAAGCAGTACAAGCCGACGAGCCCCGGTCGTCGCTTCATGATGGTCTCCGATTTCGCCGAGATCACCACGAACAAGCCGGAGAAGTCGCTGCTTGCGCCGTTGCATAAGCATGCAGGGCGCAACAACCGTGGTCGCATTACCACCAGGCATCAAGGTGGCGGTCACAAGAGGCGCTATCGCATCATCGATTTCAAGCGCAATAAGGATGGCGTGCCCGCAAAGGTGGCCACCATCGAGTACGACCCCAATCGCACAGCACGCATCGCGCTGTTGCATTATGCCGACGGCGAGAAGCGCTACATCCTGCATCCCAAGGGCCTGAAGGTGGGCGACAAGGTGCTCTCCGGCCCCGATGCCGACATCAAGCCTGGCAACGCATTGCCGCTGGCGAACATCCCCGTAGGCACGTTGGTGCATGCGGTTGAGCTGCAGCCTGGCAAGGGCGCAGCCATCGCCCGCTCGGCCGGAACGTCGATTCAGCTGATGGCGAAGGAAGGCAAATATGCCGTTCTGCGCATGCCGTCTTCCGAGATGCGCCGCGTGCTGCTTACCTGCCGCGCCACCATCGGCGAGGTAGGCAATGCCGAGCATGCCAACATCAAGCTGGGCAAGGCAGGCCGTAGCCGTTGGCTGGGCATTCGCCCGACTGTTCGCGGCACCGTCATGAACCCGATCGACCACCCCCATGGCGGCGGCGAGGGCAAGAACAAGACCTCCGGTCGTCATCCGGTCACTCCGTGGGGCGTGCCCACCAAGGGACATCGCACCCGCAACCCGAAGAAGGCTTCCAGCCGCCTGATCATCCGCAGGCGCAAGAAGTAAGCGGC
>CANOHY010000028.1 GCA_947565915.1 uncultured Eggerthellaceae bacterium | reverse complement strand
TATCGCGCCAATCCTCGATATCCTCCATAGCTATCCAGCTGGGATCAGGCATCTCTCCGGCTTCGTCCGCCGCCCACTTGACGTTGCAGAAATCGATGCCCTCTTCGTTCTTATCCCAAACAGGGGGCAAGAACATGTTGGCATCTTCAGTAAAGCTCGGAACCCATTCGGGCTTTCCGCCCTTGGCTGCAATCAGCCAGTTCTCTTTCTTCGTCAGCACTCTTATTCCTTTCGCCGATCGTTCCTGCTTGAAAGCTACTTGTACGTACCAGCAAGCTCCTGGCGCACTTCCTTGAACACGTCGAGCACTATCTCCTCGTACCAGGTGGAAGGCGGGAAGATGAACGGAGCATAGTGCCCAGAGGCGCCCCAATCCGAGAATTCCCCGCGAACCAGCGACTCGACGCGCTCGGGGGTCAGCGTGCCGGCAGCATCCTCCGTGAAGAACTGCTGCGAATGCACGCTGACGAGGTACGACATCTTATCGCCCGTCTTCTCCAGAGCTGCGCCGATGTCGTTGATGTCCATGCACTGCAGCACATCGATGCCTATCTCGGGGAACTCGGGAATTATCTCGTCGTATTTGCCGCACGAATGTTGGATGAACGCAATGCCATGGGCGTGCGCCGCATCGATGATCTTCTTCTGACGCGGCTTGATGAGCTCGCGCCACGTGTCGGGAGAAAAGAACGGGCCGTTTTGGGTGCCCCAGTCGTCATGGAACGTGATGGCATCGGGCTTGTAGTACTCGGCCAGCTTGTCGATGAGCTTGATCTTGTGCTCTACCATGGCGTCGAAGAACGCGCCCACTTCCTCAGGCTCTTCCAACAGCGCGCACAGGGCATCCTCGAAGCCCATCAGCACATGCAGCCGCTCCCACATGCCCAACAGCACCACCACATCAACCAGGTTCGCCTCGCGGTCGATGTCGTTCACGCTATCGAGCTCCACAGCGCGCTCCCAGTCCCAGGCATCGAGGTCGGGAAACTGCACCACCTCGCGCCACTGCATGATGTCCTTGAGCACATGCGAGCTCACATCCGGGGCCGGAGCCCCAGCATCCTCCATGTAGGTCCACACGCCGCCGAACCAATCCACGCCGCCCTTGTCGTAGGGTGGGCGCTCCTCGAAGCCGTTCACGGGGTAAACGGTTGCCTCCCCAGGGCCCGTAAGCGGCATTATCTCGATAGGCCTATGCCAATAGAAGTTTATCAGGTTCTCTTTTGCGTCCATGCAAATCACCTGCTTTCCCTCGTTGCGTGCAAGCTATTCTTCCCCGCAGAGCTTCTTGCGCGATATCTGGTACAGTGCCTCGGTGAGCAAGGGACGGTTCGACCGGGCAGCAGAGTAGATGGAAAGAGCCACGGGCTTGCCGGGGATGACGAAGTCGTCCGCGAACGCCTGTGCAGCGGCCCACACCTCTTCATCGGTAGCATCTTCGCCCAGCTCTGGCACCTCCACCTCTACCATGATCTTGTCGCCCCAAGCATCCACCACCGACTTCTTGTCGTTGATGTCCTGGCCCATCCACATGTCCACGCCAGCTTCCACCATCAGAGGCACGAGCGACTCGATGCGCCCGCACGAGTGAAGCTCCACGGCAACCCCGAGCGAATGAGCGCGGTCGATCACGCGCTTCAGGTGAGGAAGGATCATCTCGCGGATGGTATCAGCCGACAGAAGCGGTGCCATCTGAGAGCCCCAGTCGTCGTGGATCTCCAGCACGTCGATGTCGAAGTATTCCTTGAAATGCTCCACGTACGACACGTACAGGTCAGCCAGGCGCGCGAAGAGCGCATTCACGTCCTCCTGCGAGTCATCGTCCACCATGGCGATGGCAGCATTCTCGAAGTCCATGAACGAGATGAGCCGCTCGAAGAAGCCGGTGAATATCGTGGACTTGCGTGCGAGCAGCGGGTCGGAAAGGTATTCCCTGCTGGCCTCAGCTTGGCCAGCCCAGTCCCACTCGTCGGGGTCGGGGAAGGAGATGACCTCTTCCCAGTCTTCGATATCATCCAAGATGGGCTTGCCAGGCTTCACCATGGAGCCGTTGATCGTGGGGTCGTAGATCCACGTCACGCCGAACACGTCCTGTTCGCCTTCGGGGTTGGGCACGAACGGATCGCCGCCGTCCATCACCGTTGCCCGTGCGCGGTTGTCGGCGAGAAATGCCGGGTTCATGCTCTGCATGTCCAGCACGTTCACCAGATACGCGCTCTGCTTGTCGGCAAGGGATGCCAGCAGGTTCTCGCGCGGCGTGCAAGGTGCATCCCATAGCGTCCTGTCAGGCGCGCCGGGAAACCCTGGTTGCACGCGCACCGGGGTCATCTCGTCTTCATTGAATGGCTTCATGGTCATACGCTACCTCCTCGGTCGATTGGAACGTACATAAGCACCACATTCGAATCGAGGCCCGCCAAATGGCGGGCCTCCTGGAGGGAAAGCGAGAAGAAGGGGAAGTCCACTATCGACTAGGCAGCGATAGCAGTGCCTTCCTTCTCCTCCTCGGCCTTCTGCTCGTCAGAGATCTTGTTGGATTTCTTCGCAACGAAGAACAGGCAGATGAGCACGATGATGCCCAGGATGATGTTGAAGATCCAAACGGAGCTCATGATGGGATCGGGGCCACCGATCATGGAGATGGCCTGGTCGATCGGGGAGGCGATGAAGCCGCCGCCGTTCTGGAACACGTAGCTGAAGCCCATGACGGCAGCCACCACAGCAGGAGCCACCAGCGTGGAGAGGATCATCGGAACCGCGATGGTGAAGGCGTTCGTGCCAAAGCCGGCCAGGATGATGGCTACGTAGAACAGGGCCACGTTGCCAGTCACATGCGCTGCATACCAGCAAGCATAGCCGATCAGGCCCACGATCCACAGGATGGGCAGGATGTTGGCGCGCAGGAAGCGATAGCCGATGGGGAACACCACAGCGGTGATCATGGCGCCGATGGAGAAGCACGAGAAGATGGTGCCAATCACGGCCGGGTTGTCAACGACGGCAGCGATGGTGGCGCCACCCAGGTTGAACAGCGACTGGCTCATGATGATGGCGCACAGGAACAGGATCAGGAAGAACCAACCCACGGCAGGAAGACGCAGCTTCACCTTCTCGCCCGACTTGGTGGTCTCGGGCGGCTGTGGGATGTTCTTCGGGTTGACCAGGAAGATGCTGAGGATGAACGGCACCAGGGCGAACAGGTAGATGCCCCAGCAGAGGTTCCAAGAGATGGCTCCCAAGAAGCCAGCGATGGAGGTCGTGGCGATCATGCCGATACTGAACACGATGTTGGCAACGCTCATCATGGTAGCGCGGGTGGATTCCTTCTGGAACAGAAGCGAGATGACTGCCAGCACGATGGGCATGACGCAGCCAAGACCCAGACCCAAGATGCAGCGGGTCACCATGAGCATCTCGAAGGAGAGCGACGCGCCGAAGAACGTCGGCAAGCCGCCGATGAAGATCAGCGCCGAAGAGAGCAGCGCGCAGATCCTGTAGCTGAGCTTGCGACCAGCGATGAGGCCGATGACGAATGCGGCGGGAATCTCCAGAAGGTTGGTGATGGACACTAGGTATGCCACGGCATTGGCATCAACGCCGTAGGTGGCCATGACGTCTGCCGACACGGCATTGATGGCACTGTGCGTCGGCGCGATGAAGTACAGCGTCATCAGCGCCACGTACACACCAATCTGACCTGGTGTGATCTTCATTTTTTCTGCCATTTGTTTCCCCTTTCGATCGAAACGAAGAATACAGGCTGGATTGCTTGCGATTTCGCTTGGAAAAGAATGAAGCCCCTCCAGATACCTCACTCTTTGCCAATCGGCTTCGCGACGATCCAGACACTGCTGAAGCCTATAGAGAAAAAGGTAAGTTTTGTATGCCCAAGGCGTCCGAGCCCAGGATTTATCGCATGCGATCCTGCAGCTCGGATGCCCCTTGGCATGAGCGAGCCTACGGGATGAAGATGGAGGCCATGTGCCCCTTCTCGGCCATCTTGCGCGCCAGCTCGTCAAGCGTTCCGTACTCGATGGCCTGTGCCAGGCAATGATGCACGCAACTGGGTTTCTCGCCACGCTCGGTGCGCTCTGCGCACAGGTCGCAGTAGCTGGTAAGCGAGGGAATGTAGCGCCATTCCCACTTCTTGCGCTCCAGCAGCTTGATCGGGCCAAGCTCCAGCACCTTGATGCCCCATTGATCGCCGGGCAGATTGTGCTCGTTCTGGCACGCTATCTCGCAGCTATGGCACCCGGTGCAGTACTCGTTGTCTATCAGAAG
Source organism: uncultured Eggerthellaceae bacterium (assembly GCA_947565915.1). Classification (GTDB taxonomy): domain Bacteria; phylum Actinomycetota; class Coriobacteriia; order Coriobacteriales; family Eggerthellaceae; genus UBA9715. The sequence goes on along the minus strand of CANOHY010000028.1, from coordinate 19,593 downwards.
CCCATGCTGTTCCATTTACTCGCACACCTCCAAAGCATCGGCAAGGTATACCTTGCACGGCATCGACTTGTAATGCGTCCCGAACCCAAGCGGGCCGTTCACCTCGTGCGGGATCAAGGTGCCCACGTTGTGCTCGAACACCTCGTAGAGGTTCTCGGGGCCCTTCTCGGGCAGCCACCAGCCATGGTCGGCCGACACCACGTTCTCCTGCACGATGGGCGTGAGGTGCGCCACCATCTTCACGCGACCGAACATGTTCTCCACATACACCCATGCGCCCTCGGTTATGCCCAGCTGGGCAGCAGTGGCAGGATTGATCTCCACCGTGGGATACCGGTGGATCTGGCGCAGGCGCTCGATCTGGCGGTTCTCGGAGTGGAACGACGTGAACCGGCGCGCGCCCGTGGTGAGGATCAGCGGGTAGTCCGCCGCGAGGTCGGGGCGGCTGATGGCGCTGAACTTCGGCTCGATGTAGTAGGGCATGGGGTCGTCGCCCAGCTTGTCAAGCATGGTGGACCAAAGCTCGATGCGCCCGGTCGAGGTGTTGAAGCCGGGCGTGCCATCGGCGCGCAGCATGCCCTTCTCGTACTTCTTGTATTCCAGCTCGTACTGGCCGATCACATGCTGCTGCATGTCGGCGTAGGTGGTGTCGCCGATGCCTGGAATGCCTGCTATCTCGCTGTTGATGTAGTTGTCGATGCTGGCAAACTTCTCGTTGGTGGAGTTCGGGTAGAGCCGCTTGTGCAACTCCAGCATGATCTCCAAGTCGGATTTGCATTCGCCGAGCGGCTCGATCACCTTGGTGATGGAGCCGAACTGCCCCGGCTGAGAGGCATTGGAGTTCGACACGTAGCCGTCGTGCTCCAGAAGCGACGCCACGGGAAGCACCAGGTCGGCCGCACCCATGATGGTGGGGTTCATGAACAGGTCGGCTATGCATACGAAGTCGATCTTGCGAATGGCCTCCAGCCAGCGCTTGGGCTGCGGCACCATGCACGAGATGGGGTTATGCGCGAAGATGTAGGCGAACTTGATGGGGAACGGCACCCCGGTCTCCAACGTGTCCAGCGTGGCGTCGGGCACCGTGGTGTTGATGATTGCGCTATAGGCCGGGAAGCGGTCGTGCCCGAGCGGCTCCACGCCGATGTTGTCGAACTTCGCCAAGCCCTCGGGCTCACCCTGCGAATCGTCGGCAACGGGCGCATTCTCGGCCATGCCAGCGAAGGTGGGCGGAAGCCCCATGAAGCAACCGCCTGGGATGTCCATGTCGCCCAGGATGGCAAAAAGCGACAGCAACGCATGGGAGATCTGGAACGTGTTGGGGTTCTGATCGGCCGCCAGGCCCATGGAAAGCGTAGAGGGCTTGTTCGCCAGACAATGGGCCGCATAGATGATGTCCTCGGCTTCCACGCCCGTGATCTGCTCCACCTTGCTCGGCGGGTAGTCCTGCACGCGCTCCTTCAGCTCATCGAAGCCATAGGTCCACTTCTCCACGAACTCGTGGTCGTAGAGGTCGTCGTTGATCACCACGTTCAGAAGGCCCAGCGCAAGTGCCGCATCGGTGCCCGGTCGTAGCTGCAAGTACACCTCAGCGCGCGTGGAAAGCCAGTTCACGCGCGGGTCCACCACGATGATCTTCATACCCCGCTTCATCATGTCGATCACGGTGTGGCCGAACAAGCCGTCGGCATTGCTGCGCAGCGGGTCGCGACCCCAAATGAGCATGAACTTGGGGCACACCCAGCGCGGGTCGTCGTAGCGATCGACGAGCCCGATGGAGTTGTCGGCCTCGATGTAGGAGCTGCCCATGTTCCAGAGCATGCCGGCCATGCGGGGCACCAAGCACGACCAACCGCTGTTGGGATGCACGGCCGTGGTGGTGCCGAACACGTCGTTGGACATCTGGAAATGGTACTTCGACGCTTCGCGCCCCGTGCCGTTCCAGCACGACACGCTGTTCACGCCATACTTTTCCACCGTCTCGTTGTACTTCTCCACGATGATGCCAAAGGCTTCATCCCAGCTGATGCGCTCGAATTTGTCCAGGCCGCGGTCTTCCTTGGCGCGCTTCATGGGATACAGCAGGCGATCGGGATGATACACGTAGTCCAACATGGTGAGGCAGCGCACGCATAGGCGCCCGTTCGTGATGGGGTTCTCCTCGTCGCCCTCCACCTTCACGGCCTTGCCGTCTTTCACGTGCACCTTGATGCCGCACCCGAGGTTATGGCATCCCACTCCCATCGAGCAGGTGCGATGCACCTCGGTGCCATCCTCCAGCGTGGTCACCGCTGGGGATGCCGCGTCGTTGAAATGCAAGCTTGGCATGCAGCTCCTCCTTCTCTCTTTTCCGAAATGCCTCTTCGATATCGCTTCTGGCCTTTAGGCCCGGTTCAGCGGAAAGTCGCCCAGATTCAGGCTCTCGCGTAGCTCGATGCCCGTGCGCTCGGCGCTCTGGTAGCCCGCTGCTTCGATGCGCACGTCGTACGTGCCCTCGTCTATCCGGCGGAACCAGAAGTCGCCGAAGTCATCGGTCTCGGTTTCGCGCGTGGTGCCATCGGGCATGGTGAGCGTCACCTTCGCTCCCTCGATGATCTCGTCGTCTACGGGATCCCACACCTCGCCGCCTATGAACAGATGCGGGCGGTTCAGGTAGTACACGCGCGGTGCCGCACCGCCGAAATCGAACGTCTCGGCATTGGCTATCTCGTCGGCGAACTCGCTCTCGTCGCCGAAGCGCAGCGCGCCGGTGGCGCACAGGTCCACGCAATGCGGAAGCTCGCCTTGGTCCACCAAATGCGCACATCCCGTGCATTTCTGCGGGATATCCAGCTCCTCGTTGTAGAAGATGGCGCCGTAGGGGCACGCATCGACCAGCTCGCGTTTGCCCTTCGACTTCACGGGGTCGATGATCACCAGGCCGTCATCGCGCTTGCTCACCGCTTCGGGGGCCGCCGCTTCGCAGGCTGGGTTGTCGCAGTGCATGCACATCCAGGGCGTGTACTCAACGCGCACCTTGGGCACTTGGCCGTGGTCCTTCTGCTTCACGCGCATCCAGAACTGGCCCGAGTTCGGCTGGGGCGCCGCATAGGGCATCCAGTCGTTTCCGCAGTGCTCGTCCTTGCAGGCGATCTGGCAGTTATGGCAGCCGCTGCACTTGTCTATGTCTATGACGAATACCTTCATCTTCGTGGTCTCCTGCTCTCTTCCATGCGTGCCGAATGGTTAGTCGAGGTCGAACCATGCATCCTGCATGACGCCGAAGTCGGCATCGTAGGGGCGGTTGAACGCCTCGGGGTACTGCTTGGCCAGCTCGAACACGTCCACCTTCTCGATGCCCACCAGATACCCGCTGGTCACTTCGCCAGCGCAGTTCTTCGAGGTGATCGCCTTCGGGCAGATGAGGTTGTTCGTTCCGCCACGATCGCTCACGCCCGGCTCGATCGGATCGATGCGCGCGCCGTGATCCTGCAGCACGGTGTTGGGCATGATGCGCTCGGTCACGTAGGCACCGCCCATGGTCCAGCCGCGGTCGTTGAAGATGCGCACGATGTCGCCATGCTGGATGGCCAGGCGCTTGGCGTCTGCGGGGTTGATCCAAACGGGCTCGTAGCGATAGCCATCGGGGCCCATCACCTTGCACGTCTCTATCTCGCGCAGCCACGTGCAGTCGTCCATCTGCGAGTGCAGGCGCCAGTGCGGATGGTTGGAAACCATCAGGAACGGATAGCTCTCGGCGCGTTTGCCGCCCAGGCGCTCGTCGGGGTGGGTCACGCCATCGGCGATCCAGTGCGGATACGGCGTGCGCTCCTTGTCGTCGGGGAAATGCTCGGCCAAGCGCGGCGAGTAGTACTCGATCTTGCCCGAGGGCGTGGTGAGCGGATAGGTCAGCGGGTCCTCGTAGAAGCGCTGGAAGCCTGCCTTGTCGTCTTCCCAATCCTTCACGGTGGGAATGACATAGCACTCCTTCTCCTTGAACTCCTCGAAGGTCATGCGTTGCTGCACGCCCGAACCCTCGAACCCGCGGCGCATCTTGTCCTCCACGGTCTCGCCGCCTGTGAACTCCTCCACCATGTCCAGCTTCTTGGCTATCTCAAGCGTGCTCTCGAAGTCGGACTTCGACTCGCCCAGCGGTGCAATCGACTGGTTCTCGATCATCAGCACGTTGTAGTTGCCCGAAGATATGTCGCAGTTGATGTCGAGCTCCTCCATCTTGGTGTTGATGGGCAAGATGATGTCGGCGTAGAGGCAGTCATCCTCCATCCAGATGTGCTGGGCCACGAACGTCTCGATGTAGTCGGTGCGGATGGCATTCACGAACTCGTTGCCGCCATTCCAAGAGCTCGTCCACTTGGGGCAGTCGGTCCACACCATATGGATGCGCTCGCTGCCAGGAACGGGATACTGGTACTTCACGAACTGGTCTTCGGTGGGAAGCCCGGCGCAAGTCACGCCATACCACTCCAACGGATGCTCGTGCGTGTAGTCGCCTGCGAGCGCCTCGGGGATGAGCGTTTCGGGCACGAACGACTCGCGCTGGTCGGCCGCATAGGGCCACAGGATGTCGTTGAGGTTGGGAACGAACTCGCTGCGCGGCGCTGGCATCTGGCTCTGCAGGCCGAACAGCTGCCATTCCATCATCTTCACCTGGTTGCGACCGCGCTTGCCCAGCGCCTGCATGCCCAGAAGCGCCACTTCCAAGCGCGCGGGCTCGTGGCTGTAGGCTGCACGGATGAACGAGCCGCCATTGCAATGCGCGATGGATACGTTGTGCTTGGCCCAGTGGCGAGCGAGCGCCTTGATCTGACGAGCCGGAACGCCGCAGATGCCCTCGGCCCATTTCGGCGTCTTCTCGATGCCGTCATCGCCGCCGCGCAGGTGATACTCGAACCAGTCGAAGCCAATGGAGTGGGTCTCCAAGTATTCCTTGTCGTAGGTACCCTCGTTGAGCCAGACCCAGGCAATGGCTAGCTGCAAGGCCGAGTCGGTGTTGGGCAGCACGGGAATCCACTTGTCTGCGTGGCAGGCTGCACCGTAGTTCACATCGGGGCAAATGTAGATCTGCTTCACGCCCACGTCGCTCAGGAAGAAGCAGTAGCGGCTGGGAAAGCAGCCGCCCCAACCCCACGGGGTGGTCTCCACGTCGCAGCCCCAGAACAGCACCGAGTCGGAGTTGTTGGCAACGTCATAGTACAGGTTGTACTGGTCGCCTTCGCCCACAGGGTCTTGCCCCCAAATGTGCTTGGCACCCCAATACCAGCCCTCCCAGCTGTCGGGGTTGCGTGCCTGCATGGTGTAGCCGCCGCCCTTCACGCGGCCCGTTTCCACAGCTCCCGAATCCTCGTGCATCCAGAAGTCGTTCACCAGCTGCACGCCGGTCTCCTTGATGGCAATCTGGTCCAGCAGGTGCCCCTCGGTGCCGCGAGGGCCATGTATCGTCTTCACCAGGTGATGCCCGTCAGATTGCACCAGGATGGAGTTCAGGCCGTAGGTTTCCTTGATGCGGTTGATCTCGGAGGCGATGATGTCGGTGGCTTCATCCCAGCTGATGCGCACGTATTTCGACTTGCCCCGGTTCTGCGGGTTACGTTCGCCATTGGGATCCCAGTCCACGCGCTTCATGGGGTGCAGGATGCGATTGGGCGAGTATACGCGCTGCTTGTGCGCAATGGCGAAGGGAGAGAGCTCGGATTTCTCCTTTGCGGGGAACTCCTTGCCATGCGCTTTGATGGTCCAGGGGTTCAAGCCATCCTTGCTCTGATGCTTGACGTAGCTGAACGGGCGCGTTCTGAGAATCTTGCCATCGGCCACGTCGATCTCGGCGGGATCGGAGGCCGTGCATGGGCCGCAGAATCCCATTGTCTTGATTGTTGTGGTGATTTCTTTGCTCATTCTTCCCCCATCACTAACGACGACTGAAGACAAGCCAAGGGCATGCCTTGGCACGAATCAGCTCAAATCGTAAGAGCGGGGAAAATCGATTCGAGGTGTAACAATCTCCACAATAGATTTGGGAAGTCAGTAGATTGTCACAGTCTATCTATGGCCTAGGATAATCGGACCGCGCGATGCCTCATGAGCCAAGGCCTCGCCTCGAAGGATAGGTTCTCTCTGAGTAACCCGACGCTCGCTAGCCCTGAAAGGAAAAGGCCGGCATTCTCTATAGAATGTCGGCCTTTTCTCTCCAAAAGGACGCTTCGCCGCTCAAGCCCCTCCAACTCGAGCAACATACATCCGTGATGGCTCATGTGGGTTTCAGTATGCCATGAACCGCGGCTATTCCAGAGACCGCAATGCAAATCATCGAGCTGCTTCGCGAGCAGTGCGCGATCAGTGCGCGAGCGGTGCATAAGCACTGTACGCGTAGCGCACAGACGAAGCGCCTCCGCATCAGCGCAAACGCGTAGCGATGTTGGCAGGAATCTCTTCGTCTTGCAGCAGAAAACCAGGGTTCTGCCAGCGCCAATATGTCACGGTTCCACTGCTTAAGTCGATGCGGATCGTGCCCTCGCCTCCCATCGCTATCTCGCGCGCAGCAAAGTTCAACGGCGAGGAATCCCAGATGTAAAGCGCCTCGCCATCTTGGTAGTCCAGCACATGCAAATACTGGTTAAAGCCCGACCTTTGCCCAAGCAGCGGTAGCACGAACGTCGCCTGATCGGGATTGCTGTTCGCTTCCCATGTGAGCACGATGATTTCCGGAGTGCCATCACCTGTGATGTCTCCCAAGCGCGCATCGGCCACCATCCAACTATCGGGCGTTATGTACTCGTTTCCATAGTGGTCGGTAATGGTGAGATGCCGATTCCCCAGAGATACCGTTTCCTGCTGCGCATTGCCGTTGACATCCGTCTGCATCGAGAACGAGCGCCATTGCACCCACGACGGAAACAGGGTGCCGTTATTCCAAAGGCCCAAGAGGACTCCAAGCGCCAGCATAAGCGCGCAAGCGACCACTGCAACAGGAACTATTCGCTTTCGCGAGCGGTGCCGACGCACTCGGTCATATGAGGTTCCTCGGTTCAAGAAGCGCTCGTCCATTCTCTCTTTGGGTGGCACGCTGCATATTATCCTCTAGAGTATTGTAGCGTCTGGCCCCTGTTGGAATCGAACGCAGTTGTTTACCAAGCGTTGCCAATCAGGGCGTCGTGCGCAGTCTTGCCACCTGGACGTTGGACTATCATGAAGCAAGGGGATCGAAGCGAGCCTTAGGGCAACAAGAGGGGGCAATCATGAACATGGCTAGCACCTCGAGGAATACTGCAAGGAAGCGCCTCTCGCTCACCGGCTGGATTCTGCTCTCTCTGCTTGCGGGCATGGTTGCAGGCGTGCTCGTTTCCGTCGCATTCCCAACTAATTCCAGCGTGTACGACTACGTCATCAATGGCGTGTTCTATGTGCTGGGCCAATGGTTCATTCGCCTCATGCAGATGATCGTGGTGCCGCTCGTGTTCTGCTCGATCGTTTGCGGTGCCGCCTCCATGACCGATCCCAAGATGCTTGGCAAGGTGGGCGTGGGCGCCATAGTGCTATACCTATGCACTACGGCGTTGGCAGTGATCATCGCGCTAGGGCTTGCGAGCATCATGCAGCCGGGCGTTGGGCTGGATATGTCGCAGATCGTGAAGGTTGAGCCAGTCACCACCACAACCGACCAGACGCTGGCCGACATGTTGGTCAACATCATACCTACCAACATCATTGCGGCCATGAACGGCGGAAGCATGCTGCAGATCATCTTCTTCGCGCTGGTTCTAGGATTCATACTTGGGCGCATGGGCAAGCGCGTGCAGGTCGTGGCGCGGTTCTTCACGCAGTTCAACGACATCATGATGTACATGATCGGAATCATCCTGAAAGTGGCGCCCGTGGGCATCTTCTGCCTGATTGCGCGCACGTTCGCGAACCTGGGCATCGAGGGCATCCTTCCCATGCTGAAGTTCATACTCACCGTGTACGTTGGGCTGTTCGTGCAGCTGTTGGTGGTGTACATGCTGTTGCTGTTCCTGTTCACGCGCTTGAACCCGTTCCATTTCCTGCGCAAGATGCTGCCGGTCATGCTATTCGCGTTCAGCACCAGCTCGTCGAATGCCACCATCCCGCTTAACCTGGAAACGCTTGAGCGCAAGTGCGGCGTCGATCCTAACGTGGCGTCGTTCACCATTCCACTGGGCGCCACCATCAACATGGATGGCACCGCCATCATGCAAGGAGCTGCCGTGGTGTTCATAGCGCAGGCATTCGGCATCGAGCTTTCGGGCGTGGCGCTTGTCACCGTGGTGCTTACTGCCGTGATGGCGTCCATCGGCACGGCGGGAGTGCCAGGCGTGGGCACCATCATGCTGGCAATGGTGTTTGAATCTGTAGGGCTGCCTGCTGAGGGCGTGGCCATGATAATGGGCATCGACCGCGTGCTGGACATGGGTCGCACTACCATCAACATCACTGGCGATGCCGTGGTCACCATGATCTTGGCCAAGCTGACAGGCGCGCTCGATGTAGGCGTGTTCAAGAACCGCGACTACGCCGCCGCGGAGATAAGCAGCTCAAGCGCCTCTGATGAATCGCTCGCGCCCAACTCATCAGATTCTTAGGAACTCTTGAGCTCAATTCATCTGATCCCTGTGCGATTTTCTAAGCCGAGAGTATGGATGGCTTTCGCATATCCATACTCTCAAGGCATCATCTTCCCGAAACAGATGGCAAAGCGAGCAAATAGCATACTTTCGAGGGCTTATCTCGCTTTCAACTGCGCATAATTCTACTGCGGGCCCAGCAAGCAAACATCAGGAAACGAGGCGACGCGCCTCGATGGCGCGTGCGAGCGTGACCTCGTCGACGAAGTCCAGCTCGCCGCCAACCGGCATGCCGCTGGCCAGCCGCGAGATGGTCAGATCGAAGGGGCGCAGCATCCGCGCGATATAGGAAGCGGTTGTCTCGCCCTCCACGTTGGGGTTGGTCGCCAGGATGACCTCGACCACGTCTTCGCTGCCGATACGCACCATAAGCTCGGCGATGTGCAGCTGGTCGGGCCCGATACCATCCATGGGCGCAAGCTCGCCGCCCAGCACGTGGTAGAGCCCGTTGTAGGCATCGGTGCGCTCGATGGCAGCGATGTCGCGCGGCTCGGATACCACGCAGATGCGCGACGCATCGCGGCTGGTCGAGGAGCAGATCTCGCACAAGTCGCCTTCGGCATAGTTGAAGCAACACGAGCAGAAATGCACCGTTTGCTTCACTTCGGCTATGGCCTCGGCCAGGCGAAGCACGGTATCCGATTCGGTATTCATCATCCAATAGGCGATGCGCTGTGCCGACTTCGCGCCGATGCCCGGCAGGCGCTCGAGCTCGTCGAGAAGCTTCTGCAATGCTGGTGCCGCGTTCATCGCACTTCCTCAAACGAGACGTCATCGCCGAAGCCCATCTTCAGCACCGCATCGAAGTCGATAGCTTCCGAGGAAGCTTCGGGCTGCACGGCCTGAAGGCTTGTGGTGGGGTTGTTCGGCGCACCAGAGGCTGCACCATTGGGATTATTGGCGTCCGCGATGGCTGCAGGCGAAGAGGCGGCATCTGCGGGCGCGAACCCTTCTTCTTGCTCGTATACGTCCAGCGGCACTTCGTCGATGAAGCCGGGCTCGTCGAGAACCGGCTGAGCCTCATGAGCTAGAACCGAGGATTGGGCCTGTTGCCGAGCTGAAGCGTCGGGCTGGGGCTGGGTTGGTTGATGTTGGACCTGCGCCTGCGCCTGAGCCTGGGCTTGGGCTTGAGGTTCGACAGACTGCGTCTGCGTCTGCGTTTGAGGTTGAGGCTGAGCTGCTACCTGAACTTGAGGCTGAGCTTGAACTTGCCCGCCAGCCTGAGTTTGGGCCTGAGGCTGAGGCTGCGATTGCTCCTCGGCGATGAGGAACTCGAAGGCCACCGGTTGCCCTGCCGCCTTCTCGAGGGCATCGGCCAATGCAGCTGTGGCCTCCGGCTTCTGCACCGCATTGAACGCGAACTGCGACTGCGCCGGGAACGTTACGAGCAGCTTGGCACTTGGGGCATCGTAGGCAGCCTTCACGTTCATGAACAGGGCGCTGTAGGCCTGCTTGGCGCGCTTCACGCCTGCAAGCGCTTGCTGCCACGTGCGCTGCACCGCCGCAGGATTCGCAAAGGCTGCAGGTGCGCTTGAGTCGACGCTTGGCCCAGCAGTCGTCGCTGACGAAACAGGTTGCTCCTGTGGCTGCGCCACTCCGCCTTCATGCGCGACCGTTTCGACCGCAGGTTCCGGCACCACCGCTTGCGGTTCGGCTGCGACAACAGGCTGCTCATCTGCCCTTGCGGGCGAAGATGCCGCCGTGGTCGGTGCTGCACCTTGTTCGGAGGCTTGCATAGATGCGCTCATAGACGCTTCGGTTGACGCAATCGCCTCCGCTGCTGGTGCAACCACAGCGGCTTGCGCATGCATTGCAGGCGCTGGAGCGCTTTGCATCGTTACAGACACAGGCGCTGCAGCTGTCGCAGTTGCAGCAGCAATCCCCGCCTCCAAACGCTCGAGGCATTCGATGCGCTCGGCAAGCCCTTCAAGCGTCAAATCCGATTCGGGCCTCACCAGGCGCGTAATGGCTATCTCGAATGACAGGCGCGGGTTCGAGGACACCTTCAATTCGGCGCTCAGGTCGCCCAGCACGCCCAGCATGCGGCTGGCGCGGTCGGGCCCGAACCATTGCAGCTCGTTTGCCAGCGCCAGGCGAGCGGTCTCGCTCACATCCAGAACTGCATCGTCGCCCGCGAGCGCCAATATGTAGAGGTTGCGCACATGCTCGGCCATGTCGCTCACGAACTGCGCCAAATCGGCACCGGTTTCCACGTAGTCAGCCACCCAACGGAAGCACTCGGCCGTGTTGCGCGTGCCGATGTGCGCCATTATCTCCGAGAGGTCGTTGGAATCGATCGAGCCCAGCAGCCGTTCGGCTCCTGCAAGCGTAACCTTGCCGTCTTCGTAGGTGATGATCTGCTCCAGCGAGGTCAGCGCATTGCGCAGGCCGCCTTCGGCACGCTGGGCAATGAGGTCGAGCGCCTCGCCTTCGAACTCCACGCCCTCGGCAACGCAAATGGCACCCAGGCGCGTGACCATGGCCTCAGGGGCAATGCGCCTAAAATCGAAGCGCTGACAGCGCGAATGGATGGTTTCGGGAACCTTTTGCGGGTCGGTGGTGCACAAGATGAACACCACATGCGCGGGCGGCTCCTCGAGCGTCTTCAGCAATGCGTTGAATGCTGCTGTGGACAGCATGTGCACCTCGTCGATGATGTACACCTTCGAGTTGCCGCGCGTGGGCGCATACCCCACACGGCTGATGATCTCGTCGCGCACGTTCTCCACGCCCGTGCGACTGGCGGCGTCCAGCTCGTAAACATCCGGGTGCGCGCCATCGGCAATCAGCCGGCAATCCTCGCAGGTGCCATCGGGCGTGGGCGTTGGGCCCTGCTCGCACATGAGCGCCTTGGCCAGCAAGCGCGCCATGGTGGTCTTGCCGGTTCCGCGCGGGCCCGTGAACAGGTAGGCGTGCGACACCTTGTTCTGCTGCAGGGCGTTCTTCAGCGTGTGCTCGATGGACTCCTGGCCCACCACGTCCTCGAACACCTGCGGACGGTACTTCCTGTAGAGCGCCTCGGGCATAGCGGCCCCTTTCGAAACGAGCGGCGACGTGCACAACGACAATGAATGCGATGCGTTTCAGTATATGCCAACAACTTGCGCTTGTAGCCTACTCGCCTTCCTCGGGCGTTTGGACGGGACGCTTTCGCGCATTGAGCACGCCCTTGAGAGCGCCGAAGATGGCCGGGAGCACGGAAACGATGATGATGGCCATCACAATGGTGCTGAAGTGATCCTGAACGAATGGCACGCCTCCGAAGAAGTAGCCCACCAACACGAAGAGCGACACCCAAGCGATGCCGCCAATAGCGTTGAACAGCGTGAACTTCGCAAAGTTCATATGCCCGGTGCCCGCGATGAAGGGCGCGAAGGTGCGGAAGAACGGCATGAAGCGCGTGATGATGATGGTAAGCCCGCCATAGCGCTCGAAGAAATGATCGAGCTTGGCCATGCGCTCGGGCGTGAGCGCCTTAACCTTGCCCGAATCGATGATGCGCCTGCCAAAGAACCGCGCAATCCAATAGTTCGACGTATTGCCCAAAATGGCCGCGGCATAGAACACGATGAGCGTCACGAACAGGTTGAGCCCCCAGCCGTCGGCGCTGAACACCCCACATGCGAAGAGCAGCGAATCGCCTGGCAGGAACGGGAAGAACACCACGCCGGTCTCGATGAACACCACCAAGAACAAGGGGCAATACACTACCACGGGCCCCAGCGCCAGTATCCATGCGGCGATATAGGTGCGCGGATCGTGCAAGAAGCTGATGATGAAGTTGATGAATCCCATGCAGTTCCTTCGCTCATGAAGCGTGGGCTTCAGCCCAAGCGCAAGAAAGTGCCCCGAAAAGACCAGGACGCTCGTCAGCGGTCCCTTATGGCTGCTTCCTTCCGGACCTGACCAGGTTCGGAACTTGGCGCCGTCCTAGTCCTTTCGAGGCACTCGAACTTCATGGAAGAGTATACGGCATATCGCACGTAGCGCGTAGCGCGCGGCAAGGCTTTACAAAAACTTGCCAATTACAGCTTGCGCAGCGAGACTTCCTTCAACTGGCGCGGCGTCACTTCGGAAGGGGCACCGGTCATGGGGTCGGCCGCACTGCTGGTCTTCGGGAAGGCGATCACGTCGCGAATGGAATCCTTACCAGCGATCAGCATGACCAAGCGGTCGAGCCCCAGCGCAATGCCACCATGCGGCGGCGCGCCCAGCTCAAGCGCGTTGATCAGATGGCCGAACTTCTCGTCGATGTCCTCGTCGGTCAAGCCCAAACGGCGCAGCACCCGACGCTGCAGCTCGGCATCGTGGATACGGATGGTGCCACCACCAGCTTCGAAGCCATCCATCACCAGGTCGTAGGAGTAGCTGCCGATGTTCAGCGGGTCGGTCTCGATCTTCTCGATGTCCTCCTCATGGGGCATCGTGAACGGATGATGCTCGGCGGCGTACTTCTTCTCGTCCTCGTCGTACTTGAACATGGGGAAATTCACCACCCACAGCAGCGCGTGACCCTCGCGGGGAACGTCGAGCGCCTGGGCCATATGCAGGCGCAAGGCCGAGAGCACCGCGTTGGCCACCTCAGGCTTGGCGGCAGCGAACAGCAGCAAGTCGCCCGGCTGCGCATCCATGGCCTTCTTCAGCTCCTCGTAGACCTCCGGCTCGAAGAACTTGATGATGGGGCTCTTCTCGTCGCCCTCGCTGGTGAAGGCGATCCATGCCATGCCCTGGGCGCCGTTCTCGGCAGCAATCTCGGCAAGCTTCTCCACCTCGCCGCGCGACCAGTTGCCGGCCCCGCGCGCGTTGATGGCCTTCACCACGCCGCCCGCATCCACGGCCTTCGAGAACACGCCGAAACCGCACCCGCGCACGATGTCGGTGAGGTTCACGAGCTCCATGCCGAAGCGGATGTCGGGACGGTCGCACCCAAAGCGCTCCATGGCCTCGGCATAGGGCATGCGCGGCAACGGCCAGCTCTGCTGCACGCCCACTGCCTCCAGCGTCTCGCGCATGACGTCTTCCATCATGTCGATGACGTCGTCGCCCTCCACGAACGACATCTCAATGTCAATCTGGGTGAACTCGGGTTGGCGATCGGCACGCAGGTCCTCGTCGCGGAAGCAACGTGCCACTTGGTAATAGCGCTCTACGCCGCCCATCATCAGCATCTGCTTGAACTGCTGCGGGCTTTGCGGCAGCGCATAGAACTTGCCGGGGTTCGGACGGCTGGGCACCAGGAAGTCGCGCGCGCCCTCGGGAGTGGAATTCGCCAAGATGGGCGTCTCGATCTCCAGGAAGCCGCGCTCGTTCAGAGCCTTGCGCAGCGCCGTGACCACCTCGTGGCGCAGCTTCAGGTTCGCGAGCATCTCCGGGCGGCGTATATCCAGGTAGCGCCACTTCATGCGCGTGGTCTCGTCAGTCTCGATGCCGTCCTCGATGCTGAACGGCGGCGTCTTCGCCTTGTTGAGCACCTGCAAGCTGTGGGCCAGCACCTCTATCTCGCCCGTCTCCATGTTGGGGTTGATAGCCTCAGCGTCGCGCATGCGCACGGTGCCCCGGATCTTCAGCACGTCCTCGCGGCTGAAGTGCTCGGCGGTGGCGAACTCGTCGGGCGTCACGCAATCGGGGTCGATGACCACCTGCACATAGCCCGTGCGGTCGCGCAGGTCCACGAAGATCAGGCCACCGTGATCGCGGTTATGCCACGCCCATCCGGTAAGTGTGACGTCTTGGCCCACGTCGCAGCCACGCAGCTGGCCGCAGGTGACGCTATGCATGCAGTATTCGTTGAGGAAATCGGTCATGATCGTTTAGCTCCTTGAGAACGCCTATTCGCAAACTGATTCATTGTAGCGCACCTGACTGCGAACAGCGCTGGTTGCTTGGCATGTCTTCGGGCAGCGCGCGTCGGCCTTGGCAAGCCCGCTCAATCCAGCTAACGCAAAGATCGCCCCAAGCAACCAGCAGCAACTTGCGCGAATCGCCTGATGCGAAGCCTGCCTCGATTGCCTAGCGCTTCCTCACGGCGAGCACAACGGTCGCCAAAACGCATGCAGCCATCACCGCTGAGAATTCGAAGGCCACCACGTAGGGGAAGTCGACTCCCTGAGCACCCGACGCCACAAGCGGTTGGCACATCATGATGCATAGCACGATGATTGCCGTGCCGAACGTCCCCGCAACTTGGCGCACGATAACCGACGCCGTGCTGCCATGCGCCACCAGCGGGCCAGTGAGCCCAGAAAGCGCGTACGTCATGGTGGGTCCGATGAGACCCGACACGCCCGTTGCGCGAATGGTCTGGAAGATAGCGAGCGCCATCATGCCATCGGGCCGTACGCAGAAGATGCTTCCAATCGAGCCCACAACAAGAATCATGCCGAATATGAGGCACACCAACCGTGGACTGGTCTTATCGGCGAGCACGCCTGCAAGGGGGTTGACCAGAAGCGCCACGAACACACTCGGCAGCATGATCAATCCTGCATCGAGCGAGGTTCCGCCCAGCACGTTCTGCACGTATTGCGGTATGGCCAACGTGATGCCCATGAAGCTGGCGAACAGGAAGCCCACTGCCACCAGGCCGCCCACAAACGTCTTCGACTCGAATATGCGCATGTCCAAGAAAGGCTCTGCCAGCTTGTTCTGACGGCGCACGAACAGCACCAAGAACACCACGCCAACAGCAATGGGACCCCAGAACCACCAACTGAGCAGCCCATAGGAGCTTGCCTGCGAAAGGCCCAGCAACAAGCCTCCGAAGCCCAGCACGCTGTAGACGAACGACACCTTCTCGAAGCGCAGGTCGGCCTCGTGGGACGGCTCGGGACGCACGAGGGCAAGCGATGCCACCAGCAGAAGCGCGCTAGTCAAGAACAGCACGAACGAGAAGCTGCGCCAACCGAACAGGGTGTCCATGAAGCCGCCGAGGGTTGGGCCCACGTTAGGTGCAAACCCCAGTGCGATGCCGGCAATGCCCATGGCCGTGGCCTGATAGCCCGGCGGGAAGCGCGTCATGGCCACCGTCTGCATGGCGGGAATGAAGAAGCCCACGCCCACCGCTTGCGCGATGCGCCCCGTCATCATCAGCACGAACTCGGGCGCAACCACATCCAAAAGCGACCCCGCAACGATGAGCGCATAGCTCAAGATGGTGTACGCCTTCACCGTGAGCTTCTCGTAAAGATAGGTGGCAAGCGGCACGGCAATGCCCATCACCAGCATGTATCCCGTGGAAAGCCACTGGCCCGCTTGCATGCTCACGCCGAGGTCGGCCATGGCCGATTCCAGCAGCGCATTCACGCCCGTCTGCGATAGATTCCCGAGCGCTGCACCGAGGACCAGCAATGCGAACAGGGCATACGTGCCCTTTGCAACCTGCAGCTTAGCCTTAGCCTTAGCCATGACTCACCTGCATCCTGCCCAGCCGAGGCTTGCCCAGCCGGCACTTGCCCAGCCGATGCCAGCCCAGCTTGCGCCAACCCAGCCGGTACTGCTGGGTTTCCTCCGCGGATCCAACGCTAACCATTGAACGCCTGCTGCGTCTTCTCCAGGCCGTTGTCGATGAGCGACTTCACAGCTTGCGCGGCCTTGTCTACAGCTTGGTCGAACTCGTCTGCCTGCTCGCCGCGAGGCACCGAGAGCACGAAGTCGGCCACGTCCATGCGCCCAGGCGGGCGCCCGATGCCGCAACGCACGCGGAACCAGTCGCGCGTGCCGAGCTTGTCGCAGATGGAGCGCAGGCCGTTGTGGCCCGCATGGCCGCCACCGAACTTCACCTTCACGCTGCCCGAGGGAATGTCGAGTTCATCGTGCACCACGATCAGATGGGCGGGTTCCACGCCGTAGCCGTCGAGCAGCTTCTTCACCGGGCCGCCGGAGACGTTCATGAAGCTCTGGGGCTTGGCCAGGATGACCTCGTTGCCATGGTAGGTGCCCCTGGCCATGAGCGCGCCGCACTCGTTCTTCCAGTAGCGGGCGCCCATCTCGTCAGCCAGGGCGTCAATGGTACGAAAACCCGCGTTGTGGCGGGTTTTCTCGTATTCGGAACCTGGATTCCCCAGTCCGACTATCACGTAATCAGCCATGGACGCTCGGCTCCCCTAGCAGGCGAAGTCGGGGTCGAAGAGCTCGCTCACCGAGTCGTTGTTGAACACGCGCTGGATGGCACTGGCGAACAGCGGCGCCACCGAAACCAGCTTGATCTTGCCCGTTTGGTACTCCATCGGCACGGGAATGGTGTCGCATACCACCACCTCGGCAGCATCCAAGTTCGCCATGCGCTCAAGGCCAGGGCCGCTGAACACTGGATGCGTCGCGCACACGTACACCTCTTCGGCACCGTTGTTGCGCAGCGTGTCCACGGCGGCTACGACCGAGCCGCCGGTATCGATCATGTCGTCGTTCAGGATGCAGATCTTGCCCTTCACATCGCCGATGAGGGCAGTGATCTCGGCCTTGTTGTGGCCCGGGCGTCCCTTGTGCATGATGGCGAGGTCGGCATCGAGCATGTCAGAGAGCTTCTTGGCCGCCTTGGCGCGCCCTACGTCGGGGCTCACGATGCAAAGCTTGCCCGGCTCGAAGTTCTTCGCCTTGAAGTAGTCGGCGAAGATGGAAAGCGCCGTCAGGTGGTCGACCGGAATGTCGAAGAAGCCCTGGATCTGGCCTTGATGCAAGTCGATGGACATCACGCGATCGATGCCCGCGGTCTGCATGAGGTCGGCCACCAGCTTGGCCGTGATGGGCTCGCGAGCCGTGGCCTTGCGGTCCTGGCGCGCATAACCGTAGTGCGCCACAACCGCGGTGATGCTACGAGCGCTGGCACGTTTGGCGGCATCGGCCATGATGAGCAGCTCCATCAGAGCGTCATTCACATGTTCGCCCGCCACGCTTTGGATGAGAAACACATCGGCACCGCGCACGTTCTGCAAGAAGCGCGCGTATATCTCGCCGTTGCTGAACTTCTCCAACTTGATGTTGCCAAGCTCGACGTTCAGGTTCTTTGCGATTGCCTCGGCAAGCTTGGGGTTGGAAGAACCCGAGAAAACGGCCATTGTCTTTTCCATCTCAGCCATGGATGCTCCTTGGAAGTAGCGGCTCATGCGTGCTGCGTTTAAGGTGGATTTCCCTGTTAGAAACCAGTGTAACGCTACTCCGACGCAAGCTTCGAGAATTCCTAAGAAACCAAAGGAGGATTGCAGCCAAGAGAGAATGGCCGGATACATGCTTGCGGTGGTATGCCCCTTTCGCCTACAGCTGCTCGCCGGCAAAGCTGCACCGAACCTGCGCAATCTTGTCCGGCTGCGCAAGCGGCTCAAAGAGCATCCCTCCGCAAGCCAGAATCTAGCTGCGAGTATCCATCAGGTACACGATGCGCACCTCAAGCGCGCACTCGCATGCAGGCCTAGTCCTCGTCGGCGAACTCCTGGCGACGGCGCGCTGCCCAGCCCTCGAACTCCTTCTGCTCGGGACGCGTGAGGGCAAGCGCATCGGTGCCCACGTCCTTGGTGATCACCGACCCTGCGCCTATCACTGCGCCGTTTCCCACGGTGACAGGCGCCACCAGCATGGTGGAGCTGCCCACGAACACGCCGTTTCCTATTACCGTGGCGAACTTGTGCTTGCCATCGTAGTTGCACGTGATAGAGCCGGCGCCCACGTTCACGTCGCTTCCCATGAACGTATCGCCCACATAGCTCAGATGAGGCACCTTCGAACCGGCGCCGATGGTGGACTTCTTTATCTCCACGTGCGTGCCCGCTTTCGAGCCATCGCACATATGCGTGCCTGGGCGCAAATACGCACGCGGCCCGCACTTCACCGAGTTGTCGATCTGCGCCTCGTTGGCCACCGTCTCGTCGATCGTGCAATCGCGGCCCACTTGGGTATTGGTCAGGCGCGTGTTCGGACCCACCACGCTGCCCTCGCCAATGGATGTGGCGCCCATCAGGTAGACCTCTGGCAGCAGCTCCACATCGGCGTCGATGCTCACGTCGGGGCCAATCCAAACCAGCTCGGGCGCCCACATGGTCACGCCGTTGGCCATATGGCGTTCGTTGATGCGCTGCTGGGCGATGCGCGTAGCCTCGGCAAGCTGGATGCGCGAGTTCACGCCCAAGCATTCGCTGTTATCCTGCGCCTCAAGCGCCAACACCTTGCGTCCCGCCTTGCGCGCTATCTCGATGACATCGGTCAGGTAGAACTCGCCTTGGGCGTTGTTGGAATCTACCTGCGAGAGCGCATCGAAGAGCAGCTGTGCGTCGAAGCAGTAGAAGCCTGAGTTGCACTCGCCTAGGGCCGCTTCCTCGGGCGTGGCATCCTTTTGCTCTACGATGCGCGCCACCTGACCATCAGCGTCTCGCACGATGCGCCCATAGCCTGTTGGATCTTCAGGATGCATGGTGAGCACCACCACGGCAGCGTCATTCTGCTCGCGCATCGCCGCAAGGACGGCTATTGTCTTCGCAGTGATGAGCGGGCAATCGCCCGAAAGCACCAAAAGCGAGCCATCAAATCCTGCAAGCGCAGATGCGCATACGGAAACAGCATCGGCCGTGCCCTTGCGATCAGGCTGCTCCACGATGCGAGTCGCATCCTGCACCAACGGGATGACCTGTTCCTTTTCGTGGCCAACCACCGCCACTACGTCATCGACCCCGGCTTCGCGCGCAGCGTCGATTACCCAGTTCACCAACGGCTTGCCCAGAAGAGCATGCGCCACCTTCGGCTTCTTCGATTTCATTCGCGTTCCCGCACCGGCCGCCAACACGATGGCGGCGCTGCGACCTGAGGCTGCATTCATGCGCACGACCTTCCACTCGCTTCGCATAGGCTGATTGCTTCTAGTATAAATGAGCTTCCTATGAAAGATTGCCTGGGTCAGGGCGAACTGGGGTGCCAATGGGGTCAGGGCGAACTGGGGTGCCAATGGGGTCAGGGCGAACTGGGGTGCCAATGG
>CANOHY010000027.1 GCA_947565915.1 uncultured Eggerthellaceae bacterium | reverse complement strand
TTACCATTCCTAAGCCCCAAAATCAAGCTCTGACCGGGGAACACTCAAGCGTATTCGGAAATGCTTATTATATATAGCCGCACCAACCAGAACCCTCGAAGGACATTTTGATCTTAACTAGCTCTTCCATTTCGTAAAACGGTGCTCGGCGATGTCGAAGAGGGCATAGAGCACAAGCCCCAGCACCGCCAAGGCCACGATGCCCGCGAACATGCGCGCGTAGTTCACCATGCTCCACGATTGCATGATGAAATACCCCAGGCCAGTCGAGCCCGCCATGGCCTCGGCAATGAACAGCACGGCGATGGCGGTTCCCACGCTGATGCGCAGCGACGTGAACACGGCAGGCAGCGTGGAGGGCACCACGACGTGCCGGTAGACTTGCCATCTTCCCGCGCCGAGCGAGCGCGCCGACAGCACGGCGCTTTCGGGGATGCCGCGCACGGCATCGCGCACCGACACGAGCACCTGGAAGAACACGGTGAGCGACACGAGCACGATCTTCGGCGCGCCGCCCAAGCCGAAGAGCACCAGCAGGATTGGCAGCAGCACCACCTTCGGCACGGGATAGAGCAGGTAGAGAACCGGCGCGAACAGGGTATCGAGCTTGCGCGATTGCGCGCACGCTTGCGCCAGAGGCACGGCAAGCACCGTGCCGATGAGGATGGAGACAACCACGCGCCAGGCGCTCGTGACGAAATAGGGCCCCAGCGCGCCCACATTGGATGCGAGCACGCCGAACGTGGCAGCGGGCGTGGGAAGGGCCGGCGAGTTCACCAGAAGCGCCGTGACCCACCAACCTGCCAGGATGAATACGATGGCGAAGAGGTAGCCGCCCACTTTCGCTGCAAGCCGCTTCATCGCGCCTCACCGCGCAATACGGCGCGAACCTGCTGGCAACGGCGCGCGTAGGCTTCGCTGTCGCGCCACTCTGGGGTGCCCGCCTCAGGGTTGTTTATCTGCGCCACGATGGTGCCCGGCCGCGCGCTGAACACGATGATGCGCTGGCCAAGGTACACCGCTTCCTCTATGGAGTGGGTCACCAGGATCTGCGCATGGCCCCGCGTGCGCCAGAAATCCAGCAGGGCATCTTGCAGTGACTCGCGCTGCAGCGCATCGATGGCCGAGAGCGGCTCGTCCATCAGCACCAGGTCGGCCTCCATCACCAGAGCGCGGGCCAATGCGAGCCGCTGGCGCATGCCACCGGAAAGCTCTTTGGGGTAGGCGCTTTCGAACCCCTCCAGACCCACGCGACTGAGCGATTCGGTGGCTTGCCGGATGGCCTCTTGTCGCGGCACTCCATGGAGCCGCAGACCTAAAGCAGCGTTTTGCAGCACCGTCTTCCAGGGGAAGATGCCCAGGTCTTGCGGGATGAACGCTGTCTCGGGCCGCGGCCCGCGCAAAGGCTCGCCCGCTACGCGCACTTGCCCCTCCGTCGGAGCGAGCAACCCTGCCACCACATGCAGCACGGTGGACTTGCCGCATCCCGAGGGCCCTATGAGCACCACCGATTCCCCGGGTTCCACCGCAAACGAAATGCCGCTGCACGCCTGCAAGGGCGCATCGCCGTTTCGATAGGAAACGCCAACGTCGCTGAGCTCGACATGTGCTGCGTTGTGAGGGGGAAGGTCGCTCATGGGCCGTGCCGTGCCTTACACGAACGAGAACGTGCCCGTTGCCTGGTCGTAGGTGAGAGGTTGGGTCAGGTAGCCCTTCTGTTCCATCCAGGCCAAAACGGGGTCCACCATCTCGCTTGTCGGCAGCGCGCAAAGCGGGTAGTTGGGCACGGGGTAGGTTTCGGCTATCGCCTCAGACAAGTTCGCATGGCTCACCAGCAGCTCTTGGAATGCCTCGGGCGTCTCGTTTATGGCGGTCACTGCTTCGTCCCATGCCTTGCGAAGGTCTGCGAGCGCATCAGCCGTCGCGGCGTTTTCAAGGGCAGAGGTGCGACATATCATGACCGAAGTGGACAGGTTGCGGCCTTGGGTGTCCTCCGCAATGGTGCGGCAGCCATTCGCTTCGCCCAAGGCAAGAAGCGACGCCGGCAAGCCAGCTGCAGCCACCTCCCCCGAAAGCATGGCTTGGTAGCGCACGGGAAGCTTTTGGATCTCCTCGATGGCCACCTGGTCGGCAGGCACGCCCGCTTCTTCCATCAGCCCATCAACCACATATTCCAAAATAGTGTTCGACCCCACGGCAATGGGCACGCCCGCCAGCTGCGCGGCGCTTTGCACGTCGCTATCGGGCCCCACCATGATGCCGAAGCGGCCCTGGCTTGGGTCGGCCCCCAGGGTGACCCATTCCATTTGCACATCGGTGCCGCTTGCGAAAAGGCTCGCAGCCACCATGATGTCGGTCATGGCAGCGTCCACGTTGCCCGACACCACGCCCGCGATAAGCTCGGTTGCCGATTGGAACTCGACCACTTCGACATCGACATTGAACTCGGCTGTCCAGCCTTCGTCCTTTGCCACCCAAAGCGGCAGGATATCCTCGGTTGCCAGCGTGCCCACCGTTATGCTCGTCGGAGCTTCGCTGACGGAATCGCCGCTGCCCGCATTCTGCGAGCCCGCGCTCTGCGAGTCGCAGCCAATTATGATCACGAGCGCAAGGCAGGAAACGAATATGAGCACGATGGGCAACGCGATGCTCTTGTCGATGATGCTCCTCATAATTCCCTCTCTTTGGATGGCGCTGGCGATTGCGATTGGCTCGAACGTTGCACGCCTTCGAACGTTGCACGCCTTCGAGCGCCACGCTCTTGCTATTTGATATGACCCAGGAAATCCTTGGTGCGGTTGTGCTTGGGATGGTCGAACACCTCGGTGGGCGTGCCCTCTTCCACGATCACGCCGCCCTCCATGAAGATCACGCGGTCGGCCACTTCGCGCGCGAAGCCCATCTCGTGGGTGACCACAACCATGGTCATGCCGCCTTCGGCAAGCGAGCGCATGACGTCCAGCACGCCGCGAACCAGCTCGGGGTCGAGCGCCGAGGTTGCCTCATCGAACAGCATCACATGCGGGTCCATGGCCAAGGCGCGCGCAATGGCCACGCGCTGCTGCTGGCCGCCCGAAAGCTGGCCGGGCAGGAAATCGGCGCGGTCGGCCAGGCCCACGCGCGCCAGCTGCTCCATGGCCACCAGCTCGGCTTCCTCCTTCGAGCGCTTGAGCACTTGGCGCTGCGCCAGCATAACGTTCTTCTTGGCAGACAGGTGCGGGAACAGGTTGAATTGCTGGAACACCATGCCCACATGCTCGCGCAGCTCGTCCACATTGGTCTTCGGGCTGGTTATCTCCTTGCCCTCGATGAAGATATGGCCGCCCGTGGGCGTTTCCAACAAGTTGATGCAACGCAGCATGGTCGATTTGCCCGAGCCGCTGGGGCCCAGCACCACCACCACTTCGCCGCGTTCGACGTCCAAGTTCACATCGCGCAACACCTGCGTGTCGCCGAACGACTTCTCCAGATGCTGGATGCTTATCATGACATCTTTGCCCTGCGCATCCTTTTGATCGGTTGTCTCGCCCACCTCTGTCACCTTTCGTCGAAAGCGGCTTCATTCTACCTATTGCGAGGCGCTTGGCACCGAACGCTGCATCAAGCGTTGCAGGTCATCGGCAGACACCACCACGCACCACCACGTGCCACCGCGCATTTGCGAGCGACATGCGAAAGCACTCGCTCGCACACCCGCAGACACACTCGCTAGCTCGCACACACGCTAGCTCGCGTATCCATCCGGATTCATCGACTGCCAACGCCAGCTATCCTCGCACATGCGGTCGAGGTCGTACTGGGCCTGCCAACCCATCTCGTCGAGCGCTTTATCGCAAGCCGCATAGCACTCGGCAATGTCGCCAGCACGGCGCTCCTTGATCACATAGGGCAGCTCGCGCCCACATGCCTTCGAGAAGGCGCTCACCACCTCCAGCACACTGGAGCCCTTGCCCGTGCCCAAGTTGAAGATGCCCACGCCGCGACGCGTGCCATCTTCTGCAGGTTGGCCCGCCATGGACCCAAGCCCGCGCGCCTCGCCGGTGCCCACCTTGCCGCCCATCCAATCCAAGGCCGCAACATGGCCGCGCGCCAAGTCCACCACATGGATGTAGTCGCGAACGCCCGTGCCGTCCACTGTGGGGTAGTCGTTGCCGAACACGCCCACGGCTTCCAGCTTGCCCACTGCCACCTGCGCCACATAGGGCACCAAGTTGTTGGGAATGCCCTTCGGATCCTCGCCGATGAGCCCTGATTCATGCGCGCCGATGGGGTTGAAGTAGCGAAGAAGCACCACGTTCCATTCGTCATCGCCCACATACAGGTCGCTCAAGATCTGCTCGAGCATGCTCTTCGTTTGGCCATAAGGGTTGGTGGGCGTGTGCTTGGGGCAATCCTCGGTGATGGGCACGAATTCGGGCTCCCCATACACGGTGGCACTACTGCTGAACACGATGTTCTTCACGCCATGCTGGCGCGCAACGTCGCAAAGCGCCAACGTGCCCGCGATGTTATTCCAGTAATATTCGAGCGGCTTTTGCACGCTTTCGCCTACCGCCTTGAATCCGGCGAAATGGATGATGGCATCGATGTCCCACGTGCTGAAAATGCGCTCCAGCACGTCGCGGTCGAGAATGGAGCCTTCCACGAAAGCACAGCGTTGCTCGTCTGTCCCGGTTATCTGGCGAATGCGCTCAACGGCGCGCGGCGACGAATTCGAAAGGTCGTCGAGAATCACCACGTTGTATCCTGCCCCAAGAAGCTCGACGCAGGTGTGGCTGCCGATGAAGCCGGCACCCCCAGTAACCAGGATGGTGAGTTCGCTTGCCGGTTTCGCGAGGCCCTTGTTAGACACGTTGCCCTCCTTGTTAGTACGTTTGCAACAAGTCAGCACCACATGCATTTGGAAGCTTGTTCGCAAGCTTGCTTGGAAGATGCTGCCGTATCCTCATATTGTATGCTTCTAGGCGCTTGCGAAGGTAAGGAGTTTCATGCAGCCCATACCGACTGCCGACATGCACTGCCATCTTGGCTCCTCGTCTGCTGCGCGCCCGATTGCCGAAGCGGCCGAGCAGGCAGACGTGCTGTTATTCGACAACACCACCACGCCCGCCGAATATGCGCGCCAGCTTCGCGAGGTGGGCGAATGCGCGAACGTGACGGTGGGCTTCGGCATGCATCCCTGGTGGGTTCGGGAAGATGCTAACGTGCGTGAGCTGGTTGACCTTCTGGAGGCGCAGGCGCCATTCGCGCTGGGAGAGGTCGGACTCGATTTCGGCCCGCGCCACGTGAGCACGCGCGATGCGCAGCTTGCCGCATTCGAGGCCATACTGCAATGGGCCGCGAAGACGGGCGGCCATTTGATTTCCGTCCATGCCGTGCACGCTGCAGGCGAGGCTTTGGATGCGCTTGAGCGAACCGGCGCGCTTGAGGGCAACGCCTGCATTTTCCATTGGTTCAGCGGTTCGCAACCCGAGCTTGAGCGCGCGCTTCGCGATGGATGCTACTTCTCGGTGGGGCAGCGCATGCTGGCCACGAAGAAGGGGCGCGCCTATGCCGAGATGCTGCCTGCCGACAGCTTGCTGTTGGAGACCGACCAGCCGCAGCCCGACTGCGAGGGGTTCACGTTCGAACAGCTGCAACAAGAGCTCCAGGAGGCAGCAAGCGAGCTGAACACCATCAAAGGGCCTGAATGCATTGAGGTCGTGAACGCCACCTCGCACCCTTTGCTCACTAAAACGGCGAAGGAATTTAGGATGGCTTAGCCTTAACGTGCGCATTGGGACCAAGTCGCCCTTCGCTCCACGCCTCGGCTCTCTATACCTAGCTGGCCGCAGAGCCCGTTACGAATGCAGCCACGAACACCAGCAACACCAGCGCCGCCAGGGCGCATCCCATTATGATGAGGGCGACTATCACCGATTTGCCATAGGTTTGCCCGCGCAAGAGCGGAATGCGTCGACGCAAAACGCGCTTGTCCATCAGTCCATAGGCAGCCCCCGTGAAGAATGTCCCGCAGGCGACTGGATAGATGAGCACGCGCAGCCACAAAGGATAGGGCTTCAGCGCCTCCCCTTGGTCGAACAGCGCCGTGAACATCGCGAATACGAAGAAGGCCCAGACGACCACCACGATGATGTTCCATGCGAGCCCCAAAGCCTCGCTGAGCGTTATGGGCTGCACCGGCGAGGATGGCGAAGACGGCGAAGCTAACTGCTTCGACTGTGTCGCGGACAACTCAGCCGGAACCGCAGGCGCACCAACCGGCGTAGGCAACGATGCAGTTGCTGCCTGAAGGAATGCTTGCTTCAAATCGGCCGCTGAGTCATAGCGAGCAGCCGGATCGAATGCCGTAGCCTTGGCCACGACAGCCTGCAGCGCGGGAACGAAGCCGAGTTCCGGAAAGCCACATTGCAGCGATTCAGACACCGGGTCTTCGCCTGTGATCAGGTAGAACAAGATCATGCCAAGCGCGTACACGTCGCTTTGCACATCGGTTTGCCGAAAACCGAACTGCTCCGGCGGCGCATAGGCGCGCGTGCCGAAAGGCGTTGTATCGTTCGCGGCACCATGCCGATAGCTGCGCGCAATGCCGAAATCGATGATGGTCAGGTTACCGTTGCTCACCATGATGTTCGAGGGCTTCAGATCTCGATGAATGATCGGCGGACCAAAACCCTCATGGAGCTCGGTTACGCCTTCGCAAAGGGAAGGAAAGAACGCCAAAGCGGAAAGCGCATCGCCACCGCGCTCGGTTACCTCATCCCGCAGCGTGCGACCCGTTACGTACTCCATGATTACGATGAGCTTCTCGTCGCGCTCGTGCACGTCGTAGATGCGAGGAAGGTGGCGAAAGCGCTTTCCCTCGCGCTGGGCCTCGCACAAGCTGCGATAGGCCTCCCCGAGCCCTGCGTCGCGATCGATGCGCTTGCGCACGAAAGGGCCAAGTTCGCCCCCTTGGGCGCCCGTGAAGAACACGACCTCCGTGGTTTCGTAAGGCGTGCGCTTGAGCGTTTCAGCCACGCGATAGGAATCATCGCGAGCTAGAGCCGAAAGATACAGGGAGAGGCCGTCGTTTTCCATGAGCCTCATGGTACCAAAACTGGCCACAACCGCATGCCAAGCCGAATCGGACGTTGCAGTGGTCCAAGAAGCGCTGTCAGTCGATGGTCGCTTCCCCGAATCGATACAGTTCCTCTTGCGTCTTTTGAAGCGAGTACCCATGCTCCAGCGAGAAGATGATGATGGCATCGCGCTTGTTCTTGCAATACAGGCCGTTGGTCTCGCCTGCTTGAAGCAGCCGGTTCGTCTCGCGCACCGAAAGCCCCAGAGCGAAGGCCAGTTTCAGCAGGTTGTTGCGCGAGGCGCGGCGTGCTCCCGTGAATATCTGGTAGCCGAACGTCTCGTTGATTCCTGCCACGCGGATCACTTGCGAACGCTTCAGATCCTTCGCGGCCAGCAGCTCGTTGAGGTAGCCCGAAAGGCTGCGCGGTTCGTCTTCGGCTTTGCGAATGAAGCGCGTCGGGTCGTCGGCCGCCAAGAGCTCCGAGAGCATATCTTCCGTAAGCGGCTCTTCCATACGTCTCTTCCTTCGCCTTCTGGGCTTTCTCATCACGGCACCCTAACCCACTTAGCCCATGGGCACCGAGTCGAATACGTCACAGGATGAGCCAAAAAGGCCCATCCTGCTTGTTCGGCAATCAATCCCGCACTTGCCTAATTCGCGCATTGCTAGCATATCCTCAAATGCTCTCTTGCTCAAACGAGCGCTTGCCTATTCGATGTTGTAGGTCTCTTGCACGATGAGCTCGTCGCTGAAATCGAACATCTCGGAAGCCTCGATGGTGACAGGCGACGCGTCATCCAGCACAAAGCCCTTCTGCACGGTGAGCGATCCACCCGGCTTGATTGATTTGAGCGAATTCTCGGAGTCCCATTGGCCCCAAGTGGTATCGAGCTGCACGCCGTTCTGGAATGCCTTGCAATCTATGGCAACAGCGAAGGTTGCCTCGTCGGTGGAATTGTTGGTGAAGGTAAAGTCGGCCACCACGGCTTGCTTGCCGCTGTAGTCGGTGGTCGAGACCACTTTGTCGATGCTCAGGCCATAGGCCGATTCAGCCGTTGCGGCGCCCGCTGCGGAATCGCTCGCAGAAGACGACTGGCCGCTTGCGGCCGGCTTGGCTTTGGCGGAATCGAATGCTTGGTCGATGACCGACACATAGAATGCTTGCGACCCCAGCACGATGATCACAGACAGGATGCCGATTACGAGGCCCGCGATAGCCAGGCCGCGACCCTTCTTCTTGCCCTTGCCCGTGCCGACGATGCCCACTATGGCCAAAACGATGCCCACGAGGCCGATGAAGAACGACACGTTGTTGATGATGGGAAGAAACGAAGTGGCGATGGCCACGATGCCAAGCACCAAACCGGTGATGGCCATGGCAGAGGTTCCCGTTGGCGCTGGCTGCGGCTGCGCTTGCTGGGGAGCGGAGGAGGGCGCCGGCGTGGAAGAGGAGGGCTGGTTGTTGGGCGGATCGTACGGCATGCATGTTCCTTTCATTCGCTGATGGAAGCCTCGCGGAAGATACCGCTGGCCTGGTGAATCTCAGCCAATGATAGAGATAACCCAACAGCGATTCATTAGCTGCCAGCTAAGGAAGGATTGCTATTGCATCTCGAATAGCACGGCATTTCCGGAAACCAAAAACGCAGAAATGGTCGAAGGCCATTTCGAAGCGTTTTGGCTTGAGGATTTGCCGTGCGCGTTGGGACCAGATGCAGTTGCTCCAGTTAGTAAATCAGAACGAGGCGGATTCGTTGGCGAACTGCTGTTGGCCGGTAGTGGAGTAATCCTGCGTGCCATAGCCGGAGCTAACCGAAGAGCCGTCGCCTGCAGCACTGGCGCCCGAACCTGCGCCATCTTCCCCAGTGGTGTTCTCATCTTCGGTAACCCTGCCGTAGTAGAGGTCAACGGCATGCTGCACGTCGCCGCCTTCCATGAACACCTTCATAACCTGCTGAAGGCCATCTTCTTCCACGAGCACATACGAGACTTCCATGCCTCCCTCGTAGAGCGACTGCGCATACGAGGGGATGGTGGCCGTGGTCAACGTAACCGGATAGTCGTTGTTGTGGCGAATCTGATCGGCAAGCGAGTAGATGAAGTCCACATCCATGCCCGAATCGGTGGTGAGGAAGCCGGTGCACGATTGGATGATGCCATAGAGCTCCGTGGCCGGTGCCTCCAAGCCGCGATGCACGATGGCCTCGATCACCTTGCGCTGGTTCGACACGCGCGTGAAGTCGCCATCCACGAATGCACGGCTGCGCGAGAACGTGAGCGCCGCCGCTCCGTCGAGATGCTGGTCGCCCTCGGGAATCACCACGTTGCCCGCATCGGGGTCGTTGATCATCTCGTCCACATGCACGTCGATTCCACCGATGGCGTCAATCAAGCCCACCAGGCCCTCGAAGTTGATCTCGGCGTAGTGGTCGATGTCCACGCCGCAAAGCTCCTTCACGGCTGCGATGGTGCCGCTCGGACCGCCATAGGTGAAAGCGGCGTTGAACTTCTCGTAGCCAACGCCTGGGATGTTGATGCGCGTGTCGCGCGGGATGGACAGCATGGTGATGTTGTTCGTGGTGGGATCGACGCGCACAAGCACGATGGTGTCGGTGCGCGCGCCCATGGAGGGGTCGTCGGAACGGGCATCGGAGCCCAGCAGCAGCACCGTGAACGGCTCGTCGAAGGTGGTCATGCCAGTAAGCTCGTTATCCAAAGCTTCGAGCTCGGCTTGGGTCATCCCACCATGGAGGTCTTGGTTCACGAGGTTCTTCTGATATTCCTTGAACACGAAAAAGCCTAGCACGCCAATGGCCACGACTAGAAGGATCATGATGATGGCCAGCGGCTTCTTGCTGCGGCCCGAGCTATGCTTGCGGCCAGAATAGTCTGCCGACGAGCGCGAATATTGATTCATCGCATCGGCATAGGTGAGAGGCATGGAATCGAAGCTCTGCGAAGAGCGCCCATGGCTTGCACGTCCTACGCTGCGGTTCTGAGAAGCCGGAACGAAATTTCCCTGCTGCTGAATGCTCTGCCGGTTTTTCTTTCGAGACATGCAAGAACCTCTTGGTTGCGGGCTTTCCAAGGGTCATATTCTAGCACCCGAGAAACGCGACCATGAAACTGCCATACAGGGTTCAAAAAGGCTTCGCTACCTCGTAAGAAATGCTATCCATTTGCATCGACAACGAGCCTAATCGGCGCTCAGCAGCTGCGAAGATGCCTCCTCGAGCTGAGCAAGCAGCTCCTCGGCGAGTTGGCGCGTTGCTTGCTTGGCGAACACGTACACCTTGATCTTCGGCTCGGTGCCACTTGGGCGCACAACGATCTTGTTGCTGCCTTCCAGGTTGAACTGGATCACGTTCGCTGGCGGAAGGCCGTTCACACCCGGTTCGTAGTCCACAACTTCCTGCACGTCCAGATCCGCGAAGCCTGCAGGCGGGTTCTCGCGCAGCTGCGCCATTATGGCATGCATCTTCTCCGCGCCAGAAGCGCCAGGATACGAGAACGAGCTCGTGCGATTCAGGTAGTAACCATGCTGCTGGTAAAGCGCATCCATGGCCTGCGCGAGGTTCATCCCCCGTGCCTTGTAGTACTGGGCCATCTGACAGATGAGCATGGAAGCATCCACGGCGTCCTTGTCGCGCACATGCGTGCCGTTCAAGTAGCCATAGCTTTCTTCGAAGCCGAACAGGAAGCGGTCCTGCTGCCCGAGCGCCTCTAGCTGACCGATGTACTCGCCGATGTACTTGAATCCCGTCAGCACCCGATGCACCTCGAAACCGTAAGCTTGCGCGATGGCGTCCACCATCGACGACGACACGATGGTGGTGACGGCCACCTTCCGTGAAAGGTCTTGACCTGCTGCCTGCTGTTGGCGCGCAAGGTAATCCAGCAGCAGCACGCCCACCTCGTTTCCCGTGAGAAGCTGGTAGTCGTCGCCCTGCTTCACCCCGATGCCCACGCGGTCGGCATCGGGATCGGTTGCCAGCAGCAGGTCGGGGTGCACGCGCTCCGCCAGCTGGATGGCAAGTTCCAGCGCCTCGCGAATCTCGGGGTTGGGATACGGGCACGTGGGGAAGTTGCCGTCGGGATCCTTCTGCTCGTCTACCAACGCGATGTCGGTTATGCCCTCGCGCTTCAGTATGCGCGTGACGCATTCCAGGCCGGTGCCGTTGAGCGGCGTGTACACCAGCTTCAAGTCGGTCTTCTTGTCTTCTGGGGTAGCTACGGAACAGGCGGCTACTGCATCGATGAAACGGTCGAGCACATCCTCGCTCACCCATTCCACCAGACCCGATGCCAGCGCTTCGTCGAAATCGATTGCCTTCACGCCGTCGAACATGTCCACGGCCGAGGCGGCCGCGCTGATGGCGTCCGCCTCCTCGGTTACCACCTGACATCCGCTGTGGTTATATGCCTTGTACCCGTTGTACTCAGCCGGGTTATGGCTTGCCGTTATGTTGATGCCGCCCGAACAGCCCAGGTCACGCACAGCGAAGGACACCACCGGCGTGGGCACGATGCGCGGGAACACGTATGCCTTCACGCCGTTGGCTGCCAGCACCTCGGCGCTGCGCCGCGCGAACTGCTCGCCACCGTTGCGAGAGTCGCGCCCGATTACCACGCTGGGTGCTTCGTAGCGCTGATTCAGATAGTCGGCGAAGCCCTGGGTGGCGCGTCCTACGGTATATACGTTCATGCGGTTGGTGCCCGCGCCTATGATTCCGCGCAAGCCTGCCGTGCCGAACTCGAGGTCTTGGAAGAAGGCGTCGGCGATGGCGCTTTGGTCGCCCTTCATCCGCGCAAGCTCGTCTTGCAGGTAACCTTCGTCTACGCGGTCGAGCCAGAGTTGATACAGCTTCGCATCTTCTGCCATGTTCGCATCCTCTCGGAATCTTCCTGGCGAATACGAGGCCATTCTAGCAGTTGGGCAACTCCAACCCCAAGCGCCGAAGCCCTGCCGAGGGGTTGAACGGCTTGGCCTGGATCTGTCCCTCTTCAAGATCGCGCTTAGCTGCCCGAATGACCACCGACGCGCCCATCATGCGCTCGCACTCGCTCGCGTAACGCGGCTCGGCATCGAGCACCCATTCGAGGTCGGACATGCAGCAGAGGAACCACGACTCGTAGCGCTCCTTGAACGAGCACACCCTGAGCTCGTAGTCGTCGCCAGGCTTCGCGTCGCGCGCTGGCTCGTAGCGCACGGGGATGAGCGCCCCTGTAAGGATGCGGTCGGCCTGATGCTCGCGCGAATCCACGAAAGCGTAGCGGCACATCTCGGGTTCGGGCGAGGTCAGCTTCACGTTGTTGCAGGTGATGGTTTTCTTCTTCTTGAGCCACATGGCATGCTTCCTTTCTGCTCCGTTTGCTGCCTTGCGAGCATTATGGATGCAAGCGCTGTTTTTGTTGTCCCGTATTGCGTACAGCGAAGACGAGTAGGGTACGTATCATGTTCAGCCAAGGGGATGCGCTCGCGCGGCTTCCAATGAGAACAAACGCTGCGCGATGCTGCGCGAGCCGCCCCTAATCACCGACGAGCGCAAGCAAGCTGTCGACTTCACCGACCCTTACGCCATGGCGCAGCTGGCCATACTAGCCAATGCGAATTCGGGCATTGCAACGGTTGACGACCTGAACCAACCGGGCAAGGTGATTGCCGTGAAGAAAGGCGATACCAAGCTCTTGGATCAGTTGAATGAGTTCATCGCGCAATCGAAGGAGAACGGCGAGTTCGACCGTCTCGCCGAGAAGTACTTAGCAGAGGAGAAAAAGGCATTCGACGAGTATCGTTTCAAATGGTTCTTCGACTTCGAATAGCCCAGGAAGGGCGTCAGGCTTCGCCACTTGAGCAGATTGAGCGCGCATAATCCGTTTCTCGCCGAACCTGGCCAACAGGTTGCGAAGCCGAAAGCTGCCTTGAACTATCTACTGGTGGTGCTGGTGGTAATTGCCGCATTCGCTGCGTCGCTGAGCGCGGCCGGCATTACGCTGAACTTCGACTTCGTGGAGCAGTATCGCCTGCGCATCTGGGATGGGTTCCTGTTAACCGTGGAGATATCGCTGATGTCGCTGGTGGCTTCACTGGTTATCGGAATTCCTGTTGCCATCGGGCGCGATGCGCGCTTCCTACCCGTGCGCTACCTGTGCGATTTCTACGTGACCATCATCCGCGGCACACCGCTCATCGCGCAGATCTACCTGTTCTACTACATCATCGGCACGGCTTGGGGCATACAGAACAGGGTGGTGGCTGGCGTCATCATCCTGTCGGCGTTTGCCGGTGCCTACATCGCCGAGATCGTGCGCGGTGGCTTGCTGTCGCTGGATAGCGGCCAGATTGACGCTGCGCGCGGCCTGGGGATGTCGCGCGCGCAGACCGCCTTGCACGTGGTGCTTCCCCAGATGGTTTCGCGCACCTTACCTGCGCTCACCGGCCAGTTCGCAAGCATCATCAAGGATTCTTCCCTGCTGTCGGTGATCGCCGTGATAGAGCTCACCCAAACCATGCGCGAGATAACTGCCACCAACTACAACTTCTTCGGAGGGTTCTTGCTGCTGGGCCTGCTGTACCTGGTGCTCACGCTGCCCATCATGTTCACAAGCCGCTACTTCGAACGGCGCTTCGACTACAAGCATTAGCAGCACTGCAAGCATTATCAGCATTGGAGACGCACACCGTACGGCCGCAAACCCTTGCACCAAGCCGATGTCCGCCACTGCCTCGAACCCTTGAATTCGAATGATATGATTCGCTTCGATTGACCAACTACGAGAGGGCAGAGACCATGACCGAGAAGGAACTTGAGCTGAGCTGCACCGATTGCGCATCGGCAGGATGCGGGAAGCCCAACGGCAACTACCCTGAATTCTGCCCCACTAAGGCCATGAGCGAAGCCGACCATGAATCAGCCGCGCAAACCTACGAAGACGACCCCTTTGCCCTGGAGGTCATGCGCGCCGCCTCAGCGGTGAGCGCCGCTGGTTTCGACCGGCGCTGGTGTCGTGCCGAGGAAACGATTGCATTCGCCCTGCAGATGGGCTGGAAGCGCATCGGCATCGCCTGCTGCGCAGGACTGATGGAAGAGGGTCGCATCTTCGCACGCATCCTGCGTGCCCAGGGGCTCGAGCCGTTCGGCATCTGCTGCAAGGTGGGCTCGGTGCCCAAAGGGCGGCTAGGAGCCCAGGCAAGCTGCTGCGATGTGGGCGAGATATCGTGCAACCCGCTGCTGCAGGCGAAGCTGCTCGCCGAAGCCGACACGCAGCTCAACGTGGTGCTGGGGCTTTGCGTGGGACACGATACGCTGTTCTACCAGCATTCCGAAGCGCCTGTGACCACCTTGGTGGCGAAGGATCGCGCCACCGCCCACAACCCGGCAGGTGCCCTGCGCGCCGCCACCTCGGCATCGTTTTACAACACCATGTTGAAGCCCAACGACTCTCTGGGGATAAAGCTCTAGCCAAGCGCAAGAACCCGCCTCGCCGAAGGCCGCTTCCCGAAGGCCATCCCTCGAACCATCTTCCCTTTTTAGTAGACTATGCTTACTATTAGACATTGTCATATTATTAGATATGCACTACGTTTGGAAGGGAAGCGGGTGCGACGTTCGAGCACCGACAAGGCCATGGCGCGACTGCTCGCTGGAGCTGATGCCTCCAGCGGCATCGTGGAGGTGCGCTCGCAGCGTTGGCGCAAGGCACTGCGCACCACCTGCTACGTGCTGGTGGGCATCGTCATCGTGTTCGCTATCTGGTGGGGCTTCGCTGCATGGTACAACACCATGGGCAAGGCTGCCATGCGGTTTCCCACGCCTCCTGAGACCTTCATGCGCCTGGGAGAGTACCTCTTCGGCGGCCGCGAGCTTTACGGCAAGTCGATATACGCCCACATTGGCGCTTCCCTCGCTCGGCTGTTCATCGCATTCGGCCTGGCAGCCTTGATCGGCATCGTGCTGGGCTGCATCATTGGGTCGGCCACGCGCCGCTACGCCATAGGCATGGTGCCCGTGTCGGTGTTCCAGATGATTCCCGGCCTGGCATGGCTGCCCATCGCCATTCTGGTGTTCGGCCTGGGAAACGAGGCGGCCATCTTCATCATCTTCGCCGTAGCTTCCATGGTAATAGCAGCAGGGGTGGCCAGCGCCATCCGCATGGTGCCACCCGTGCTGGTATCGGCTGCGGCCATGATGGGAGCTGGGAGGCTGCGCATCTTCGCCACGGTGCTCGTGCCCCAGGCGGCGGTGACCATCATAAGCTCGCTGCGCTTGGGCATGACCAGCGCCTGGCGCGTGCTGATTGCCGCGGAGATGGTGGTGGGCACGGGCATCGGCATCGGGTATTCCATCGAACTCACGCGCGACCTGCTGGATTACGTGGGCTCGTTCGCTTGCATCGCTGCCATCTGCCTGATGGGCCTTGCCATCGACCGGCTGGTTTTGGCACCGCTAGAGCATTCGGTGCGCCGTCGCCTGGGTCTCGAGGAGGCGTAAGCATGCCGCTTTTGGAGCTTCGGGATGTTACGCGCGCCTTCTTCGCCGACCGAGCGCGCTCCAAGCTGATGGTGGCGCTGGATAACGTGAGCCTTGTCATCGAAGAGGGCGAGTTCGTCAGCCTGCTGGGGCCCTCGGGCTGCGGCAAGACCGTCACGTTGAACCTGTTGGCGGGTTTTCTGGAGCCAACCACGGGCCAAGTGCTGTTTCGTGGCGAAGAGGTGCGCGGACCCAGCCCCGAGCGCGGCGTGGTGTTCCAAGACTACAGCCTGTTTCCCTGGCTGAGCGTGGGTGAAAACGTGGCCTATGCGCTAAAGGGAAGCAAGGTTCCCAAGGCCGAGCGCGACCAGCGCGTGCACAATGCCCTGCAGCAAGTCGGGCTTGATGACATGGAAGACCGCCGACCCAACCTGCTCTCCGGCGGCATGAAGCAGCGGGTGGCAATCGCACGGCTTTTGGCCATGGATTCCGCAGCCATGCTGATGGACGAGCCGTTCTCGGCCTTGGACGAGCAAACGCGCACGGCTTTGGACGACTCGCTTCGCAACCTGTGGAGCCAACAGGGCAAGACCATCGTGTTCGTCACGCACTCCATTGCCGAGGCCATCGCGATATCCTCGCGCATCGTGTTGTACTCCAGCAGCCCTGGGCGCATTGTGCGGGAATGGCAATTGCCCAACGACATGCCACGCGACCTCGACTATCCCGAGGCACGCGCGCTCCGCGACGAGATAAGGGCCCACATGGATCCACCGCGACTCTAATGGGAACGGCACGCCATCACGCGCCATGAGCGCAAAGCAAGGGCGTTATGGGAACGAGAGAAAAGAGAAGCGGAGAACAAGAGCACAAGCAAGAGCAAGAACCGCCAGAACAAGGAGAAAGGATCACCCATGCTGAAAGGAACATTGAAGCGCTTTGCGGCTTTAGCCGCTGCAGGCGCGCTGGGATTGATGCTGCTGGCCGGATGCGCCAGCTCGCAGCCCGCGAAGGAATCGAACGAGAATCAGGCCCCCGCGCAAAGCGAGGAACTGGCTCCGGTTTCGCTCGCCTATCTGAACAAGGCGGGTTATGAGACCATCATCGTGGCTGACGAGCAAGGCTTCTTCGCAGACGGCGACGTGGACGTGGAGCTTTTGCCCGTTAGCGGGTCGGGCCAGCAATCCGTGGAGGCACTGTTGGCTGGGTCGGCCGACATCGCAGCCACCGGCCAGGGTCCGGTTGCAAATGCCATCGGCGAGTATGGCGACGAGATAGTGGTGCTCTGCGGCACGAACTGCAACACCGATTCGCAGGTCATCGTGGCCGGTCCAGCCATGACTGGTGACGCGCAAATCGTGGCATACGACAAAAGCGCCAAGAACGAAGCAGCCGTGGCCGAGTCGTTCCAGAATGCTGCAGTTGCGCTGGGACATCCCGTTCGCATCGGCGTTCAACAGGGTGCCACCACCGAGAGCGCCCTGCGCTCGTGGCTAAAGAAGATGAACATCACCCTCAACGAGTTCGGAACCGAGGGCGACGGCATGGTGACGTTGGTGGACGTGAAAGCGAACACGCTTCCCACCGTGCTTGCTACGGGCGACGATATCGACATGATGGCCGCAAGCCAGCCGTATCCCGACACTGCCGTGGCAAACGTGCAAGGCGCCTACAAGGTGGGGTCGAATGCCGACACCGATTCGTATGACATGGCAGCTTACATAACCACCAAGACGATATTCCAGGAAAAGGAAGCATCGATCAAGGCGTTCATCGAGGACCTCAAGCGCACCACCGACTACATGAGCGACGCCAACAACGAAGCCGCGGCCATCCAGGCATGCGCAAGCTCTATGGGGGCCGATACCGAAACGGTTGCCGCTGCCTTCAAGGTGGCCGACTGGAAGACCACCCTCTCGGATACGATGATCCAATCCATCCAGAAGGCAGGTGCCAAGAACTATCCCAACATGACCGCTGAAGACGTGAGGGCTTGTTGTCCGCTGATTGACTGGCTGAACGAGCTCAACAAGTAAAAGAAACGTTCTTGTTCACTCGTCTTTGCGAGCAGGAGGAATGTGCCGAGGAATTAATGGCGCTCCTTCTGCTCGCTTTTTTTGTTCGCTTTTTCGCGCCTTCTGCTCGCGTCCTACGCTCGCGCTTCTCACTCGCGCCTCTCGCTTATTCTGCGTAGTCGGTTTCTGCCAGCACGTCGAATTTGAATCCCGGATACCTTTC
The DNA here is from genome assembly GCA_947565915.1 of uncultured Eggerthellaceae bacterium. Taxonomy (GTDB): domain Bacteria; phylum Actinomycetota; class Coriobacteriia; order Coriobacteriales; family Eggerthellaceae; genus UBA9715. Next base: position 8,132 of record CANOHY010000027.1, on the reverse strand, counting down.
TTGCATAGACGCAACAAGGTCGCCTTTCGCCTTCTCGCTATCGGCCTCAAGCTTGACCACCATGTCGAAGTAGCAGGTCTTCGTGGCGGGATCCACATAGAAGGCATGCACGTTCAAAATGCGCTCATCTTCGTTGGCTAGGTCTTCGAGCGTTCTTCTCATGGGTGCGAACTCGGGCGTGGTGTTGTCTGTGCGAATGCCCACGGTGAGCTCAACGTTAAACCTTTCCAGCAGCCCTTCCGAGATACCTCTGGTGAGTTCGCCAACCTGGCGCGCAGTCATATCGTCTGGCACGTCGATGTATACGGAGCCGATGGCCTTGTTGGGCCCGAAGCTGTCGAGCACGACGTTATGAACATCGCGAACTTCAGGGAACGTGCGAATGTAACACTTGATATCGGCAACGAGGTTGCGATCTTCGGGCGTTCCGATGATAGGTGCCAGAGCATCACGGAGCACCTCGATACCAGCCTTGCACACTACAAGCGAGATGATCACGCCCACGGCCCCGTCGATGTTGATGTTCCAGAGGTTCTGGGCAAATGCGACCACCAGCGTTCCGGCCGAGAGCACTGCGTCGTAATTAGAATCGACGCCAGAAGCTATCAGGGCCTCGCAACTAGTCTTGTCGCCGTAGCGCTTGAAGACGATTCCAAGTGCTACCTTGCCCAGAATGGCAACCACGATGATCGTAATGGTTATGGTTGAATAGCTAGGCGTTGCCGGATGGATGATCTTGAGGATAGATTCTCGCAGCGAGAGCGCGCCAGCCACCAGAATAATGACGGCGATAACCACCGACGTCAGATACTCGATGCGCCCGTACCCGAACGGATGCCTTTCATCTGGGCGGCGACCAGCCACCTTCGTGCCCACGATGGTGATGATGGACGAAAGCGCATCCGTTGCATTGTTGACGCCGTCGAGGATGATAGCGATGGAGTACGAGAAGAAGCCGATGACCATCTTGAAGGCCACCAATAGCATGTTTCCCGCGATGCCGATGATGCTGGCCTTGACGATCTCGCGCTCGCGGGCGGCGGGTGTCAGGTCGGACACAGCACGCCCCTTGGGGTGCGCTTTGGCATCTTCTGTCTCGGCAGGGCGCTTTTCGGCGCCTACGCTTGCGCTCGCGGCTTTCGCCCCGTGCGGGTCGGCTGCTGGATGCGTGTTGAGCTTGCTGACCATTCGATTGCCCCCTGCGTCAATCGTAGTCGCTTTGCTGGGCAATCTGGCGTCAGTACCCGATTGATACCAAAAGGATGCCCCGAAGCGAATCGGATGGACGGTTCTTGAGCCAAAGGGCAGTTCTATTGCGTCGGCTGCCCTTTTCTCAGTGAGACCAGGCACAGCACGGCGACCACGATGAAGCCGATGCCGCATGCCATCCGAATAACACGCTTTGTTGCATAGCTACATGCAGAGCGAAAAAGCTATGAATGCAGCGGTCACGACAACAAAGCCAACGATGATGGCCCAGGCGGAAGGTCTTCCGAGGTTCACGGTCCACCCCACCCCGAAACGTTCGGGCACGAAGAGGCTCGCATCGTCGCGGTTCCAGTAGAAGATGCCCAGCTTCCAGTAGCGGTCGTCGTCCACCGGCATGGAGTCGGGTTCCTCCATGCGACGTAAAAGCCGCGCGCCATTCTGCCCATAGACCATCGTGACCGCGACGACCGCCACCAGCACGACGACCATCATAATCATAACCGGAAGCAGCGCTTGCATCATGGTGATGACGTCCATGAACGACAGCGCGATAATCGGACCCATGAAAGACAGCATGGTACCCAGCCCTACAAGAAGCATGCTCTGAGCACGAGCAAATGCTCCATAGGCCCAAGCACTCACCGCAGGACGTGCGGCATCGATGCCCTTTTTCGAGCGCAGGATGCTCCAATGCGAGAAAGCGAAGCAAGCATCGAGGAACACAACGAACAAGACCGGGAAAGCTGCGACCAGTGGCGTCTTCTGCGCCCAATTGCTCACCTGCCCCGATAAGTCAGTGTTAAGGGCGATGCGCTCGGGCATGAGCGGATAGCCAACGATGCAGATGAGTGCCGTGATAATAATGGGAACGAGAAACAGAAGGTCCCACTTCTGGGAGATCGGCTTTGGCGCAGGCTCTTCGGCCACGAATCCGACACGCTTGGCCGACTGAGCCTTCCAGCCTTGCGCCTGCTTGAGCGCGATTGTCTTTCGACGGAAGCGAAGCATGAGCCCGTAGCCTCCGAAGCACAGGACAAATTCGGAGATGATTAGGGCGGTTATAAAGGCATGCTCGAGGTTTGCGAAGACGCATGCGCCACAAATAACGGAGAGCGCCAACGTGACTACGGCCACGATAATGGCGAAGGAGCGTTTGAGCCGCCGGATTTCAGGGTCGTTCGAGGCGGCATCGGGAATGGTTACGGCGAAGCACTCGCGCTTCGGCATGAGATAGGGCGTCGCCGCCATAAGCGCACCCGTGATGGGAAGAAAGAGCAGCACCAGCCCCAGTAGAGCATATATGGTTGGGTCCGTGGCCTGCATGATCTCAGGCCCCTTGCGCTGAAGCGTCTGCGGATAGACCGCCAGTAGCGCATTTCGCGGCGTTTCCTGACGTGCGGGCGCAGCGCTTCTTCGAGCGCTTGGCTGATGCGTCTTCGCGCTTGTCCACCCCAACGGCCCCATAGGCACGGGCGGCTTGGGCTGCTGCGCATTCGAGGAATTGCCCTCGCGTGCCCCCGCAAGCCCGATAGATAAGCGCCAGCTTGAACAAGTCGCCTTCCACCTCTTCCAGCGACCTGCGGTTTTTGTCGGCCCGCGACGCGTCGCTCGGCTCGCTTATGACCGCACCGGCGCGCCCTCGCATCTGAACGTAACCCTCGTCACGGAGGACCGCATAGGCTTTGTTCACGGTGTGCAGGTTGATCCCGAGATCGCTTGCAAGAGAGCGCACCGAGGGAAGCGACATGCCCGGCTCGAGCTCGCCCATGGCAATTCCAGCGACGATTTGGTCGTGAATCTGCTTATACAGCGGCGTGGACGAGCATTCGTCTATAGATACGATCACGACGACCAGTCCCTTCTTTTGCAGTATTGTTCTATTCGATATAGATCATTTTAAAAAGACAATCGTTATATGTCAAATAGAACATTCCAATATGCTCCGCTTCTTTTATTATACTTACAATGTAATATGTTATAATTACATTCCATTATATTGTTAGGAGTTTTCATGACAGCATCTACAGTGACCATACGAATCGATAGCACCGAAAAAGAACAAGCAGCTGAAATAGCAGACTATTTCGGATTCGATCTTTCGTCCGTAACGCGCGCATTCTACAAGCAGATGATTCGCGAACGTCGCATCCCGCTCGATTTTTCCATGCCCGAACCAAATTACGAATCGCGCAAGGCTATCGAGGAGGCGGACGCATTCTTTGCTTCTGGAAAACCCGGTAGGTTCGCCTCAGTCGATGAAATGATTTCCTCTCTTGAGGACGAAAAATAACATGCTGGAGGTTGAATACGGCACGCAATTCAAGCGCGATTACAAGAGATGCAAGAAGAAGCATCTTCCCTTACACGAGCTGCATGAGGTTATCAGGCTGGTAGCGACCGATACCGATGAATCTCGCGACGAACTACGCAGGCATCACAACATGCACACCCTACAAGGCGCCTGGAAGGGAAGATATGAATGCCATGTGGCAAATATCGGCAATTGGCTCGTTGTCTGGTCATCGAACGGCATGACCGCTTTCTTCGAGCGCACTGGAACGCACGACGAGATCTTCAGGTGACATAAGCCGCATCTGGGCAAAATCCCGAGGACATTGTATGTTGGAGCGGTTGATAATTCCCACCATGCGTCCCTTATCGAGCACAGGAGCCTTCTTCAAATAGATGCCAGGGTGGCCTCTGCGGGCATGCTAGATTCGCGCGCGGCTTTCTGGACTTGGCTTTGTTCCCAGTCTTGCGTTTCCTGAGCCGCGGGCTTAGCAGCCTGGCGCCGAATCCACAACGCAAGTACAAAACCAGCAGCCCCAACTACTCCCACCAGCGCGCCAGCAACCAGCATCCCTTGAGCGGCAGCTTCCGTGAAAGCGATGCCTTGGGCGATGCTCCCCGCGCTCACGGCCGCGTAGACGCCGGTGAATACCGAGGACCCTATGCATCCGGCTATCTGAAAACCAGTAGACATGATGGTGACTCCGTGGGGATTCTGCTCGTACGTCAGCTTCGAGAGCGCAAAGCTCTGCACGGGACCGATGACGAGGGCAGATCCGCAGATTACCGGTATGTAGAGAAGAGCTAGAACGAAGGGGCTTGCCGTCGCGATAAAGGCACTGGTGAGAACCGAGAACACTGCGATGCACGCAAAGCCCAGCGGCAATATGAAGCCGGGGCCATGCTTGTCGTAGATGCGTCCCGCCAAGGGCGACACGGCGCACGAGCACAGGATGGCGGGGAACAGCGTGAGCGACGCAACAAGGGCTGGAGTGCCCAAAGCCGATTGCATGAAGGTGGGCACGATGATGTTCATTGCGAAAATGGCAATTAGCGAGAGCATGTTCGCCACAACACCCACTGTGAACGGCGCTATCTTCAGTGGTTGCAAGTTGATGAGCGGTTCAGCCAGCTTCCCTTGGCGCCGCACGAACACCGCAAGTGCGCAGGCACCAATGGCAGCAGCCACAAGCGCCGCGACTATGCTGCCGCTGAATATGGTTGACACTCCATAGAGGATGCCCACGAGAGCGATGCCAATCAACGCTACCGAAACCGCATCGAGCCGAGGATGAGTGAGCTTTGCCACATCGCGCAGAATTATCGCACCAGCAAGGAAGCAAAGTGCGGAGAGCGCTGCGAAGACCCAAAGCAGCATGGACCAATCGGCGACAGCCAGGATGAGCCCAGCGAGGATGACGCTGGACGAGGGGCCCAGCGTGGTCATGGCACCCATGATTCCCATATAGGTGCCCAGCTTCTCGCGCGGGGCGATTTCCAGAGTGATGTTCATCCCGATGGGAATGAGCATCCCCGTGCCGAGTGCCTGGACGATGCGGCCGATGAGCAGCACGGCGAAGGTTTGCGCCAAGCCTCCAATCACGGACCCAATCACGAGCAGCGCGGTTGTAGCGCAGAATAGCGGGCGCGTGGGGATGGAGCGATAGGCGAACGCCGATACGGGCACCATGACGGCCGCGCCTAGCATATAAGCGGTGGCAAGCCATTGGACGGTGGACACATCCACCGACAGGCTTTCCATGATGGGAGCGAAACCCACATTGAGGAACGTTTCGTTGAAGGTGGCAAGGAATGCCGCGAATGCTGCGACGAAGAGAATGGCAGCTGGCTTGCGCGCCTTTGCGCTCGAGGCGGCAGGTTGGTCGCTGCCAAGATGTACGTCGGTCAAGGTTTCCTCCCTTTCCGTGGCGATGGGGGGGGCGACCGAGCAGGCAACGAGGCGCCACAGCACGTAAATCGCGAAGATCACGAGTCTCGAATCGCCCCTGTGCCGTGATCAGATTTACGCGCCGCAGCGCCACATGTGTCGTTTGCGGTTCTTATTCGATTGCTTGGGAATTATATCCATGCACGCGGCCCGCTTCACGAAAAAAGAGCAAATAGCTCGAAGGCGGAAAGAGCCGCTCGTTCACGAATCGGAAACGAACGCCCAAGCATCTCCTTTCAAAGAGCGTCTCGAAACGGGCATCTCGCAGGTGGTCGCTATCATTGCGAAAGCGTCATCTTGTTGATGACTGCCCCGTTTTTAGGCATCGTCACCCAAGGCAAGGAGGCCCCTATGACCTACCAGATAGTTACCGCCGATTACGTGCTCGACAACCTTGGCAAGCTGCCCATCGTGGATGTTCGCCCTGACTTCATGTACGAGGAAAGCCGCATTCCCGGCGCCATCTCGATAGAGCTCATCAAGGCGAAGGAGGCCGACGAGGACACCGCCGACTACTTCGTTCGCAAGTTCGAGGAGGCGCACCTTGCGCCCGAGACGACCTTCATCGTGTACTGCTACAACGGTGGCCTCGCCAAGGAAGCTTGCGACTTGCTGGAATCGAAAGGCTACTCCAACCAACGCTGCTACGAGGGCAGTTGGGTCGATTGGATCTCGGACGATTCGCGCCCCATCGACACCTCGGCCATCTGACGGGCATCCCGCCAGCGCCCAAAGGTTCGCATAGCCTTCGCCGGTGTTCTCCAAGCAATCATCCGCATTGCTCGCTACACTGTTGCCTAGCGAGAAAAGCAGCGAACAGCTTCGGCGAAGGAGCCACGATGGCAAAGATGTCGCAAGATTGCATGGACCTCATCAACAACGTGTATGCGGTGGCGGTTGCAACGGCCGACGGCAACGGCATGCCCAATGTGGTGTGCTGCTCCATGAAGCAGGCATACGACGACGAGACTGTGATGATCTCGGACCAGTACATGCTCAAGACGCTCGCCAACATCGAGGCCGGATCGAAGATGGCCGTGAGCGCGTGGGACGAGACGCACGGCTATCAGGTGAAGGGGACCGTGACGTACGAGAACGAAGGCCCCCGTTACGAAGCCATCGCCGCTCAAGTTCACCAAATTCTGAGCAGTATGGGCTATGACTACTATTCCAAAGGGGTCTGCTGGCTGCACGTGGATGAGGTGTACTCGATCACGCCCGGCGAAGAGGCTGGCGCCCTGCTCTCGTAAGCGATATCCTTTCCCTCACTGTTCAGCAACCAACTAAGAGGGAACCTTGAGAGCAAGTATTGCCAATCCCCTGCTCGTATTCATCGCCGGCTCGAGCTACGGATTCATCGTGCCGGTCATCAAAGCCGCTGCCAACATAGGGGTCTTCCCTTCTACGTTCCTGCCGCTTCAATACATCCTTGCCTTCGTGGCCGGATTCGCCTATTGCCTGATACGACGCGTTCGCATGCCGCGCGCGAGGTCGCTGCTACAAATGGCGCTGCTAGGCGTGTGCACTGGCTTCACCTCCATTTGCTATTACACTGCCGTATCGCTTTTGCCCAGCGCCTTGGCGCTCACGCTGCTGTTCCAATACGTTTGGGTGTCGGTGCTCATAGAATGCGTGGTGGAGCGGCATTTGCCCACGCGCTCGTCGGTCATTGCCATCGCCATCGTGCTGGTGGGTACCTGCTTTGCCGCGGGGCTCTTCGACGGACCACTCGACCACCTCGATCCCAAAGGGATTGCTTTCGGCATCGGGTCGGCCTTCGCCTATGCCCTCTACCTGTACCTTTCGGGGCGAATCGCCACCGACCAGCCCACCGAGCTACGCACCACCATGCTGGCCGTTGGGGGCATAGCTATAACGTCGCTTGCGAACCCAGCAGCATACGCAACTTCGCTGGGCGATGCACATGCGTGGATATTTGCTCTTGCGCTCTCGATTTTGGGCATCCTGTTGCCAACCTCGCTCATCAACTACGCAAGCCCCAAGCTCTCACCTGGCATGGTATCCATCATGGCCTCGAGCGAACTTCCCGTGGGCGTGCTTGCCGCCTGGGCCTTCGCAGCCGATGCGCCTTCTCCCCTTGTCTTATTTGGGGCATTCTTGGTTTTGCTTGGCATATTCGTGAAATCCTGGCCAGCCATCTCAAAGCGCAGCAAAGGCTAAAACGAGGAGTCAAGAGGTTGGTTCGCTAGACTCTCGGTCCCCGACTCCGCAAGGACGAGGCCACGTTGCCCTGATAACGGCGTACCGTTTCGGTAGTTCGCAGGCGTTGGCGCATTGCGAAGACGTGGTTCGGCGCATATCAGCTACCAAGCAGCCACTCCTGAATTCCTCGGATTCTTATTCCTGATGGAGTAACACCTGATCGCCATCCGTCGAGCGCGAGAATCGTTTTCGGGAACGAATCCCGTATTGCCTCAAGAGGAGCCAGTTCGCGCAGATAAACCGCTTCATCGAGAAGAGAACTGGTTACTTGGAAGTACTCCTTCTCGCTTCCTCGTTTCGCGACAAAATCAACCTCCATATTGTGCATGGCCCCAATGTGCACGGTGTATCCTCTACGCTTGAGCTCCATAAACACGATGTTTTCCAGCTGAAATCCGATATCTGCTCCCGAGAACCCGTTCGGAAGGTTCCTGAAACCAGTATCCGCAAGATAAAGCTTCTT
>CANOHY010000026.1 GCA_947565915.1 uncultured Eggerthellaceae bacterium | reverse complement strand
GAGCAAGATCAATGCTGGTCAGAAGCAGTTCGAGCTACCACTTGCATCACAACAGGCATTTTGGCCTGACAGCTACAAGGAAGCCATATTCAACGTCGTTGCCTATGCCCTCGAGCAGCACGCCTGGACGTTCTCTGATCCATCTTGCTCGCTCGCCGCAAGCTATGCGAATGACCAACTTACCTTCACCGTGAAGCAGGAACAGCAACCCGTTAAACCCCCTACGAATCCTGGTAGTGGTTCTGGCAGCTCCAGCGGTTCGGGCAACTCGGGCACCACAAGCGGTTCTCAGGTTACGGGAATCGCGATGTATCGGCTTTACAACCCCTGGACGCTCGAGCATTTCTACACGGCCAGCGCTAAGGAGCGCAAGGACTGCATCAAGCGCGGCTGGCGCGACGAGAACATCGGTTGGTATGCCCCAACTGCGGGCAAGGACGTGTATCGGCTCTACAATCCTTATACGACCGACCATCACTACACTCTCAACGCGAAGGAGCGGGACATGCTGGTCAAGCTAGGTTGGCGCTATGAGGGCGTAAGCTGGAAGTCGGGTGGCAACGTGCCGCTCTACCGCCAATTCAATCCTTTCGAAACTGTTGGCACCCATAACTACACCACAAGCTATGCCGAGCACGCGAGCCTCGTGAAAATGGGCTGGAAGGACGAGAAGATCGCTTGGTATGGTGTGAAGGCTGGTGGCTGAATCCCTGCCGATGCCAGAGGTTTTTGTTAAGGGTCTGTTTCGCGCTTGAATTGGTGTTGGTCAGCCTTTATCCTGGCAGTAGTCTTTAAGACGGTACAGAGAGACCGGCAAGGCTGCACAAGGCCAACGTGCCCTACATATGCCATGCATGCCTAAGCCCTCTTGCGGGCTTTTCTTTTGCCCGCAAGAGGGCGCGAGGATCTGTATCGCCGCACGTGACGTTAGATGCGGATAGGAGGCTTTGATGGCGCAGGACCAAATGCACCAGCAGGTCGTTATGGACGAGGATGCGATCGACCGTTCGCTTACGCGCATGGCTCACCAGATCCTCGAGCATAACAAGGGCGCGGGCAACATCGCATTAGTGGGCATCGTCACGCGTGGCGACGTTTTGGCCCAGCGCCTTGCTCGCAAGATCCAAGAGATAGAGGGCATCGAGGTTGATCTAGGATGCCTGGACATCAGCTTCTACCGCGACGACTTCGCCCTGCATCTTTCGCCCGAGGTGCTTTCAACCAACATCCTCTTCGAAATCGATGGCCGCGATGTGATCCTCGTCGATGATGTGCTCTACACCGGCCGCACGATACGTGCTGCGCTCGATGCGCTCATGGATATCGGACGACCCGAAACCGTTCAGCTTGCAGTGCTGGTTGATCGAGGTCACAGGCAGCTTCCCATCCGAGCCGATTTCGTGGGCAAGAACGTGCCCTCGGCTGATAACGAAAACGTGCGGCTTCACCTGCAAGAGACCGATGGCGCAAGCGAAGTCGTCATAGTCCCGCTTGCGGATGGGCAGCGCATTGGAAGCGCACCGTTAGGAGGGAAGTAGCATGGCCTTCGATCACAAGCATCTCATCAACCTACGCGATTACTCGGCAGATGACATCGCGCTTCTGCTGGATACTGCCGAGCGCTTCAAAGCCATCAACGAACGGCGCGTGAAGAAGGTGCCGCTCCTGAAGGGCTATACCGTGGTGAACATGTTCAACGAGCCCTCTACGCGCACCAAATCCAGTTTCGAGATGGCCGAGAAGCGCCTGAGCTGCGATACGCTGTCGTTTGGTGGAACCTCAACGAGCACGGTGAAGGGCGAAAGCCTCGACGACACCGTGGAGACGCTTTGCAGCTACAAGATCGACCTCATCGTGGTGCGCGATGCGCATGCTGGCGTGCCTTACAAGGTCGCGCAAAAATCAGGGGTCAGCGTGATCGATGCAGGGGATGGAAAGCATCAGCATCCAACGCAAGCCTTGCTTGACCTCTACACCATTCGCGAGCATAAGGGACGACTCGACGGCTTGAACGTGGGTATTGTAGGCGACATCAACCACTCGCGCGTATGCGGCTCGCTTGTGCCTGCGCTCAAGACGATGGGGGCGCAGGTGACGCTCGTTGCGCCCAACACGTTGATGCCCGCCGATCCCTTCGCACTTGGCGCCGATGCGGTAACGGCAAACCTGGACGAAGCCCTACCAGAGCTCGACGTGGTGTATCTGCTGCGCATACAGCAAGAGCGCCTCGAGGATTCGCCTTTCCCCAGCTTGCGCGAGTACTCGTGGCTCTACGGGCTCAACGAGCAGCGCGAAAAGCTCATGAAGCCTGATGCCATCATCTGCCATCCAGGGCCCCTGAATCGCGGCGTGGAGATAGATGCCTACATGGCCGACCATCCTTTGCGCTCGGTGATACTCGATCAAGTCTATGCTGGAATACTCGTGCGCATGGCTGCGCTCTACTTGCTGCTAGGAGGAAACGAAGATGGCTTTGCTGCTTAAGAATGCGCGCGTGGTGGACCCTCAAGTCGATCTTGACGAACAGGTGGATATCTTGGTGCGCGATGGCAACATCGTGGAGATGGGACACGACCTCGACATGCCCAAGGGCGTCGAGCGCGATCTTTCAGGAAAGGTGATCCTGCCGGGGCTTGTGGACCCGCACGTGCATTTGCGCGACCCGGGCTTGGAGTACAAAGAGGACATAGCCACGGGTACCCGTGCCGCCGCCCATGGAGGCTATACCGATATCTGCTGCATGCCGAACACAATGCCCGTCATCGACACAGGGGCCATCGTCGAATACGTCATGGCCAAGGCGCGCGAAGTTGGCCGTTGTCGGCTTTGGGTCGCCGGTGCGTGCACGAAAGGCGAGCAGGGTGAAGCTCTCAGCGAAATGGGCGACATGGTTGCTCACGGCGCGGTGGCATTCAGCGATGATGGCCGAGGGGTTCAAGATGCCGGTGTCATGCGTCGCGTGATGGACTATGCCTCCCAGTTCGGAAAAACCATCATGAGCCACTGCCAAGACGAAGCACTCGTGGGCAAGGGACAGATCAACGAAGGTTCCGTCTCTACGCGCCTCGGATTAGCTGGTTGGCCTGCTGCAGGCGAGGAATTGCAGATATTCCGAGACATCGAGCTTTCTCGCCTTACTGGGTGCCCGCTTCATATCCAGCATCTCACCACGGCTCGCGGCCTCGACATCGTGCGCGAGGCAAAAGCCCAGGGTGTGAACGTGACCTGCGAGGTGACGCCTCATCACATGCTCTTGTGCGAAGACGACATCGACGAGACTTACAACACCAACTTGAAGGTGAACCCTCCGCTGCGTTCGGTAGATGATGCGCGAGCTGTCATCGATGCAGCTATCGATGGAACAGCTGATTGCATCGCTACCGACCATGCCCCTCATGCAGCCTTCGAGAAAGCCCGTGAATTCGAGCTGGCCCCCTTTGGCATGACGGGCATCGAGACAAGCGTTGGCCTCATAGTGGACAAGCTGGTGAATACGGGCAAGCTCAGCTGGTTGCGCATGGCCGAGCTGATGGCCGTGAACCCGCGCAAGATATTGAACCTTGCTCCCGTGCGCATAGAGGTGGGAGGCCGTGCAGACCTCACGGTCATCGATCCGAAAGCCAAATGGACGGTGACTGAGAGCGAGTTCGAATCTAAAGCCGACAACAGTGGCTATCTTGGCTGGGAGCTCACGGGTCGCGCTACCGACGTGTACGTAGGTGGCTATGCAACTATGGAAGATGGCGTCTTGACTGACGAGCCTCTGCATGCATAGCGCAATGAAGGTTTCGAGAGCCTACGGGAGGAGATGCGAGGAAGCATCATGAGCACCTTATCGCAAGAGCTGCTGCAAGCAACGAGCAAGGGCATGCAGTCGAAAGCACTGCTTGCACTTGAAGACGGCACCGTGTTCGAAGGGTTTTCGTGCGGAGCTGAAGGCGAGGCTTTCGGCGAGATCTGCTTCAACACGTCGCTTGAAGGCTACTTGGAGGTTATTACCGATCCCTCATACGCCGGGCAGATCGTGGTGCTCACCTATCCTCAGATCGGCAACTACGGCGTGAACGAGGACGACCAGCAGTCGAGCGAAGCGACTTTGCGTGGGCTGGTGGTGCATGATATGTGCCCTATGCCCTCGAATTTCAGGAGCACCGAATCGCTTCCGAGCTATCTCAAGCGCAAGGGCATCGTGGCCATCGAGGGCATCGACACTCGTGCCCTCGTGAGCCATATCCGCGACCAGGGTGCCTTGAGAGCAGGAATCACCACTCGCTCGATCGCGCCCGACGAGTTCGTTCAACTAGTCAAAGAGGCTCCAGAGCTCGTGGGGAAAAACCTTGTTTCGGAAGTGTCGCGGCAGGAAACCGAGGCGTACGAAGGGCCATCCGTACCCACGAGCCAAGGTTTCGCGATCGCTTCGGCTGCACCAACGAAAAAGAACATCGTCGCATTCGATTGTGGAGTGAAGGAATCGATTCTTGCTGGCCTCGAGCGTGTGGGATGCTCCATAACCATGGTTCCTTGGAACACGCCCGCTGGCGAGGTGCTCGCACTTGAACCTGATGGCGTGTTCTTGTCCAATGGCCCAGGCGACCCTGACGCGGTTAGCGCCACAGCAGCCAGCGTTCGGGGACTCATGGGCAAGGTGCCCCTCTTCGGGATATGCCTGGGACATCAGATGATCTGCAAGGCAGCTGGTGGCCGCATGGAGAAGCTGCCATATGGGCATCATGGCGGAAACCACCCCGTCAAGAACCTGCTTTCGAACCGCGTGGAGATTACGGCGCAGAACCATGGGTTCAACTTGGATTTCGCAAGCTTGGGTCCTTTGCTGCCCGAACTATCGGGCGGGTTTGACGAGCATGTGGGCGACTTGCGCTTCTGGTCCGAGAACCAAGTGGCGCCTGTGGTGCTGAACGAGCGTTTCGGCCATGTGCAGCTTACCCACGTGAATCTCAACGACGGTACCGCTGAAGGCATCGCGTTTCTCGATATTCCCGCCTTCAGCGTGCAGTACCACCCGGAGGCCTCTCCTGGACCAACCGATTCGCACTACCTGTTCTCTTCTTTCATGTGGCTTATGGAGGGAGACGAAGACTACCTTTCCATCGATATCGCACAAGACCGATTAGCTGGTTGGAGGTTCTAAGCCATGCCAAAGCGCGAGGACATCAACACCATACTCGTTATCGGGAGCGGCCCTATCGTGATCGGTCAGGCATGCGAGTTCGACTATTCTGGCACTCAGGCCTGCAAGGCACTGCGCAACGAGGGCTATCGTATTGTTTTGGTGAACTCCAACCCGGCGACCATCATGACCGATCCCGAACTTGCCGATCGCACCTACGTAGAGCCCATCACGCTCGATTTCCTAACCAAAGTCATAGAGAGGGAGCGCCCCGATGCGCTGCTTCCCACGCTTGGTGGCCAAACGGGGCTCAATGCGGCCGTCGAGCTTGCCGAAGCGGGCGTGCTCGACCGTTTCAACGTTGAGATGATCGGTTGCGATCTTGCTGCCATACAGCGAGGCGAGGATCGCAAGCTCTTCAATGAATGCATGGAGCAGCTGGGTATTCCCACAGCACGCAGTGGCTACGCCTATTCGATCGAGGATGCGCTTCGAATCGTCGAGCAGATCGGATACCCAGCAGTATTGAGACCTTCCTTCACCTTGGGCGGAGCCGGTGGCGGCATAGCGCACAGCGAAAGCGAGCTCATTGCCATAGTCTCGCAAGGCTTGGAGCTCTCGCCAGTAAGCGAAGTGCTCGTGGAGGAGAGCATCGAGGGATGGAAGGAATTCGAGATGGAGGTGATGCGAGATCGCTGCGGAAACGGCATCATCGTGTGCTCCATCGAGAACCTCGATCCCATGGGCGTTCATACGGGCGATTCCATCACCGTTGCCCCTGCTCAAACCTTGAGCGACATAGAGTACCAGCGCATGAGAGCGGCCTCGCTTGCGGTGCTTGAGAAGATCGGCGTTGAGACCGGCGGTTCCAACGTGCAATTCGCTGTGAACCCGATCGATGGCCGCATGGTCATCATCGAGATGAACCCGCGCGTATCGCGCTCGTCGGCCCTAGCCTCGAAGGCCACGGGCTTTCCTATCGCAAAGGCAGCAGCTCTCTTGGCCGTGGGCTATTCGCTTGACGAGATTACCAACGACATCACTCGTGCAACCCCAGCATGCTTCGAGCCAACCATCGATTATTGCGTGGTGAAGGTACCACGCTTCGATTTCGAGAAGTTCAAGGACAGCGACGACACGCTCTCCACGCGCATGAAAGCCGTAGGCGAGGTCATGGCCATTGGGCGCACGTTCGAGGAAGCCCTTGGCAAGGCACTTAGATCGCTGGAAGACGGCCGAAGCGGCCTTGGAGCTGACGGACATGCGCAAGCAGCCCACGACAAGGGAGCATATGGAGAGTTGCTGCGTAGGCCCACGGCCAAGCGCATCATCTATCTGGGCTGCGCTTTTCGCCATGGATGGACGGTTGGGGAGGTGCACGAGGCTACGGGCATAGATCCGTACTTCTTGAGCCGCATAGCCGACATAGTGGCAATCGAGGAGGGCTTGCGCGGCAAGAGCCTCGACGACATAGATGCCGATGCTTTCGCCGTGGCTAAGCGCTACGGCCTCTCGGATGCGCAGATTGCCTACCTGACCAGAAGCGACGAGGTGCTTGTCAGAACAAGGCGCAAGGCCTTGGGCGTGGTGCCGGTATTCAAGACCGTGGATACCTGCGCAGCGGAATTCAAGAGCGCCACCGAATACCATTACAAGACCTATGGTGGCACCGTGAGCGATGAGATGCCCCTTGGGCTATCGTCCAAGAAGAAGGCTATGATTCTTGGTGCCGGCCCGAACAGGATAGGGCAGGGCATCGAGTTCGATTACTGCTGCGTGCATGCAAGCTATGCTCTTGCGGAAGCCGGATTCGAGACCATCATGGTCAATTGCAATCCCGAGACCGTCTCGACCGACTACGATACCTCCGACAAGCTCTATTTCGAACCGCTCACTTTCGAAGACGTCATGGACATCGTGGATTTCGAGCATCCCGATGGCGTAATCGTCACGCTAGGCGGCCAAACTCCGCTCAAGCTAGCCAACCAGCTCGAGCGCTTCGGTGTTCCCATCATGGGCACCCAACCGGCTGCAATCGACCTTGCCGAGGATCGGGACCGCTTTGCACGCATATTGGACGATCTTGACATCGCCTATCCGGCCTCAGGCGACGCAACCACCTACGATGAAGCATTGCGTGTGGCTGCGCGCATCGGCTATCCCTTGCTGGTTCGCCCGAGCTATGTTCTGGGCGGCCGCGGCATGGCCATCGTGTACAACGACGCGCAACTCGAGCACTTCATGAGCGAAGCAGCGTTGGTGAGCCCCGATCACCCGGTCTACCTCGACCGCTTCTTGGAATCGGCCATAGAAGTCGACCTCGACTGCATCTCCGACGGCACGGATGTCTACATCGGCGGCATTCTGGAGCATATCGAGGAGGCTGGCATCCATTCGGGCGATTCTGCCTGCTGCATTCCACCCTTCTCGCTTTCGGCGACCATCATAGAGGAGCTTTCGAACATCGCACGCACTCTGGCCTTGCGACTCGGCGTGATCGGGCTGCTGAACATCCAATTCGCCATAAAAGACCAAGTGACCTATGTCATCGAAGCGAATCCACGTGCCAGCCGCACCGTACCTTTCATATCCAAGGCAACAGGCGTACCGCTCTCGAAGATCGCTTCGCGCGTGATGGCGGGGGAGAGCCTTGCCTCATTCGATCTTGGCGAGAGCGGACTCGCGAACATGGGTCATTTCGCTGTCAAGGAAGCCGTGATGCCCTTCGGTCGCTTCCCCGGAACCGATGTGGTGCTTGGTCCCGAGATGAAGTCGACTGGCGAGGTCATGGGCATAGCAAGCACCTTTCCTGCCGCTTACGCCAAAACGCAATTGGCAATCTCCTATTCGTTTCCCGAACGGGGCACGGTGTTCGTCAGCGTAGCCGACCGCGACAAGCGAGCCATCATTTCCATCGCACACGAGCTTGTGCGACTGGGGTTTGAAGTTGTCTCCACAGGCGGAACAGCTCAAGCGCTCATGGCAAGTGGCGTAAGCTGTCGCGTCGTCAACAAGGTTGGGTGCGGTCACCCCGACATCGTGGACCTCATTTCTCAGGGAGACATCGACCTCATCATCAACACGCCCTTTGGACGCGGAGCGCGCGGTGACGGCTTCACCTTGCGCACTGCTGCCGTTCGCTTCGGCGTGCCCTATGCCACCACCATTGCGGCTGCACAAGCGCTTGCCACTGCTATGGAAGTGCAACGACAGCAGAGCTTGGAGATAATAGCGCTTCAAGACCTTAAGCCCGGTTGCTAGAAGATGCATCGCATGCCTTAAGGTAGAATTGAAGAAACGACGTAAGGAGTGGCCGTGACGGTTCTTGAAGAAGAGGCGTGCATCGTACGCAACGAGCAGGTGGGGCCACGGTTGCATATGCTCGAGCTGGAATCTCCGAGCATCGCCCAAAGCATCGCACCAGGCCAATTCGTGCACGTGCGCATCCCGAACAAGGGCGCGCATATCTTGCGGCGTCCGTTCTCGATTTATGATTGCAGCGAGCAAGCAGGTACTATGAAGGTCCTCTATCAGGAAGTTGGCTCGCTCACGAAGTATCTTCCTACCATTCAATCGGGCCATCTTAGCGTTATGGGACCCTTAGGCAACGGCTGGTCGGCGCTTCAGAGGCTTGCGGATGGTCGCTTGTCCCATGCGCTCATCGTTGGGGGTGGCGTCGGTGCAGCACCGCTGTTCATGCTGGTTGAGCAACTCGCACGTGCTGGTGCCTTGGTTGACGTCGTACTTGGCGCGCAAACGAAAGATGCGCTGGTGTGTCGCGAAGATTATGCGCGCGTACTCGGGCGCGAACCTCTTTGCGCAACCGACGACGGAAGCTTCGGCACGCCGGGATTTTGCACCGTGCTTTCTCAAGAGCGATTGACTCAAGGGTCTCTTGCCGATGGGCTGCCCTACGATTACGTTGCGGTCTGCGGCCCTGAACCGCTCATGCGCATCGTATGCGCCCAAGCAACAGAAGCAGGCGTCTTCTGCGAGCTCTCGCTCGAGCGGCGCATGGCTTGCGGCATCGGTGCATGCCTCTCATGCGTAGTCGAAACCAAAGAGGGCAAGAAGCGCTCGTGCGTGGATGGTCCTATCTTCGATGCTTGCGAGGTGGTGTGGCAATGATGCGAAAGCCAAGGGAGACAAGTGTGCAGCTTGGCGTGAACCTGGGCGGCCTAGCTATGGCTAATCCCGTCACCACGGCATCGGGCACATTCGCAGCAGGGCGAGAGTATAGCGACTTCGTCGATGTTTCGTCCTTAGGGGCCGTGACCACTAAAGGAGTATCGCTCAACGGCTGGGAAGGCAATGCTTCGCCGCGCATAGCTGAAACTCCGTGCGGCATGCTGAATTCCATTGGACTCCAAAACCCTGGCGTGCGGCACCTTCTGGATGTGGACATTCCCTGGCTTGCTCAGGTGGGAGCAACGACCATCGTCAATGTGTCGGGGCATAGCTTCGAGGAATACGTGCAAGTGATCGAGGCGCTCGAGCAAACAGAGCACATCGGCGCCTACGAGGTGAACATATCTTGTCCCAATGTCGATGCCGGTGGCATGACCATAGGTTGCGATGCGCATAGCGTGGAAGAGGTGGTGGGACTTTGCCGCGCAGCCACAACGCGCCCGCTCATCGTAAAGCTCACTCCCAATGTGACCGACATAACCGAGATCGCTCGAGCGGCAGTCTCGGGAGGCGCTGATGCGCTTTCTCTCATCAACACGCTTTTGGGCATGGCTATAGATGCGAGGAAGCGCACGCCCCAACTGGCACGCATCGTGGGAGGTCTTTCGGGGCCTGCGGTCAAACCGGTGGCGCTGCGCATGGTATGGCAGGTCCATAATGCCGTTGACGTGCCGCTGCTTGGCATGGGAGGCATTGCGAGCGGTCTTGATGCGATCGAGTTCATGCTTGCTGGTGCCACTGCAGTGGCAGTTGGCACAGCCAACTTCACGAATCCAACGGCTACGATAGATGTGCTCGATGGAATCATCGACTATTGCGAAACCGAAGGCGTTCATGACGTAAACGAGCTGATAGGAGGCCTTGTATGCTGAGCGTATTTGAAGACATGCCTGCGCGCGAGCGCATAATCGTAGCACTCGATTGCGGTCGCGATGAAGCGATAAGCCTTGCTGAGAAGCTATCGGGTCGCGCTCAGTGGGTTAAGATCGGCATGACGCTCTACTATGCTTGCGGTCCTTCCATCATCGCAGCTTTCAAGCAACGTGGCTTTAAGGTGTTCTTGGATTTGAAGCTCCACGACATCCCCTTCCAAGTGGAAGGAGCAGCGCATTCTGCAGCTTTGACTGGAGCCGACATGCTCACCATGCACACCCTTGGTGGCCAAGCGATGCTTGAGGCAGGCAAACGAGGAGTGGGGAAAGCCGCTCAGGAGAGGGGAGGCTCCCCGGCTCTCACGCTGGGCATCACGGTGCTCACTTCCATGAATCAGCAGTCATTGGAGCAAATCGGCATAGACAAGCAGCCTGCTGAAGAGGTGGCAACGCTCGCTCAAGTCGCAAAGTCGGCGCAGATCAGCGGTGTGGTGGCATCGGCTCAAGAAGCACGCATGCTGCGAGATATCTTGGGGCCACAAGCGTATGTGGTAACCCCAGGCGTGCGCCCAGTTGGAGCTAATGCCGATGACCAGAGCCGCATCGCAACTCCCCAAGAGGCATTCGGCAATGGAGCGTCGCATATCGTCATTGGTCGACCGATTACCCGCGCAAGCGACCCGGCTGCCGCTTTCGATGAGATAGTAGCTTCGATCTAGCAGCGTTATTGGCCACGGCCTGCGCTATCACAACTAGTTGTGCCCCCATGCCGCCTTCGCCCCAAGATAGGCTGCTGCCGCTTTTCGAATCGTGCGAAAGCTCGTCGCAAGATGCCTGTTTTCGCATAGTAATCGGCTTTTTTGAAAATTTCGGGGGTTACCTTTGGTCCTCTTTTTGCATAGAATGGGGGCGTAGCGAAACGCACTCTTAAACCCACCACGTAAATCTTGGAGCAGTTCTTGAGAGGACCTTCAGATTTCGCGCTCGTTGAATCTAGTCCATGGGAATGCTCGTATAGGCAAGGGTTTAAGGAGACGGATATGGCAATACCAGAACTTACCGATGCTCAGCGCAAGGAAGCCTTGGAGAAGGCCAAGGAGGCTCGTATCAAGCGCGCGGAAATTCGCGACCAGCTGCGCAGCGGCAAGATCACCCTCAAGCAAGTGCTTGCTAAGAAAGACGACCCCATCATTGGTCGCATGAAGGTATCCACCCTCATCGAAACGCTTCCTGGCTACGGCAAAGCGAAGTCCGAGAAGATCATGAACGAGCTTCAGATAGCTGAAAGCAGGCGCCTGAAGGGCTTGGGCGAGCGCCAAGAGGCCGCATTGCTGGAGCGCCTTGGCTAAGATGCGCAAAGGCAACTTGTTCGTCATATCAGGGCCATCAGGTGCAGGCAAAGGCACGCTGGTGGCCCTCCTTGTGTCAGCTGTCGATGATGCCCAACTCTCGGTTTCGGCAACAACGCGCCATCCCCGCGAGGGAGAAGTCGATGGCATCTCGTATTGGTTCCTCACAAAAGAGGAGTTCATGGAGCGAGTCCACGAAGGCGACTTCCTCGAATGGGCCGAATACTCGGGTAACTGCTATGGCACGCCCAAATCAACGATTGTAGAGCAGCTCGATCAAGGAAAGCAGGTCATCCTAGAGATCGACGTCCAAGGTGCGCTTCAAGTGCGCAGGCTAATGCCCGAAGCCAAGCTCATCTTCATAGAGCCTCCATCGCTCCAAGAGCTCGAAAGGCGCCTGCGGAGCAGGGGGACAGAAGACGAAGCCGCAATCGCTCGCCGACTTGAAACGGCGAAAGTGGAACTTTCCCAAAGAAACGAGTATGATATTACGCTTGTGAACGATGACCTAGACAAAACAGCTGCTGAGCTCATTGCGTACGTCAACGAGCAAGCAGACAAGAGGTGAGGTTGAGAACATGAGCATCATCGAACCGAAGATCGACGTGCTTCTAGAGAAGGCGGACAACGACCGTTTCCTGCTTTGCTCGCTTGCGAGCAAGCGCGCACACGACATCAACGACATGCTGCGTGGTCAGCGCGATCGCGCTCTGCAGCTGCAAACGGCAGTTGAGATCGCGCGCGCTTCCGAAACGAAGCCGCTCACCATTGCCTTTAACGAGATCTATCGCGACGACGTGTCGTATAACCCCGATTCGATCGACGTGAAGAACCATTAGGCGCACATGGAGCCATCATTCCAGCGCATCTGCCTGGTACATTACCATGAGATAGGCCTCAAAGGCCACAACCGATCCGCATTCGAAAAGCGCTTGCAGGCGAACCTCCAAGCGCTTTTGGCATCTTATCCCTTGGTGACCATTCATCGTATCTCCGGACGTCTTTGCATCTTCTTGAAAGAGGGGACAACGCTTAAGGAATCCTTGGCCATTGCCGAAGTTGTGCGCACCGTGCCGGGAGTAGCACGCGTATCCACGGGCTTCAAATGCGAACGCGACCTCGACATCATATGCCAAGCAGCTTTGCTTGCCTTAGGCGAGTGCGATGACTTCGAAACGTTCAAGGTTCAGGCTCGGCGCAACCACACCGACTTCGAGACCAACTCGATGGAGATGAACCAGATAGTAGGGAGTGCCCTTTGCGACGCATTCCCTAACAAGCGCGTTCGCATGAAAGGGCAAGACGTCACCATAGGCGTGGAGGTGGTTCAAAACGCTTGCTACGTCTATGCGCGCAGCATTCGCGGCATTGGCGGACTGCCGGTTGGCTCATCGGGACGCGTGGTGGCTCTTCTCTCAAGCGGCATCGATTCGCCTGTGGCGCTTTGGCATATGGCTCGCCGTGGCGCTATTCCCATCGGCGTTCATTTCTCGGGAAGGCCCCAGACGTCAGATGAAAGCGAGTACTTGGTAGATGACATCGCGCAGGTTCTCGAGCAGTCGGGCTGCATAGCACGCGTTTATGTAGTAGCCTTCGGTGATTGCCAAAAGGAGATAGCGCTCAAGGTTCCTCCCGCGCTCCGCGTCATCATGTATCGAAGGCTCATGCTTCAGGTTGCAGAGGAAATCGCGCATCGCGAGCATGCTCGTGCCTTGGTTACTGGCGAAAGCTTAGGCCAAGTTGCGTCGCAGACGCTCGACAACATCTGTGCAACTGACCAAGCTGTCGGCATGCCGGTGCTGCGCCCCCTCATCGGTACCGACAAATTGCAGATCATCGAAGATGCACAGGCGCTGGGAACCTTCCAGATCTCCTCGCAGGAGGCCCCCGATTGTTGCACGCTGTTCATGCCGCGCTCTCCTGAGACGCATGCGAAGCTTCCTGCCGTTCTGGAAGCCGAATCGCAACTTCCCATCGATCAATGGGTCCAGGAGCTGGCAGCGAATGCGGAATACCGCGACTATCACTGCCCCTCTTACAAGCGCCGTAGCGCCAAGTCAAATTAGGTTCGGTTGCGAATTCTCGTTAGCTTGCCCCGAGCAATTGGTTATCACGGGAAGAATCGTGGCCCGTTGATGGTGCCTTGCTGGTGAACTTCCCGAAAGGTTTGCGGGGATAGCATCTTCTCTGCCAAGCGGAAGCAGGGAAGGGGCTCATGATGGATAACATCGATTTTCGCGAGATTCGGGACAAGATGAGCTTGGCATCGCTTCCCAAGCCGGCGCTCTTCGGGCTCTGCGCGTTAGCAACCATAGCCGTCATTGCCAGCGTCGCTCTGTTTGCCAAAGGCGAACAAAGCGCCATTCGCATAGAATCCGCAGAGGCCAGCAGCGTGCAGCAGTTTGAAGCCGAGCATCCAAAGAAGACCATCTATGTGCATTTGACTGGCTGCGTGAGCTCACCTGGGTTAATCGAGCTTGCGGAAGGCGACCGAGTCGCAACTGCTATCGAGATGGCTGGTGGATTCACTGATCAGGCCGACGTCTCGTCCATCAACCTTGCGCGACAACCGAGCGATGGCGAACAGCTCTACGTAGCAAGCAAAGACGACGGAGCGGAAAGCTTGCCTGGGGAAACCAGCATGCAGACACAAGGCTCAACAGCCAGCCGAGCGGAGCCAGCCAGCGAGGCGTCGGGGAAAATCAACCTCAACAAGGCAACGGCAAGCGAACTCACAACCCTGCCCGGCATAGGAGATTCCACCGCGCAGAAGATCGTGAGCGATCGCACGGCCAATGGACCTTATCAAAAGGTGGATGACATCACGCGCGTTTCCGGCATCGGAGAGAAGAAGCTCGAGGCTATCCGTGATCTCATCTGCATCTGATGTGGTAGACAAGGATTATCGCCACCATGCCCGACGACCTGCCATAACGCCTCTATTCGCATGTGGTTGCGCCCTTTGGGCGGCTACGGCGATTGCCTATGCGCAAGCACGCCTTATCGACATTCCTACGCTCCAGAAAGCTTTCTTTGCATTTGTTGCTTTGGCGATTCTGCTTCTTGGAGGATCGTGTGCGCTCAAGCGGTTTCGCTCGCTTGGCCTCTTGTTGGCAAGCATGGCCATGGGTGCTTGCCTGGCATTCGCGCAGGCAACGAACTTGCATACCACAGGCAACGCAATCGAAGACCTAGACACTTCAAGGGTCATCCTCGAAATCAAAGGAGACAGCGACCAAGAAATGTTCGGCGAGGCAGTTGATGCCACGCTCGTTCTGCCATCGGGTAGATCCCTCTTCGTAAGAGCTCGATTCGATTCGGAAAGCGCGCTCTATTTCGGCCAGCGCTACGAAGCATCCGGCAAACTTCAGAGAATCGATTATCGAAGCCGAGACTACGATTGGCAACAAGGATATGCGGCGGTGTTCAAAGTCAACGAGATGCAAGCGTTGCCGAGCACGGGAGCAACGGGCCACCTTGCACGCTTTCGCATGAAGGCAATCGAGGCCATCGGGTCGCAAGACGATGCGCACGCCGTAGTTCAAGCGCTTTCATGCGGTTTCAGGCGAAGCATCAAGGGTTCGGAAGCTTACAGCTGCTATCAGAGTTGCGGCCTTGCTCATCTCATTGCAGTTTCTGGAGCTCATCTTGTTATCGTGACCAATCTAATGGCAGCATTGCTGAAGCTCGCGCACGTGCCGCGCGCTGCATCTATCGGCATTCTCGCGTGTTGCATGGTCAGCTACGTCATATTGGCTGCAGCCCCCATTTCAGCTTTGCGCGCGCTGCTCATGTCGTCAGTAGGCATTCTCGCCCTCTTCGGCAAGCGAGCCCCCTCTTCCCAGAACGCCTTGGGATTGAGCATCTTCATCATCCTGATCCATGCACCAGCCGAAGCTGTTTCGGCATCGTTTGCGCTTTCCGCTCTCTCTACGGCAGGAATAGTCTTGTTTTCACCTCTTGTTAGCTCTTGGCTTGAGCAGGTGCCGATCCTAGGCAAAAAGACAGTGCGCGACGCTCTTTCGCTCACCATGGCGGCATCACTGCTATCCCAGCCGCTATCCTGTGCGCTCTTCGGCATGCTTCCCTTGGCATCCCCGCTGGCGAATATCGTCACATCACCTTTATTCGCGCCATTGTGCGGAATATCTCTGGCTGCCGCTCTCGCATGCGGTTTCGGTTTGCCCTTCGCTGGTGCCCTAAGTTCGCTTGCAAGCTTTGCAGCGAACTTCGTCAACGGCGTGGTTGCGCTTATCTCAACCTTGCCCTTCTCTTCCATACCCTTCACCTGCGACGTTGTTGGGGGCACGGCTGCATCTGCTCTAGCAGCAGTGCTTCTTTGGGCTTGTTGGCCTCGAAGGCGGGGAGGGTTGTGCGCGCTTGCAGGAACAACGCTGCTGGTAGCTTGCGTTCTATTGGTTGACCTTCCGGGAGATAGGATAGTAATGCTCGATGTTGGGCAAGGCGATGCGATCCTGCTCAAGAGCAGAGGCAGCACGCTTCTGATAGATACCGGGAACAACGACTCCCAACTGCTGAGCGAGCTTGCATCCCAGCATGTAGCTACGCTCGATGCGCTCGTTATCACTCATGCGGATGACGATCACTGCGGATCGATAGATGCCCTCAAGCGAGCTGTCCAGGTAAGCTCTGGCATGGTGCCAGCCGATATGCTCGCATGCGATGAGGTGAAAGTTGCTCGTGCAGCAACTGACCTCGGAACTGCAGCGAAGAACATCGTGCCCATCGAAGCGGGAGATTCGTTTAGGATCGGAGCTTTCAAGCTTACGGCTATTTGGCCTCATTCCTATGAAGACGAAGGCGGCAACGCAGATAGCCTTTGCTTGTGGATGGAATACGATGGCGACGATGACGGCCTCGCCGATTTCACTGCATTGTTCACGGGGGATGCAGAGGCTCAACAATTGGAAGCTATGCTTGCCGAGCGCCCCATCAAGGACATCGACTTGTTGAAGGTCGGGCATCATGGGTCGAAAAACGCGCTCTCCCAAGAAGAGGCGGAGAGGCTCTCTCCCTCTATTGCGCTCATTGGCGTAGGAACCGGCAACCGTTATGGGCATCCGTCCGAGCGAACGCTCGAATGCCTCGAGAAGGCGGGCGCATCCATCTATCGTACCGATTTGAATGGAACGATTACCTGCAAGCTCGATTCGAAGGCTCTTGCCGTTTCCTGCACTCGTTGACGTACAATAGGGCAATGCCTATCAAGCAATCACAAGCCACTGAATCGCTCCTTTCCGCTTATCTCATCGTTGGAGAAGATGAGCTCAAGCGTCGACGTGCCATCGAACGGCTGCGGAAGCGCATCGCTGCCTATGGAGACCTCGACTTCAATCACGACGTCTTCAACGGCGATCGCGCCACGGGAACCGACATCGCCGCATCCTGCAACACGCTTCCCTTTGCAAGCGATCTTCGACTCGTTGAGGTAAACGATGCCGAGAAGCTCAAGAAAGCCGATGTGGATATCCTCGTTTCCTATCTCTCGGCGCCTTCGCCCACCACCGTACTCGCGATCATCTCTCCCAAGCTTGCCAAGAATACGCGGCTTTACAAGGCTGTTGCTGAGCTTGGCAGCAAGGCAGTTATCGACTGCACGCCCTTGAAGCGCTACGAGCTAGGGAAGATGCTTCGCAGCATGGCAGTTGGCTATGGGTTCACGTTAACCGATTCGGCAGCAAGCAAGCTCGTGGAGCTTGTGGGGGAAGATACGATTCGCCTCGACCAGGAGCTGTGCAAGATATCCCTAGCCGTGCAGGGGCAAGACCCGGTTACCCCGCGCGACGTGGAATCTCTCGTTGCTCGCACCGCCGAGGCGAAACCTTGGGAACTCGTGAACGCGCTTTCCGAGCGCAATCTTTCGAAATGCCTGACATTTCTGCACCTGATGAGCGAGTCTCCCATTCGGCTCATATCGCTTTGCGTCTCTCGATTGCGCGAACTTGCCTGTGCCAAGGCATTGGAGCAACGAGGCCAAGGTAACCTCCTGGCGCAAACCTTGGGCCTTCCCGCCTGGCGCGTGAAGAATCATGCGCAATGGGCGCGAAACTACAGCGAGCAGGAATTGCGCCGTGCCTTCATAGAAGCGCGCGATTGCGAGCGTACGCTAAAGAGCTCTTCGAATTCCCAGCATGCTTTCGAGGACTGGCTCATAACCACTGTTGTGCGCAACTAGCAACCCTCATACGAAACGAGCCCCTATTTGGGGCCCTTTTCACTTGATATGCGGATGGACCCATCGGCCCAAGCGTTTCTATTCAGCAGCTTCTTCGCTTGCCTCTTCGTCGGCTGCGGCTTCAGCGTCGGCAGCTTCTTCTGCGTCCTCTGCAGCTTCCTCGGCCGCAGCGGCTTCAGCTTCTGCTTTCGCAGCAGCCTCGGCTTCCTTTGCCTTCCGCTTTGCAGCTTTCTCTTCTTCCTTCAGCTGCTTCTCGCGGCGCTTCGCCTTCTCGGCAGAAGCCTTGGCCATCTCGGCTGTGCGCTCTTCCTTGCGGGCTGCCTTCTTGCTGCCCGTCTTGGCCTTCTTCGGTTCGGCCTTCACATAGGCTGCGATATCGGCATCGGTGACCACGGTATTAGCGAGTGCCATTATGCCGCTCTTGCGATTTGCAGCCTGGTTCTTATGGATAACGCCTTTGGAAGCGGCCTTGTCGAGGAGACGGCAGGCAACCTGCGCGGTTGCATAGGCTTCCTTGCCATTGCCCTCGGCTACAGCCTCGCGTACGCGGCGGATAGCCGTCTTCAATTCTGATTTGACCGCACGATTGCGCAAGCGCGCCTTCTCGTTCGTGATATTGCGCTTCTTCTGACTCTTGATGTTTGCCACTCTTATTTCCTCCGTTTTATCCTGTTTCCTAACGAAACCGTTAAATCTTAGCATAGAATGGATGCAACCTTGCTACTTTTTGGAAGTTCTAGGAGAAGCGCTCACA
Source organism: uncultured Eggerthellaceae bacterium (assembly GCA_947565915.1). Taxonomy (GTDB): domain Bacteria; phylum Actinomycetota; class Coriobacteriia; order Coriobacteriales; family Eggerthellaceae; genus UBA9715. Next base: position 8,002 of record CANOHY010000026.1, on the reverse strand, counting down.
TTGGCGAAGAATGCAACTAAATCCCAGCACGATCAGAAGCGCATAAGGAATTTCTCCATAATCGCGCATATCGACCATGGGAAATCGACGCTTTCCGATCGCATCCTGGAGCTCACGGGCACCGTGGCCAAGCGCGACATGCAAGAGCAGCTGCTCGACACCATGGACATAGAGCGCGAACGCGGCATAACCATCAAGAGCCAAGCCGTTCGCGTTGACTACACCGCCGATGATGGCGAAACCTACGAGTTGAATCTCATCGATACGCCAGGTCATGTTGACTTCACCTATGAGGTGTCGCGAAGCTTGGCAGCTTGCGAAGGCGCTGTGCTAGTGGTCGATGCCACTCAGGGCGTCGAGGCTCAAACGGTCGCCAATGCCATGCTTGCCATGAATGCGAACCTGGAAGTGATTCCCCTCATCAATAAGATCGACCTGCCCGCAGCCGAACCCGAGCAGGCGCGTGCGCAGATAGAGGAGGGGCTTGCGATTCCTGCGGACGATGCTGTGCTTTGTTCTGCGAAGACGGGCGAAGGCGTGCATGACCTGCTGGAATCTATCGTATACAACATCCCAGCACCTCAGGGCAACCTGGATGCGCCCTTGCGCGCGCTGATCTTCGATTCGTATTTCGATGCTTATCGGGGCGTTGTGGCGCTCATTCGCGTGGTCGATGGCACCGTGCACAAGGGAGATGCGCTGCACATGATGGCGGCGGGCACCGAGGCGATAGCCGAGGATGTGGGCATTCGCACGCCTGCGGAAGTATCGCTCGACGAACTCTCGGCAGGTGATGTGGGATACCTGGTTACCGGGCTCAAAGACGTGGCGCAGGTTAAAGTTGGCGATACCATCACCTTGAAAGCTAACCAGGCAAGCGATCCGCTTCCAGGCTATCGAGAAGTGAAGCCCATGGTGTTCACGGGTCTCTTTCCCATTGAAGGCGACCAGTACGAACCGCTCAAGGAGGCTTTGGAGAAGCTGGCACTGAACGACCCAGCTCTCGTTTGGGAGCCAGAGACTTCCCATGCGCTTGGGTTCGGATTCCGCGTAGGATTCCTCGGATTGCTGCACATGGAGGTAATCGAAGAGCGGCTCGAGCGAGAGTTCGGTCTGGATCTTCTGGCCACGGCTCCTTCGGTGGAGTATCACGTATTCAAAACCAATGGCGAAATGGTCTCGCTTCATTCGCCACAGGAGATGCCCGACCCCTCCGAGATAGAGCGCATCGAAGAGCCCTTCCTGAATGTGAAGATACTCGTGCCGCCCGACTACGTTGGTGCCGTGATGGACCTCACCACGGCTCGACGCGGCAAGTTCCTTACCATGAACTATCTTTCCACCACTACCGTCGAGATTGAGTGGCTCATGCCGCTATCAGAGCTCATCATGGATTATTTCGATCGTCTCAAGTCGTCAACGAAAGGCTATGCCTCGCTCGATTACGACTTCGAGGGCTATCAGCCAAGCAACCTCGTTAAGCTGGACATCATGATAGCTGGCAAACCCGTTGACGCCTTGAGCTTCATAATCCATAAGGACAAAGCCTACGATCGGGGACGCGTGCTTGCCTCGAAGCTCAAGGAAATCATCCCACGGCATCTGTTCGAAGTGCCCATCCAGGCTGCGGTGGGAGGGCGCGTGCTCGCTCGCGAAACCGTCAAGGCCAAGCGCAAGGATGTGCTCGCCAAATGCTACGGTGGCGACATATCGCGCAAGCGCAAGCTACTCGAGAAGCAGAAGGAAGGCAAGAAGCGCATGAAGGCAATCGGCGCAGTCGAGGTGCCTCAAGACGCATTCATGGCCATCCTAAAAGTGGATGATTAGCCCCTCATGGGAAGCGACTTTCGGGGCAGGGTGCTACTTGCGCCCATGGCGGGCGTAAGCGATGCCGTGTTTCGCGCTCTTTGCGAAGAGCAAGGAGCCGACCTCGCATTCACCGAGATGGTCTCGAGCAAAGCGCTCTCGTATGCCAGCGAAAAGACGCGCTCTCTGCTCACATTGCCCAAAGGCGAGCAAAGAGTCGGCGTTCAGATCTTCGGCCATGAGCCTGCCATCATGGCCGATCAAGCTGCATGGTTAAGCGAGACTATGGGACCAAGCCTTGCCTGCATCGACATCAACATGGGGTGTCCCGTGCGCAAGGTGGCAGGGAAGGGCGACGGCGCGGCATTGATGAAGGACCCAGACCTTGCCGAACGCATAGTGGCGGCTTGCGTCTCTGCGACGCATGTGCCCATCACGGTGAAATTCAGACGTGGGTTCAACCAAGGAAGGGAAACAGCACCCGAATTCGCTCGGCGAATGGAGCAGGCCGGAGCTATAGCGCTCACGGTGCATGGCCGCTTCGCGGAACAGATGTATCAAGGCAGCGCTGACTGGGATTGCATAGCGCGCGTAAAGCGAGCAGTCGGCGTGCCAGTAGCAGGCAACGGCGACGTGCGAAGTGGTCAAGATGCCCTTGAACTGCTCGATCGAACAAGTTGCGATAGCATCATGGTAGCGCGCGCTGCCCAAGGAAACCCCTGGATCTTCGCCGAGATGCAAGCGGCGCTTGCAGGCAAAGAATACAGGATGCCTTCGCTTCGAGAGCGCTTGGGCATGATTCGTCGTCATGCGCGCATGCTCGCAATCGAAGGTGACAGGGGAATGGTGAGGATGCGCAAGCATGCCTGCTGGTACATGGAAGGATTGCCGGGTGCGTCGCGGGCGCGCGAAGCCTTTAACCAGTGCCGCACGCTCGAGGACTTCGAGACCGTCATCAGCGGATTGGAGGAACATGCCGCACGATCCCTATAAGGCACTCTACCTGCACATCCCCTTCTGCAAGAGCCGTTGCAACTACTGTGATTTCACTTCTCAGGCCATTCCAAGCGAGAGCCCTCTCATAGACGAGTATGTCGAATACCTCATACGCGAAATACGCAAAGCTGCCAAGGAAGGCGAGCTTGCTTCTGTGCAGACGGTGTATCTGGGCGGCGGTACGCCAACGCATATCGGTTCAAGTCGCCTGACCGCGTTGCTCTATGCGATTTCCATCTCGCTGGACCTTTCCAAGGAAGGATTCGAGTTCACGCTTGAAGCGAATCCGGAAAGCCTCGATGCTCGCTTGGTAAGGGATCTGTGGGCTATGGGGGCAAACCGGCTCTCGCTGGGAGTGCAAAGCCTGGATGACGATCTGTTGCGCTTGCTCGGGAGGCCGCATGACGCCCAGCAAGCGATGGGTGCGATCGATACGGCCCACGAACGCTTCGAGAACGTGAGCGTGGATGTGATGTGCGGCATTCCCGGGCAGTCGGAAGAATCGCTTGCGAAAACGTTGGAATCCGTCATCGAGCACGGCGTAACGCATGTGAGCGTGTATCCGCTCGCCATAGAGCGACGCACGCCCTTCGATCGCATGGTGCTCTCGGGAGAGCTCGAAGAGGTCGACGAAGATGCTCAGGCCGATCACATGGTGCTTGCACAGGATCTGCTTCAAGCTGCGGGCTTCATTCGCTACGAGGTTGCAAGCTACGCGCGACCAGGCTTCGAATGCCGCCATAACATCTCCTACTGGACAGGCGTGCCCTACTTAGGCATCGGGCGCGGAGCTGCCACCATGACCCAGAACAGCGAGCGACGCATGCGCGTTTGCGACAACGAGGTGACAGACGACTTGAATCGAGCGGAAATGGAGGCCGAGGACCTCATGCTGGGCATGCGCCTAGCAAGGGGCATTAGCCATGAGCGCCTGCAAGAGGCAAGCATTTGGCTGCCCGAGGCGATAGCCTGTTTCGAATCCTTGGTGCAAGAAGGCTATCTTGCGTATGAAGACGGCCGCTTCGCTCCTACGCAGCTCGGGTGGCTGTGCGGCAACGAGCTTTATGGGCGCCTGTACGACCTCGCCTAGAACCTGCCGAGCGGAAGCCGCGTAAGCGCTTTCGCTCAAGGTTTCGCAAGCGCGCAGCATCCATGCGCGAGCTATGGAGAGAATCGGCAGATGCGTGGTAATTGAGTAACGGTGGCACAAAGCTTTCTTGCCTTGCGCGTGAGAATATCCGACAATCCCATAGGAATGATGAGGGCAAGCGAATAGACCAGAAGGGAGTGGGCGTTGCTTTCGGATCGCCGTCAAAGGATTCTCGCAGCGCTGATCGAGGAATACGTGGCTTGCGCGCTTCCCATAGGTTCGCGCACCTTGGCCGAACGCTACGATTTCGACGTGAGCCCAGCCACTATTCGCAACGATCTGTCGGCCCTCGAAAGCGATGGCTACATCTCGCAGCCGCACACCTCAGCTGGGCGCATCCCCACCGACAGCGGATATCGCTCCTTCGTCGACTCGCTCATCGAATCAGACGCCATCGAGAACGACGAGGCATCGCTCAAGGCGCTCGAGCAGCTTCGCCAGACGGCAAGCGAGCTCGATGACTTGCTCGACCGCACTTCGCGATTGCTCACTCAGTTCACGGATTGCTTGTCCATCATAGCTCCCTCGAACCCCTTGCAGTTGCACCAGCTGGGCATTCTCTCGCTTATGCAGCAGCCAGAATTCGAGCATACCTCGTCGCTTGTGCCCATCATGGCCATGCTCGAAGACAACACGGCCCTGCTTCACGTGCTTGATTCCACCACGCAGCGCACGCACGAACCGCAAGTGAAGATCGGCAGCGAGAACGACACCGCGGAGCTCTCTGGCGTGTCGGTTGTCGCATGTCGTTACGGCTTGGGCGAAGATGGTGGCATCGTTGCCGTGATCGGACCAACGCGCATGAATTACACCCGGGCCATCGCGGCTGTGCGATTGGCCAGCAGAACGCTCGGTTGATAGAGCACATCGAAAGGAAATGCCCTGATGGCAAAAGACTTCTACGAAATACTGGGTGTGTCGCGCACTGCGACCGAAGAGGAGATAAAGAAGGCATTTCGTCGGCAAGCGCGAAATTTGCATCCCGATGTGAACAAGTCGCCGAACGCTGAAGAGGAGTTCAAGGAGCTCAATGAAGCCTACGACGTGCTGATGGATCCCAACAAGCGCGCCTATTACGACCGCACAGGCACAGCTCCTGGTGCCGCTAGCTCAGCCGGCGGTCCCTTTGGCGGCGGATACGTGGATTTCGATGACATCTTCGGCAGCGGGTTCGGCTCGATGGGTGACATCTTCAGTTCTTTCTTCGGCGGAATGAATGGCGATGCCAACATGCAACGCGAAGGCCGCGACATGGGCGTTGGCCTGCGACTTACGCTCGAGGAAGTTGCCCAAGGCGTAAAGAAGGAGATCATCTACGACCGGTTGGCCCCGTGTCCCGACTGCAACGCAACGGGCATGGCCGAGGGCGGACAAGAGATCACCTGCCCTGACTGCAATGGAACAGGGCGTGTCTATACGGTTCAGCATACGTTCCTAGGCGATATGCGCACCACGTCCACTTGCCGAAATTGCAACGGCACCGGCGAGATAATCGATAAGCCTTGCCCCGAATGCGAAGGTCAGGGTCGTGTGCCCGATCGTCAGCACCTTACCGTGGAAGTGCCGGCGGGCATCCGCGATTCCCAACAGCTGCGCATCACGGGCTTCGGCGAAGCGGGATTACGCGGCGCAGAAGCGGGCAACCTCATAGTAACCTGCCGCATTCAGCCGCACGAGTTCTTCGAGCGCGAAGGCGACTCGCTGCATGCGGTCACCAAGATCTCGATGGTGCAAGCGGCCCTTGGCGCTGACATCGAGATCGACGGCATCCTGCCAGACGAGAAGGTCACCGTGCCCATTCCCGAAGGATGCCAAAACGACCAAGTGATTCGCGTGCGCGGCAAGGGAATGCCCAAATTCAAGAGCGATAGCCGCGGCGACCTCTTCGTGCACGTCGAGGTGGTCATTCCCAAGAAGCTCACCAAATCGCAGCGCGAGCTGCTCGAGCAGCTCGCAGATGACTTGGGCGACGAATATGCTTCGGCGCGCTCGCCCCTCGAGAAGCTTCGCAACGCTTTCAACTAATGCACGAACTGCTTGCCAATGCGGAGACCTTCGCAGTTATCACGTTAGGCTGCAAGGTCAACCGCGTAGAATCTGACACGCTGAGCGCCTTGCTCATGCAGCAGGGGCTCAAGCCAACGTCTCAAGATGAAGCCGACCTCATCATCGTAAACACGTGCACGGTTACCGCCGATGCTGATAAGAAGGCACGCAAAGCGGTAAGAGGAGCGCTGAGGCGTGCCCCTCGCGCTCTGGTCATCGCTACGGGCTGCTCAACTGCCATGCACCGCGAGGCATTTGCGAACCTTGGGCAGCGCGTAACCGTCGTCGATCGCATGGATCTCTTCGACCAGCTTAATCGATTGCGAGCTGAAGGCCAGGCACCTTTGCGCTTGGGCGCTGCATTTCGGACGCGCGTTGGCATAAAGGTCCAGGATGGATGCAACAATGCCTGCACCTATTGCATCGTGCACACTGCACGCGGCCCTGCTCGAAGCGTACCTTTCGAGCAGATCATCGAAGAAGCGAATTCCTACTTCGAAGCAGGGGTAGGAGAGCTCGTGCTGACCGGCATCGATTTGGGAGCTTATGCCTACGAAGGCAAACGCTTGCCGCAGCTCGTGGAAAGCATGCTCGAAAGCGCAGTGAGCTGCCAAGGAAAGGGGGAGCATCCAACGCGCATACGTCTGAGCAGCATCGAACCGCTTTCGGTAAACGATAGGCTCATCGAGCTTCTTGCTGAAAGCGAAGGCCAGCTTTGCCGTCATCTGCATCTGCCCTTGCAATCGGGATCGAGCAAGGTGCTTGCGCAAATGGCACGCCCTTACAACGGCAACGAGTTCATAGCGCTTGTGGAACGGCTCTACGATGCCGTTCCGAACCTATCGCTTTCGACGGACATCATCTGCGGATTTCCCGGTGAGACGCAAGCTGATTTCGACGAGACGCTTCAGCTCGCGCGCGCTGCCCGCTTCTCGAAGATCCACGTGTTCCCGTATTCGCGTCGTGCTGGCACCCCTGCTGCCGAGCGGGCAGACCAACTTGACCCCCAGCTCATAGCTGAGCGAGCTGCAGAGTTGCGCGATTTGGCACACCGCTTGCGCGACGAGGACCGACGTAGGCGAAGCGGAACCAAAGAGCTCGTGTTATGCGAAGGCGCTACGGGCCTTACCGAAAGCTACCATCAGATTGCCCTCGGGCGAACATATCCTGAAGGTTCGCTCACTCTCATGACCCTTCCCTGATAGAATCGCTTGCATGCAAAAGAAGCAGATGACAGAGATCAGAATCCCGAGCGATGTTGACATGTGCCTCATAGTAGGCGAGGCAGACGAGAATCTTCGCTTTCTGGAGAACGCCTTCGATGTCTCAGCAACCCTTAGGGAGGATGCTCTAGCAATCCAAGGCGACAAGCCGGCTTGCGAATCGCTTGCCAAAGTGATTGACGAGATGATCGTCCTCGCGCAACAGCACAGCTCGATCGGCCACGATGACATCCAGCGGCTCGTTACGCTGGTTCGCGAATCGGATATCGCGCCTCGCGTGCTGCGAGAGGATATCATCATGTCGCGGCGCGGAAAGGTCATACGGCCCAAAACAGCAGGCCAGAAAAGGCTCGTAGACGCCATCAGGAGCCATGCCATCACGTTTGGGCTCGGGCCAGCGGGCACAGGCAAGACCTTCCTCGCGTGCGCGCTTGCAGTAGATGCCCTCATGCGCGAGGAAGTTGGTCGCATTATCCTTACGCGGCCCATCGTCGAAGCTGGCGAGAACCTTGGCTTTCTTCCTGGAACGATCATGGAGAAGGTAGACCGTTACATGCGTCCGCTCTACGACAGCCTCTTCGACCTGCTCGACGCCGATCTTGCCTATCAGCTTCTGAACGAGAAGGTTATCGAGATAACCCCTCTTGCCTTCATGCGCGGTCGCACGTTCAACGATAGCTTCATCATCCTCGACGAAGCACAGAACACCACCTCCGAGCCAATGAAGGTGCTCCTTCTACGCCTTGGCCTTATTCGCGTGCGAATGTTTTTCGCTTCCCTG
>CANOHY010000025.1 GCA_947565915.1 uncultured Eggerthellaceae bacterium | reverse complement strand
CAACCATGACGGCGAATGTTTCGCCTACTATGAGCTTATACCCTTCCAATTATCTGGCTTCACAAGGTCAATCAAGCATTCGCTGGAATTCGCATCTCTTCGCGAGACGACGAAGATGATTGCGCTCAAGAGGGGCAAGATGGTGGCAGTCAGATAATTGGAAGGGTATATGAGCAACGAGATAAGAAAGCTCATCGCACCGCCGAATGCGTAAGATGCGCCGAAGTAGGCAATCGTTTGCTTCGATCCTCTGGTGCAAAAGTAGTTGATCCAGAGTATGAACATTGACACATCTACCAGCCCGATCATGGCGATGGGCAACGCGAAGAGCGAAATGGAGTCCGCTTGCGCAATTAAGGGGAATGCTGCGGTCGAAATCGGGCCGACGATGGCACAGACGATGCTCATAGCGTTTTCGAGCAGCCGAGAATTCACGAAATGGCTTGCCATCACGAAGAGGAACAGCCACGCAGTTCTGGAGAAGAAGTAAAGGTATTCGAATGGCATGCCATCAATTACCACGGCACCGAAAATCGGCGAAGAATTGGTGCAGCACGTAAAGACCCATGTCCAATAAAGCCCAAAGCCAATGAAGCGCAATGGCGTGCCCGAGCGGATTGTGCTATCCACGGCAACCTCCTTCGCGAATGCGCAAGCAAGAGGCGAGCAGGCATCGCTGCGTTCACGCATGGATGAAGCTAGGGGAGGGATTGTTGCAGGGATGCCGAATAACCCCAATAGTTTATCCTTTCGCAGCTCGTTCGTCTCTCAACTATTAGTCATAAATCGATTCCCTACTTGCGGTCATAGCCGTGGTTCTCGCATTCAGTCCTGAGGTTGATTCTGCTTCAGCTTGCCAGATGCCATCTTCTTTCCGTGCCTTTGCAGTCGTTGGAAAGGAGGATGGATGTCAGAGAGAACCCAAGGAAGGACGGTTATCAGGGGGGTGAGCTTTGCCGCATTCGCCTGCGGCGCCAATACGGCTTACGTTGATGTGAAGGATGGGAAGGTGCTGAGGATTCGGCCATTCCATTATGACGACGTAAGCACGCCGGAAGAAAGGAACGCATGGTCCATCAAGGCGCGGGGCAAGGAGTTCGACCCGGGGTCGAAGACCTTCCTGCCGCCGCTGTCGCTTAGCTACAAGAAGCGAATCTATTCGAAGAACAGGATCCTGCATCCGCTCAAGCGCGAGGATTGGGATCCGAAAGGCGAGCGCAATGCCCAGAACCGGGGGACGAGCAAGTACGTCCAAATATCATGGGATGAGGCGCTCGACATCGCTGCCTCGGAGATCAAGCGCATCCAAGACGAATATGGCCCGCAAGCCATCATGGCCCAGTGCGATGGTCATGGTGAGTCGAAGGTGATCCATGCATCCCATGGTTGCCAGAGCAACTTGTTGAACCTGCTCGGGGGCTACACGCTCCAAGCTCGCCAGCCCGACAGCTGGGAGGGATGGTATTGGGGTGCCAAGCATGTCTGGGGCATGGAGCCCGTGGGCAAGCAGGTGAACCAGCAGAACATGATCAAGGATATCGCCGAGAATGGCGATGCGGTGGTCTACTGTGGATGCGATCCCGAATCCACACCGTGGGGATGGGGCGGTCAGCAGGCCAGCCGCCTGATGTATTGGTTCGACGAGATAGGCATCCAGTCGATTTTCATCTCGCCGGATCTGAACCATGCGGGCGCGTGCCATCCGGGCACTTGGATTCCGGTGTTGCCCAATACTGATGCCGCCCTCTGGCTCGGAGTGGCCTATACCTGGCTTGTCGAGGGCACCTACGACAAGGAGTATTTGGAAACTCATGCCATCGGTTTCGACTGGTTCGAGCGCTACTTGCTGGGCGGAGAAGACGGCATTCCCAAAACGCCGAAATGGGCCGAGGGGAAATGCGGCGTGCCGAGCTATACCATCAAAGCTCTAGCGCGTTATTGGGCTCGCCATCGAGTGAGCTTCGCCCACTTCAACGGTGGCGGCTACATTCGCTCGTGCTTTGCCACCGAGCCGGCTCGCTTGGAGGTTTGTCTGTTGGCCATGCAGGGAATCGGCAAGCCGGGCACGGGCCAGTTCTCGGTAGCCGCCTTCAGCGAGTTCGGCTTCCTCGAAGCCAACCCGCTGCCCAGAAGCGAAGCGTACTTCGAGGTGCCCGATGCCTATCACGGCTGGTATGAGTCGCTGGGCAGTCAGTCGTTCATTCCGAAGACGCTCGTGCCCGCGGCCCTGCTCGACGGACCGCAAACCTGGCAAGGACACGTGGTATGCACGGCACCGCGGGAAGATCAGTTCCTCACCTTCGAGTACAAGGGCATGGAAGAGTCGCCCATCAAGATGATCTGGTCCGATACGCCTTGCTGGTCCACCTGCTGGAACGACGGCTTCGAGATGCAGGACGCCATGAAGCTGGATGCCATCGAGTTCATCTTGGTGCAGCATCCCTGGATGGAGAACGACTGCATCTTCGCCGACCTCATCTTGCCCGTGAACACCATGTTTGAGGAGAAGGACATAGCCACCGACAACTGGAACGGGCAGTACAACCTGCTCTACATCCACGAGCCCGCCATCGAGTCCTTGGGCGAGTCGCTTTCCGACTACGAAGCGGTCATCGAGGTGGCCAGGCGGCTCGAACAATATGGCGGCATCTACGAGAACCTTGTAGCGCGCTACACGGAGGGGCTGAGCATCGATGACTTCATCGAGCGCGGGTTCAAGGGAAGCGGCGCCCAGAACCTCATGAGCTTCGATGAATTCGCCGAGTCGAAGATCTGCGTGGCTCCCACCGCGAAAGACTGGGAAGAGGATTCGATTGGCCTTGCCAAGTTCTACGAGGATCCAAGTGCGAACCCGCTTCAGACGCCTTCGGGCAAGATCGAGTTCTATTCGCTTGGCCTGGCCGAGCATTTCCCCGATGACGAAGAGCGTCCCATCGTGCCCCATTGGGTGGAGGAAAGCGAGCAGCATCACGAGCGCATAAGTTCCGACCGTGCAGTGAAGTACCCATTCCTGATGATGTCCAATCATCCGCGTTGGCGCGTGCATGCCCAAGGCGACGACATCACGTGGCTGCGCGAGATTCCCTCATGCAAGGTGATCGGCCCCGATGGCTACGCCTACGAGCCCGTGTGGATCAACCCGTTCGATGCGGGCAAGCTGGGCATCGAGGATGGCGATATCGTGCGCATCTACAACGAGCGAGGATCGGTTCTGGGTGGCGCACTGGTGACCGAGCGCATCATGCCTGGTGCCGTGAACCAAGACCATGGCGCCCGTGTAGACGCCATTGTGCCAGGTCGGGGTGGCCTCGATCGGAGCGGTGCGAACAATCTCATCTGCCCGAGCGCGACCACATCGAAGAATTGCCCTGGCGAGGTGACCAATGGGTATCTGGTGAATATCGAGAAGGCGAACTTGGACGAGCTTGCGCGGCAATACCCCGAAGCCTTCGCTCGGCCGTTCGATAAGGACGTGGGCTTCACCTTGGAAACCTACCTGTCGTCTTCGGAAAGCGTCGAGGTGCGCCAATGAAAGCATTCGTGATCAATCTCGAGAGATGCAACGGCTGTCGAAACTGCCAGATAGCCTGCAAGGACGAGCATGTGGGCAACGAGTGGCTTCCCTATGCCATGCCCGAGCCCGATACCGGCCAGTTCTGGTGCAAGGTCGACGAGGAAGTGGCAGGCCAGGTGCCCCATGTTCGGGTGAACTTCCGCTCGCATCTTTGCAACCATTGCGATGAAGCGCCCTGCATCGCTGCCTGCGCCTACGACGCCTTCGAAAAGCGCGAGGATGGCCTGGTGGTATTGCTGCCCCAGAAGTGCACAGGCTGTCGTGCGTGCGTTGCTGCCTGCCCCTACGATGCCATCTTCTTCAACGATGAGCTCAACATAGCCCAGAAGTGTACGGGCTGTGCCCATCTTCTCGATGACGGCTGGGCAGAACCGCGCTGCGTCGATGCGTGCTGCACGGGCGCGCTCATGTTCGGCGAAGAGGAAGAACTTCAAGACCTCATCGCGCAAAGCGAGCCCTCAGCGCAAGATGAGTGCACCAGGCCTCGCGTGCATTATCTCAACGACCCGAAGACCTTCGTTGCCGGCACTGTTGTGGACACCGAGAACGACGAGGTGCTCATCGGCGCCGAGGTGCGCTTGCTCGATGTCGAGGGCAACCCGGTCGCCGCAACGACAACCGACGATTTCGGCAATTTCTGGTTCAAGAGGCTGCCCGCCGGGGAGTACCAGGTTGCTTGCGGCAATGTGGGCTATCTCGACCGCAGCTTGAGCGCAAGCACGGTTGATGGAAGCCGCAGCCTTGGCGTTATCTCGCTGTTCCAAACCCCCTTCGATTCAAGCGCAATCCTGAGCGGTTTTGGATTACCCGTTTCGACTTAAGGAGTGCTCATGAGCACAGAGAACAAGACCAACGATACATCTGCAAATTTGCAGAAGGCGACACAAGGTAAGGAGATGCAAGTCATTGGCGTAGACGATAAGGTTGCCGTGCCCAAGGCGCTCGGCTATGGCGCACAGCACTTCATGGCGCTCATCAGCGGCGGTGCCATCGTGCCTGCGCTGCTGATGGGATTGAATCCCTCGCTTGCCTTGATGTGCACCGGCATCGCCACGATCATCTACCTGCTGATAAACAAGAACAAGATCCCTGCTTATCTGGGCGTTTCGTTCGCGTTCATCAGTCCGGTGGTCATGGTTGGCGCCACCCAAGGCATAAGCGCAGCGCTCTTCGGTATCATGGGAGCCGGCGTAATTTATCTCATCGTGGGCGTGATCGTGCACTTCACGGGCACGGGCTGGCTCGATAAGGTATTCCCGCCCGTGCTCATCGGTGCCATTATCACCGTTATTGGCATTGGCCTGTCACCCGATGCCATCACCATGGTGTTCTACAACAACGATGCAGCAGCAGGGTTCGATGGCACGGCGTTCCTCATCGGACTCATCACGCTTATCGCCTGCATCGTGTTCTCGTCATTCTTCAGCGGTTTCATCAGCACCATCCCCATCCTCATCGCCATCGTGATCGGATACATCATTTCGATTCCGCTGGGATACGTGGACTTCACGCCCGTTGCTGAAGCCGCATGGGTTGGCCTGCCAGAGCTCGTGTTCCCATCTGTCTCCATTGAGGCTCTGCTCACCATTGCGCCCATTGGCTTCGTGGTGATCGTGGAGCATATCGGCAAGCTGATGGTCATCGGCGGCATCGTGGGCTACGACTGCGTGAAGATGCTGCCCAAGTCGTTGATCGGCAATGGCCTTGGCACTATGGTCTCGGGCTTCATGGGCGGCCCTGCGCTTACCCCGATTGCGGAGAACATCGGCGTTATGGGTGTCACGAAGGTCTATTCGAGCCGCGTATTCTGGTATGCGGCCGGGCTGTCGATCATCGCTGGTGGCTTCTGCCCGAAGCTGGCAGCTTTGATCCTTTCCATTCCGGCTCCCGTGCTGGGTGGTGTGTCGCTGCTGCTGTTCGGCACCATCGCTACCAGCGGCATTCGCGTGCTCGTAGACAACAAGGTTGACTTCAACGACAACAAAAACCTCATGGTGTGCTCTACCGTGCTGATCATCGGCATTGGCATGATGACGTCGTTCATCTCCATCCCCGTGGGCGACTTCTCGCTTCCTGGGCTTCTGGTGGCCACCATTGCCGGCGTTGTGATCAACTTGGTGGTTCCGAGCACTGCGAGCAAGGGCGACTTTGCCTCCGACGATCTCGAGCCTTTCACCATGGAGTAATCGACCATGCGGGCTCGTTCGTAACGGCGAGCCCGCACCCCAGAGGAGTAGTCCTATGTCCAAGCAGAAGAGGTATGTGGACATCGACGAAAAGCTTCCGGTTCTCAAGGCTGCGCTTCTCGGTGCTCAGCATTTCATGTCAATGTTCGGCGGCACGGTTCTGGTGCCCTTGCTCATAGGGTTCCCGCCTTCCATAGCGCTGATGTGCTCTGGTATCGGCACTTTGATTTATCTCGTGGTAACACGTTCGAAGATACCCAGCTACTTGGGGCCCTCGTTTGCCTTCATAGCTCCGCTCGGCTTAGCGAGCGCCTACTGCACGCAAGCCGAGCTGCAATCGGGCATCGTGGCCGTGGGGGTCATCTTCGTCGCCATCGCATTCATCGTGAAGATGGCGGGGACGGCATGGATAGACAAGTACTTTCCGCCAATCTTGGTGGCATCGCTGATATTCGTGATCAGCTGCGGGCTGTCGGGCACTGCTGTTGAGATGGCCTTGGTCGCGGATGGCTCCATGGCGCCATGGCAGCATTTGCTCTGCGCTTTCTGCGCATTTGCGGTAGTCGTGTTCTTCTCGGGGCTCGAAGGACATTTCGTCTCGAACATATCCGTTCTGATGGGAGTGATCGCGAGTTGCGTGCTTGCAGGTTTTCTAGGGCTGTTCGACATTACGCCCGTTCTCGAGAGTCCCTGGTTTGGCGTGCCGCATGTGATCGCGCCTGTCGTGAGCGCGAGGGCGATACTGCTCATTGCGCCGGTGGCCTTCGTCTTGGCTATCGATCATATGGGCCACTTGTTCGTGGTGGGAGAGGTTACGGGCAGGAACTTCATGCCCTTGTTCCATCGCTCGCTTCTGGGCGATGGCCTCGCTACCATTTTCGCGGGCTTTTGCGGTGCACCGCCGGCGACGACCTTCGCGGAGAACATGGGCGTGATGAGCGTGACACGCGTGTTCGCCACGCAGATATTCTGGTATGCGGGTGTGCTGGCTTTCGTCATCGGTGGCTTCTGCCCGAAGCTCGAAGCCTTGATTAGCGCCATACCCGATTGCGTGATTGGTGGCGTTTCGGTTGTGATATTCGGACTCATCGCCTGCAATGCGCTGCGCATGCTTGTAGCGCGTACGGTGAACCTCGACATCGTGCGCAACACGATGATCGTGGCTCCGGTGATCGTGGTGGGGATTGGCATGTCCGTTGCGGGCATCACCATTCCCTTGGGCGACTATCCCGTCCCGGGATTCGCATTTGCGCTGGTGATGGGCTTTTTGCTGAACCTAGTGTTGCCGCGCAGCAAGAGCGACGAGCTCGACTTCCAGGACAAGACCATGCCCCATTTCTAGGGGCATGGGAGGCTTATAGCATTCGAATGAGAAAGGAATTCAATGAACAACAAAGAGAACTGGCTCGCGATCTTCAAGGGCGAGCAGGCTGATCGTATCCCCTATGCATGGGAGCCTTTCATCGGCGAGATGGATGGATGCTTCTTGCTGGACCCCCAGTTTCTTTCCGACCAAGTGCCCTATGGCGGTTCGGGGAAGGATTCCTGGGGCGTGGAGTGGATGTGGCATGAAGGGACTCCTGGCCCGCATCCGGTGGTGAACGCCCAGAATGCTGTCATCAAGGACATCGAGCACTGGAAAGAGCAGGTCGTGGTGCCTGATCCCTCCAAGCTGGATTGGGGTCCTGTTTCTGAATATGCTAAGGGCATCGACCGCGACGAGCATCTTGTCATCTCGTTCACCAATCAGGGCTTGTTCGAGCGAAGCCATGCGCTCATGGGCATCGAAGAGGCTCTGGTAGCCTACATGACGAACCCCGACGAGATGTACGAGCTGATTGGCGCCATCTGCGATTTCAAGATCCAGATGGCCGATCTGCTTTACGAGCATACCCAACCAGATATCATGCTCTATCTCGATGACTGGGGAAATGCGATGAACTTGTTCTTGCCGCCTGACGTATGGCGCGAGATCATCAAGCCTCATCAGAAGCGTCTTGTCGATCACGTTCATTCGAAGGGCGCTCTTTACATGCATCATGCCGATTGCATCTGTACGCCCATATTGGAGGACATGATCGAACTTGGCATCGATATCTGGCAAGGCGTGATCACGGAAAACGACATTCCGAAGGTGGGCGAGCAGGTCGCTGGCCGCATGGCGCTGATGGGCGGCATCAAGAACAGTGTGATCGATGCGAGCGACGCTAACGAGGAATCCATCAAGGCGGAGGTCAGGCGGGCAATCGATGAGTACGGCAACATCCCTCGCTTCTTCCCCTGCTTGCCGAGCCTCATCTGGCCGGTGGTTCCCGAGAACAACAAGTATATCGTGGAGGAGATGACCTCCTACGGCAAGGAGTTCTACCAGGAGCATTGCAAGTAATCTGCATGCGCTGGTGGGCTCGGGAGCACGATTGCCCATTTGAGAAGATTGCGCGGATGCCCCTTGCTTCGAGCGGCATCCGCGCCCGTCAGAGGTTTGGCGCGAAAGGCAATCGAGTGAAGCGACAAGTTGGGATGCGATAAAAGGAGTCGAAGCAATGGCTCAGCTCTTTTCCTGCACGCTGGATGCGCAAGATGGCCATAGCCGCGCACTCACATACGTTACGGCTCATGGCGATTTCCATACGCCCATGTTCATGCCCGTTGGCACGAGCGCAACGGTCAAAGGGCTCACGGTGCCTGAGCTGAAGGAGGCGGGCGCTCAAGTGGTGCTTGCCAACACCTATCATCTTTCCCAACGCCCCGGGATAGAGGCGATCGAGCAGGCGGGTGGCATTCATGGCTTTTGCGGTTACGATGGCCCTATGCTTACCGATTCCGGTGGCTATCAGGTTTTTTCGCTAGCCGATACGCGAACCGTGGATGCCGATGGCGTGAGCTTCAAATCAATCTACGACGGAACGCGGATCCGCTGGTCGCCCGAGGACAACATGGCCATCCAGGAAGCTCTTGGCGCGGACATCGTCATGCAGCTGGACCAATGCGTGCCCTATCCTTCTTCGCGCGAACTCGTCGAGAGTTCTACTGATTTGTCCATTGAGTGGGCACGACGAAGCCTCGCTGCCCATAAACGCAAAGATCAAACATTGTTTGCCATAGTTCAAGGTGGGATGGAGTTGGACTTGCGCGTCAAGAGCATCGAGAGTCTTCAGAATATCGAGCGAGAGAGCGTGAATGGCGGCGGCAGGGCTTTCGGCGGTTTTGCCATTGGGGGCTACTCCGTTGGAGAAGAGCATGATGTGATGTTCGAGACGCTGGGAACCGTAGCTCGCCTGCTTCCCGAGGATCGCCCGCGTTATCTTATGGGGGTCGGCAATCCTACAACGCTGGTGAGGGCCGTGCGCGAAGGCGTGGACATGTTCGATTGCGTCTTACCCACGCGGACGGGGCGGATGGGCACAGCATTTTCGCATCAGGGTCGCAGGAGTCTGAAGAACGCGAAGTATGCTCGTGATTTCGGACCGCTCGACCCGATGTGCAGATGCTACACATGCGCTAATCATAGCCGCGCCTATCTGCGCCATTTGATAAAGCAAGGAGAGATGCTGGGTGGCATATTGCTGTCGCTGCACAACATCTACTTTCTCGCGCATCTCATGGAGCAGGCACGTGAGGCCATTCTCGCTGGCGAATATGAGGCCTTCTATCGGCAATGGATGAGCAGCGATGCCGCTAAGGATTACTAGCTTTCACCATCCAGGCATAGTGACGCCTCGCTCTGCCGCCAAACCGTTCACGGTGTCGATTTGGCGAGCGGTTTGGCGCTTCACAGCAGCGATGAAGCGCTCATCGATTTCGGGATTCTGCCCCAAAATCTCATCTATGTCATCAAGGAAGCCATCGAGCATCGTCGGGTCATACCAAGTGATGTCGTTCACAAGAGCAAGCTGCTGCGAGGGGTATTCGCTGAATGGATTGCTCGTCCATGCGTAGGGACGAGCTTCCAATTCCGCAGTAGTTGCGCGACTGTAGAAGCCGCATCCGTGGTCGAAAAGAGGCGCGATGCGATAACTATCACGCTCCTCCACATTGCGTAACAGCCCAAAATTGTGCGTATGGCGGTCGAAATTGGCCATGAGGTGGTCGATTACGATCATCTTGTCGATGAGCTGTTGAGCATCAGCCACGCCAAGTTCGTGCAGAGCGTCTAAATAACCACGGTGCAGGTCGCGGCCTTCCGTCATCCCAAAAGCGGTGAGTACGTCATGCGCTGGCACGAGTTCGGTGGTTTCATCTGCCATGTTCGCGCAGAGAGAATAGGCCCGACCGCCTTCGTTAATAAGCTCATAGGGCATATATTCGCCAACTTCAAGGATCCTGCTCGCCAAGCGCGTAGCTAAAAGCTCGTTGTATGGTTCGCGATTCTCGTTGCCTGTGCCGCCTTTCACGAGGTAATCAATGCCAGCACGCCTTATCCAGCGTTTGGCAAGCTGTCCGTTGGTGGCGACATCTGGGGAAGTGGAAGATGCGACTCCCTTGATAATGCTGCCCGCATCAGATTTACGCGTTTCGCCCAATCGATTATCTTCATCATCGAGGAGCAAGTTGCCTAGCTTGTTGTCGTAGCCATTGGCGAAGCAGTTGACTTCCTCCCATGACGCGCTTCCATTTAGGGGCATGAACCAATAAGGGTCAGTGAGACTCGCACCGCCGGACTCCAGCATCAACGCGAGAGGAGTGGTGAAGCCGATTTCCCGCAAGGCACGTCTGAGGTTCGGGCGACCTTGGGGGATAATGCGGTGAACAAGCCATTCTCGAAGATTGTACTGGTCGGGTAACCTGTCCAAGCGGCCAATCCCTAGAGGTTTCCAATCGATGCCAGAGAGCGGCTCCACCTTGCGTACTTCCTCGGTGACGAGATTGCAGGTGAAGGCGAGGACCTCATGGTCGTGGCACATGAGGATGTAACGCGCGTTATCGGGCTTCTGCTCGATAGGGGGTCGACCGGCTTGCGGCTTTCGCTCGAGGCGCTTGGCAACGGAGGCTTCGTCTATCATCCAGGCTCGGCCGAATTTCTGAGCACTCAACGAGCCCGACTCAATTAATTTAGTAACGCGTCTTTCGCTCACACCCAAGCGTTCTGCTGCTTCGTGTGTTGTGAGCATCGTTCCCTCTTTCGTGGATGCATTAAACGGACCGAATTAGGAATAAAAATTATAGCTTGAATCAAGGATGAAATATACCGTATTAGGAACATTATTATGGTGCACTATTCCGCACTATCTAAAAACATGGGCCCTAACATCGACTTCGGGCGTCAGGTGCATGGATATTCAGGTGCTTGAGAAAGATCCGATTGGGCCAACGAGCTTCTGACCTGGTGGTTTTAAAACCCGGTTTGTTTGCCAACCTTTGGAATCCATACATCTGGGGCCCGAAGTCGATGTAGATGGGCCTTAGGAAAGGCGCGAAAGCTGGCAGCGTGCGGAAACAGAAAGCGCCGACGGGCTTGCATCGTCGGCGCTTGGTTTGATGAACGAGAAAACCCTGGTCAAGTGAGACAATCTCGCACCCTATATCGGCTATAAATTCAACTCGAATTGACCAGGTTTGCTAGAGGTTCGCATAGAATTGATTTAGCTACGCCTCAGGTTCATTCAAGTGTCCTTAAGCTCCCTATAGATATGTCCGGGTTAGTTTAGCTCGCGCAAAATCGGTTCATCCTCTATTTGCAATGATGGTGATGGTGGCCGCCTTCTCCGAAAACGAAGACGTAGTGCGGAGCGGAGCCTTCATGGCAGCAGCGTCCGTGCCCACCGTGCCCGTGCCCACCATGCTTCTTGCAGCCACCATTACCATGACCGCTACACTTGTGACCACCGTGGCCTCCGCCTTCGCAACCACTATGTCCGACCTTGCCCTGGCCACCATGGTTGCCATGCTTCTTGCAGCTATGCTTACGCTCCTTGATCGCGGAGTAGTCAATCCCGAGCTCTTCGCATGTCTGCGAAATCTTCACGGTGATGCTCGCCAGCTGCTCGCGTTCCTGCTCGCTCAAGCCTTCCAAGATGGCATCGGCAGCACGGTCCTCGGCGGCCATGCGCTTCTGCACCACCTCTTTGCCCTTGTTGGTGAGCGTAACCTCGAACTTGTATTACGGGTCGGCGATGGTCACATACCCATTGCCAGCAGCTTTCTTCGCCACGCGGCGCAGCATCCTTTCTCGATGAATGGGAGGCTATGCTCGAAAGCCTTCGAAGCGGCGTCGTGGAGCATCGCCTTTCGCGATTCGAGGTGCTCGGACGTCTTGGATACCACACGGTTTTAGTGAAAGGCCATCTTGCTCTGTACTTCAAAGAAGAGGACAGCGTGGTCATCGCTCATGTATTCCATTAAAGCCAGGACTATGCTGGCATCGTCCTCAACGGAATCTAATAGAGCAGGTTTCGTGGTCGTGAAGCTGCATGGTGCAGCGCGAGGAATCATCTCATAGGGATTTGCTGCAAAAGCATAGCGAATTCTCCGTTTTTCCATGCTCAAGGCGCGAAGAGAAAAGAAGATTTCGCAGGATTCGCGAGGATTCGCGCGCCAAGGCTCCACAATGATTGTCGAAGATTCTATAATATCCGGATAATATAAACGCAGTCCCGCTGACGGCCGTGACGCGGGCGATTGACAACTGGAGGCTTGGGAAGGAATTCCTTATGCTGACATCGTGGATATCGAAACCGATTCGCTTCTTCGTGCTATGCGCCATGCTCTTCTTCGGCTTGGTATTCTTTAGCCCGTCGCAGCTAGCCGTGGCGGACGACTCCGCTCTCACCGCCGCATCCCTATCGGGTGATAGCATCTTCGTCGACGATGGCGATGCCACGAGTGATGTCGTCTACCTTTCCGATATTCCCTATGCTTCCGCCAAGGTTGGTTGGGGCAATCTGACGCTGGACAAGAACGGTGTCAACAACGGTGGCATTACGCTAAACGTGAACGGATCGGCTACCACGTTCCAAAAGGGCATCTTCGCCCACGCCACCTCTACGGTCGATTACGACATCAGCCAATACAGCGCCGATTACCACTACTTCGTGACCTATTACGGCTTGAACACAACGAACAACAATGTGGGCAATGGCGTGAAGTTCTACGTCTACACCTCCAGCGATGGCGTGAACTGGGACCTGCGGACCGACGCAGATCCCGCGCCGATTAAGAGCGGCGATGGCGCTGGTCAGTTCAGAATCGACATCCAAGGCATCAAGTACATTCGCCTGTATGCCGATGCCAATGGCAGCAACGCATCCGACCATGCCGCTTGGGCCGACACCAAGCTGGTGCACGAAGGCTACACGGACAACATCGTCAGGACCGTCGAGGACCTCGATGCCGAGATCATGTCCAAGTACACGGGCGGTCCCGTGCCAGAAGAATTGCAACTGCTGCTGCTTCAGCGCACCCTCATCGCCAACATGGGCCAGTATGGGCTGCGCACCTTCGTCGAGACCAGCCCAGAGAACCGCACGATGCTGGAATGGTTCTTGAACGACGAGGAGGCATTGCGCCTGTGGACCATGGGAAGCACTCCCAACGGCACGTACGCGAACGCGCTCCAGGTGCTGAGCAACCTCTACGCGGCGCACAAAGACGACCTGAAAGACGACACGGTTGTCAACGGCGTGCGCAACGGCGATCTGAACCTGCGCATGATGTTGGCGCTCTCTCTTGCCCATGCGCGTCCCATCAACCTATGGATCTTCAACAACCAAACCTCCAACCCAGTGACGCGCTATGAGATCTTCAAGAGCATGTACGAGAACAACAAGCTCGGCAGCCCGGGGATGTTCGCGAACTTCACCGTTGAGGAGATGCGCTGGGTCATGACGGCCCAGATCGACGACGAGGAGATCTTGTGGTTGCGCGACTACACCTCGAAGTTCGGAAACGGCGCGCAGCTCAGCGCGCGCTTCAATCCGTATACCTACATCAAGTACGGGTTGGGCTACTCGTACGGCAGCCCGCAGTACTACTCGCCGGCGAACTACGCCAAGTGGGATGCGAAGTACAACCTGTCCGCCTACAACATCACCTACAAGAGCGGCTATCCGAAGCTCTGGATCGTGTTCGAAGAGGGTGCCGTTTGCGGTGGCCTCTCCAAGACGGGCTCGAACATCCAATGCGCATGGGGGTATCCTGCCACACCCGTCGGCCAGCCCGGTCATTGCGCGTACATCTACATGTACGATGCGGGCGGCGGCAAGAACGCCTGGCAGCTCACCAACAGCATCGTGGCTAGCGGTTGGGCGAATACCACGCCTACGCTCATGCCCTACGGATGGGGCGCTGGTGGTGCGAACGTGACCAACAACGGCAATATCCAGTCTGCCTCGTACATGTTCTTGTCGCAGGAAGCTCAAAATGAGTACGACACGTTCGAGAAAGCGAACATGCTGATGCTCATGGCGAAGGTCTATCGCAACGACTGGGATGCGCTGGTCCAGATCTACAACGACGCCTACGACCAAGAGCACATCAACCTGGACGCTTGGAATGGCCTCATAAACATCGCGCTGGATGAACGCACGAACTCCTCGCAGGAGGACCTCTATGATCTTGCCGCCCAGTGCGCCAACGACATGAAGTACCACCCGCTTCCGATGTACGACCTCACGCGCCGCCTGGGTGCGAAGATCACCGACCCCGTCGTTAAGGCGAGGTTCATGATGCTGGTGCAGTCTACGCTGCAGGAAGCCTCTCGCGCAACCGGCGCGCAGTCCATCCAAGCCAAGGAGATCAATGCCGTTGCGAACGCGCTGCTCGGCGTTCTGGACAATCGCGTTGCCACCTTCTCGTTCGATGGTGCAAGCGCGAACCAGCTGGTCCTGACTAAGTCGTTCCAAGGCGCGGGCGTAGCTTGGGAATACAGCCTTGACGGGGGCAACACGTGGATCGAGGTACATGAGGACTCCGTGACGCTGCCACCTGAGCAAATCGCTCGCATCACCGCCAAGGACGACATCAAGGTGCACATCATAGGCGCCCCGCGTCAGGGGAACACCTTCACCATCGACATCACGCAACCGTCGTTTTCGGCAGTGGGGCTTTCGCCCAACGACGATGAGAACCGCATCAATGGCATGACCAGCGCGATGGAATACTATCTCACCGACGACGTGGAGTCGATCGTTGTGCCCGCAGATGCCACGTGGATCCCAGCTACGACAACTCCGAACCTCGAGGGTAGCAAACGTCTGTTTATTCGCAATCACGCTACGGGCACGCAGCTTGCAACCAACTATGTTCGGTATACGTTCACCGAGAATATCATCATCGAGAACCGCAACTACATCGAACCCGGGCATCTGAAGATCGCGGAAGCGCATGGCGGTGCAGCGGCGGGCGGCCCAGCGAACATCCTCGATGGCAACACCAACACATATTGGCTGACGGGAAAGGGCGCTCTTCCCCATTACGTTACCATCGAGTTGGATGAGCCGAGATTCCTCTCGGGTTTCGATTTCATTCCCAAGCGCCTGACGTCGATGATAGGCGTACCTTACGGGCTCGTGCAGCAATTCTCGATTTCCGTGAGCATGGATCTCAAGAATTGGTCCGATGTTGTTGCGAACGGCGACACCTCGAAGACGGGCGCGGGAGTGCATGCCGAGACGTTCGCGCCGGTTCAAGCGAAATACATCAGGCTCACCTGCAAGACCGCGGAATGCATGAACAACCTCCCCTTGGGAGCCAAGGGCTTGGTCTCGATTGCCGATGTCAAGCTCTACGAAGACCTGGCAGCCGACCCCATGCCGAAGGCGAAGGTAAGCTACGACGTCATAAGCAAGACGAACGGCGATGTGGTGGCTACGCTCGTCAATGCAACGAGGCCCATAACCGTGACGAACACGCCTGGTGGGGCTACGTCGCTTACGTTCACCGAGAACGGCAGCTTCACCTTCGAGTACGTCGATGCAGCGGGCAGCAAGGGCACTACCACGGCATCCGTCGACTGGATCGACAAGACGGCGCCCCAGATGGAGGTCTCGTACAGCACCACCGATCCGACCAATAGCGATGTGGTCGTATCGATGACGTTCGACGAGCCGGTGACCATCGTAACCGACGGCATCAGCGTCTTGGACGGCAGCGGACAGCCCTATGATGGGAAGTTGAGCGCTGGTCCCATGAGCATCACGTTCATAGAGAACAACTCCATCGACATCGTGTTCGCCGACGAAGCGGGCAATGCAGGCCGCAAGACGATCACCGTGGACTGGATCGACCATGAGGAGCCAACCGCCACGGTTACCTACAGCACCACCGACATCACCGACCAACCCGTCGTTGCAACAGTGGAGCCAAACGAAGAGGGCGTTACCGTGACGAGCGAGGGTGGCGAGACCCATACGTTCGACAGCAATGGCGAGTTCACTTTCGAGCTGGTCGATGCCGCGGGCAACAGTGGCACGGCTGTTGCCAGCGTGTACTGGATCAAGCAGACTCCGGAAGTGAACCTGAACTTCTCGACGACGTCGGACAAGACCACGAAGGACCCGGTTGATGTGGTAATCGAGTTTCCCGATGGCTATCACATCATGAACAACGGTGGCAAGAACACCTACACGTTCGACGAGAACGGCGAGTTCTACTTCCAGTATATCGACCCCGACGGCATGCAGGGCAGCTACCCCGTAAAGGTTGACTGGATTGATCATGAAGCGCCCAAGGCAACCATCACCTACGACGAGCCGACTGCCACGAACAAGAACGTGACGGCAACGATTTCCCTCGAGGACCAATCCGATTCGCACGTCACCAGCGCGGGAGGCGAAACCCATACCTTCCCCGACAATGGTGAGTTCTTGTTCGAATACGAGGATGCTCTGGGGAACAAGGGCTCTACCACGGCGAAGGTAGATTGGATCGACCGCGAAGCTCCCACAGCGTCGGTGAGCTACAACACTACGAGCACGACCGCCGAGGATGTCATCGCCACGTTGGTGCCAAGCGAGCCAATCACCATCACCAATACCAAGGGAGTTCATGTTTCGGGAGATGGCACCATAACGCATGCCTTCTCCAAGAACGGCGAGTTCACCTTCGAGTTCCAGGATGCCGCTAAGAACAAGGGGACTGCCACGGCGCATGTGAACTGGATCGATGAGGCTGCCCGCGAACAGAATGAGAATTCAGGCAATTCCGGCAACGCGGGCAGTTCGGGGAATTCTAGCAACTCTGGCAATGCAGGCAACTCGGGTCATCAGGGAAGCTCAGGTGCAATTGGCGAAACGGGTGAATCGGGAGGCGCGCCCTGGGGTGGCGAAACCAGCTGGCCCAACGACCCTTACGCGCCTTCTGGAAATCCGTCCGATCCGCTTGCAACCGATGGCACGCCCTCGGAAGGTGATTCTTTGTCGAACGAAGACGGCCAATCGGCTTCCGGGGCGGCTGATAATCCCGACAACGCAGCCGAGAGTAGCGCTGCAAGCGAAGTTCTCTCGCTCGACAGGGGAAGCTCGAAGGCTTCGGGTTCCAAGGATGCCGCAGGGAATGCCAACGCAGATGTCGCCAATTTGCTCGTAGCTGTGGTAGGGGTGCAAGTCGTGGTGGCCGTAGCAATTGGCGTTGCGCTTGGCGTCAACTTCAGAATGAGGAAGAGGCGCTGATTGGCGCATGCTGGACAGTATGCCGATGCCGGAATGGTGCCGGGCAGCTTGCGGTCATGACGTGAGTTTCGTTCTATAATCTCGCAGTGTTGATTCGCTCTCGATAAGTCGATGCAAGGAGCTTGACCATGTATTGTCCCGCATGCGGTAACGAACTTCCCGACGGGGCAGCCTTCTGCTCGAAGTGCGGCACTTCGCTCAAGGCACCAAGCACCCAGCCAGTTGCGCAGCCAACGCAAGCAGTTCCGGCAGAGCAACAACCCATGCAGATGCCACAGCAGGGTTCGACCGAATCGGCTTCCCAAGCCACGCAACAGCCCCAACAGCCCCAGCAGCCCCAGCAGCCCCAGCAGCCCCAGCAGGCTGCTGCTCCTTCGCGGAAGCCGGAAAAGAGCTCGTCGAACAAGCGTCGCAACATTCTCATTGCTTGCATCGCCATCGTGGTTGTGGTGGTCGTCGTGGGCATCGTTGGCTATAACATGTGGCAGGCCGACCAGCAGAAGAAGGTCGAGGAGCGCACGGAGCAGATTCAGGAGAGCGTCGATGGCATCATGCAGGAGGCCAATGCCCTTGACGTGAATACGGGGGAGGGCGCCGATCGCGCAACGCTGCTCGCGCAATACGCGATTTGCCAGGCTGCGAAGGATTCCTTGCAAAGCGAGCAGCAGCAGGGTGGCCTCGCTTTGCCCAATGGCTCGACGTATGACATCGCTCAAGAACTCGACTCGCTCGACCAAACCATGGCGGGCATCCGCGCCTGGTTCAAGCAGAACTATGAGCAGAGCTTGGCTGCCGCGAGCTTTGGTGACGGCGATACGGCAGAGTCGCTTTCGTCTTCGGCATGCCAGCAAAAGCTTGATGCGCTGGCGGCTCTCAAGGCAACCATCGAGCAAGAGAAAGCCATCTGGGGCGATGATGCGGGTGCCGGTTCGGATTACGCCAATCTGATTGCTTCCATAGACGCTCAGATCGCGCATGGCAACGAGCTGCTTCCTCAGATAACCGCACGCGAGGAGGAAGAGGCCAAGAACGCGCGTGGCTTCATTGGCAGCTGGAGTTGGTCATCAAGCGGCGGCGGTGCTCCGATGATTCATGTTGTTACCTTCTATGAAGATGGCCGGTTCTTAAGCCAAATGCGCATGAATCAGACGACGTCAACCTGGAGCCAGGTGGGTGATGTGCGTGATGGCAGGGTGACCTTGCGAGCTGACGCTTCGACGTACGTATACGATAGCGCCACCGATACGCTTTCTGCAGATGGCATGGTCTATACCAGAGCGTCAGGTCCTATTGGTAGCTAGCTTCCGTTTTAGGGTACTGACTAGAGGTCAGCGAAAGAGCATCAGCCGGAAGACGCGCATTCAATTGAATGCGCGTCTTTTGAATACGACTCGGCTTTCGCTTGCTAGGAGGCCAGCCAGCCGGGGCGCTCAACGCGCATCTTCTCAACGCCGTGTCCGAAGATGCTGGAAGTCGCCCCATGCAGGATGGCTGCACGCGCACGCTCGGGGTCGGTAATCACCGAACCCGCCATGCAGTCAACGCCGTAGCCGTACAGCACGGGTGCGGGCACCACGCTTGGTCCCACCATGATCACGCTGCTGTCGCCGCTTGAAGCAAGCTGCAGCAAGCGAGAGAGCGTCTTGTTCGTCAGGGTGATGCCGGTCATGAAGCTGACATCCTGGTGCGGAATCAGGTACTCGCATGCCGGGTCGGGCGTGTCGCCAGCTTGCGGCTCGCGCTCCAGCACGGTGAGCTTGCAGTCGTCAGCCAAGCGTTCGACCAGCGGGAAGTGCCCCACCACGGTCACCTTCTTCCCTGTGCAGATGCGCTTGTACAGGTCGAAGGCGTCGTTGGTGCCCTTGGCCTCGATCTTCATGCCGGCTTCTTTGACGCGCTCGCCATACGAGTACCAAGCATTCAGCGCGGCCACGCCCACGCTTGCCTCCATGAAGTTCCAGCTGGTGGCAAGGCAAGCCACGTCGCGCAGCGTCATGTGAAGGGGTTGCTCGCCAAGCGAGAGCGTTCCCGATCCGCCGTGCGTGGCCATGGACATGCCGAAGCCGCATTCAGCCTCGAGGAAGATCCAATGGTTTCCAATGCAGTAGTCCTTCACGGCGATGCCTTCGGGGATGCCAGCAATCAGGTCCTTGTACAGGTTCCATTCTCTTGGTAGCTGTGATATCTCGTCCCAGCCCGGCTTGTGTTCTTTGCTCGCGCAATTCGACATGGTCTTTCTCCCCCTTAGAAATTTGCGAAAATTATATCTTTATAAGGATAATATATGTGGGCCACCTGAGAAAGTGGCCCACGTGCTAGTCAGCGAGCTCTTCGATAGTGGAGTCGCCTAGGTCCATGTGGTGAACGACATCCACTCCGTTCTTGGTGCAGAGCTCGACGAGCTTTCGGTCGGCCGTGAAGAGCGTTGCCCCTAAGCGCGCCGCAGATCGGGCATCTCGCTTCTATGAGCATGAATGCGATAATGCAGCCATGACAACAAGAGCTTGCATAGTGCTTGTGGTGATTGCGGTCGCTTACAGCTTGATCTTCATGGTGCCCGAAGCCCTGCTCGCGCCCGGGCATGCGCAGCTTGCTGTGGCCGTCTTGATGCCCGTCTTCGCCATAGCGGCTTTCGCGTGCGTCAAGCTTGCGGGCCTTGCGCGCCTGAGCGGCCTCTCGTGCGCCCGCGGCGATGTGCGCCGCATCTTGAGGAAGTCGCTTCCCTATGCGCCGGTGCTCGTTCTTCCCGTTGCTAACATAATCCTGGCCGGGAAAGGCATGCAGGCAGCGTCGCTTGCAGCCGCAGTAACGCTCGTTTGCGCGGCGCTCGTCGAGGAGCTTTGCTTCCGTGGCCTGCTCATGGGCATCTTCACCCAAGGCAAGATG
Source organism: uncultured Eggerthellaceae bacterium (assembly GCA_947565915.1). GTDB lineage: Bacteria > Actinomycetota > Coriobacteriia > Coriobacteriales > Eggerthellaceae > UBA9715. The sequence continues at coordinate 7,152 of CANOHY010000025.1, read as the reverse complement.
CAACCGCTCGCCAATGTGGCGCTCACATCGGCCATCTTCGCTTGCGCGCACCTTTTCAATGCCGGTCAGCTCACGCCAGCTTACGTGCTTGTGCAGGTAATCATGTCGGCATGCATCGGGGTCGTATTCGGCTTCGCTCGCCTGGGCACGGACAGCCTGTTTCCGAGCATGGTGGCCCATGGGCTGATGAATGCCACTGCCTGCAGCGCGAAGTTGTACAATGAAACCCAACTTTGGGCGGAACTGGCGATTGCAATCGCTTTATGCGCGTGGTCCTTCGCCTGGTGGAGGACACGCGACAGAGGATAACGGTGCCGTAGAACATGGAACTCTACATCGACCCTGGCACAGGGAGCATGCTCTTTGCGATCCTGATTGGCATCGTTGGGGCGGCAAATTTCGCATTCAGATCGGCTTGGGTGAAGCTGAAGTTCTTGTTGAGCGGCGGCAAGGCGAAAGCAGATGAGGGCCAGGAGTGCCCAGCATACGCCATCTTCAGTGATGACAAGCGCTATTGGAACATCTTCGAACCCATATGCCGCGAGATGGATGCACGCGGCATCGATGTTGATTACCTAACGGCCTCGGAAGACGATGCTGCGCTTTCTTGCGAGCTGCCACGCGTGCATGCGCGGTTCATCGGCGCGGGCAATGCGGCCTTCGCGAAGCTGAACACCATGCGTGCGCATGTGATGCTCTCGACCACTCCGGGCCTCGACGTGTATCAGTGGAAGCGCTCGCCGGAGATAGACCATTACGTGCACATATTCCACAGCGTAGGCGAAGCGCAGCTCTATCGCATGTTCGGCATCGATTTCTACGACGCCGTGTTGGCTTCGGGGCCCGCGCAGGTTCGTGGAGTGCGCGAACTAGAGGAGTTGCGCGGCCTGCAGCCCAAGGAGATATCCGTGGTAGGTGCTCCCTATATGGATGCCATGGCCGAGCGCTTGGAGAAGTCGTTGGCGTTCCAACCCGAAAAAGCGTGCTGGGGGGGGGTATTCACAAGTGAGGACACCCGCGAGGGCGCAGGCGAGATAGCGCCTTCGCACGAAGGCGCCCCCGAACCTGAATCCCAGTCCGCACGCGCCCTCGAACCTGAATCCCGGTCCGCACGCCGCCTCGAGCCCGAAAGCGAATGCGCCCCCGATCCTGAACCCGCGCAGGTCACCGTGCTGCTTGCTCCCTCATGGGGCGATGCTGCCATCTTCGGCAAGTATGGCGATCGCATGATCAAAGACCTTCTTGCAACGGGATACCACGTCATCGTGCGCCCGCATCCGCAGTCGTTCAAGTCGGAAACCGAGCTGATCGAGGGGCTCATGGAGCGGTTTCCCAATTCCGACCAGCTGGAATGGAATCGCGACGTGGATAACTTCGAGGTCCTGCGCCGCGCCGACATCCTCATCTCCGACTTCTCGGGCATCATCTTTGAATTTGCCCTGGTCTACGACAAGCCGGTGATCTACGCCAGCGCTTCCATCGACAAGGATCCCTACGATGCCTGGTGGGTGCCGGGAGAAACGTGGACCGAACAGGCGCTTCCGTCGGTTGGTCTCGAATTGGACGCAGCCATGCAAAAGGGCGGCATCAAAGCAGCGATCGACGCTTGCTTGAGCGACCTGCAGATTGCCAATGCTCGCCAAGCACTGCGCGAAGAGGCGTGGTGCCAGCGTGGCAACGGCGCCAAGATGGTGGTGGATTACCTGGTGGCTGCTCATGACAGCATCATGGATGCCCGCGCACTCGAAGGTTCGGGGGTGGCCAAATGAGCATCCTCGATATCCTGTACTTCGTGCTCATCATGCCCATCCAGTTGGTCTTCGAGACCTTCTTCATGGTGGCCTATCGCCTGGTTGGAAGCCCAGGCGTTGCCATCGTGGTGCTGAGCCTGGCCATGAACTTCTTGGTGCTTCCCTTGTACATGCGCGCCGACAAGATGCAAGAGCACGAGCGCGACATGGAGGCCAAGCTTCACGCGGGGGTTGCCCACATACGCAAGGTCTTCAGCGGCGACGAGAAGATGATGATGCTGCAGGCCTACTATCGCGAGAACGGGTATCGGCCCACTGACGTGTTCAAGGGCTCGGTGTCGCTGTTCTTGGAGATCCCCTTCTTCATTGCCGCTTACCAGTACCTCTCGCATCTGGGGCTGCTCGATGGCGTTTCGTTCTGGTTCATACGCGACCTGGGCGCCCCCGATGGGCTGCTTTCCATTGACGGGGCAACCATCAACGTGCTGCCCTTCGTGATGACGGCGATAAATCTAGCCACCTGCCTGCTGTTCACCAAAGGCATGCCGGCCAAGACCAAGGTGCAGCTCTACGTGATGGCAGCCCTGTTCTTGGTGCTTTTGTATAACTCGCCAGCGGGACTCGTGTTCTATTGGACGCTCAACAATGTGTTCTCGCTTGTGAAGACGCTCTTCTACAAGCTGAAGAACCCCAAGCAGGTGCTGGCGGCGGTGCTCGCGGTGGCAGGTGTTGCCATCCTGGTTGCTGGCCATCTTCTTTTGGGTGACATCTCCCTGGCGAAGAAGGCGCTCGTCATAGTGCTGGGGCTTGCGTTGCTCATGCCACTGGTTGTGCTGGTGGTGCGCCGCATGCGCCGCCGCGGGAGCAAGGGAAGAGAAGCGACCACCCGACCTGCGGCCCAGCCGTCTGCCTTCGAGCGCATCCCTGCCACGAAGAAGACCTATGTTGCCGCGGCGCTGTTTCTCATGGCGCTTTTCGGCCTGCTGATTCCCTCGGCGGTGATAGCAGCCTCGCCCCAAGAATTCTGCAGCCTGGCCGATTTCGTCGACCCCATCTGGTACGTGGTCAGCTCGCTTTGCCTGGCAATCGGCACCTTCGGGCTTTGGATGGGCGTGTTCTATTGGCTCACCACGCAGCGCTATCGGCCTCTCTTCCAGTTGGTGATTTGGGTGGCTTGCGGCATCGCTTTGGTGGACTACCTGCTGTTCGGTACGAATCTGGGGCTTCTTACGCCCAGCTTGCAATACCAGGGCGGTCTTTCGTTCGACCTTGCGGAGTTGCTGGTGAACGTTGTGGTGCTTGCGGTGATCGCGGCCATCTTCATCGCGTTCTTCCTGAAGTTTTCGCGACAGGTTTCGGTGGTGCTCGGCGTGTCGTTCGTGGCCCTGGCAGGCATGTCCGTCTACAACATGGTGCAGATCCAAGGCTCAATTGCGGAGATGCAGCAGCAGGTGCATGCCTACCAAGATAGCCAACCCTCGCTCACCTTGAGCAAGGACAAGCCGAACGTGGTAGTGCTCATGCTCGACCGCGCCCTGGGTGAATACGTGCCCTTCATCATGAACGAGAAGCCCGAGCTGAAACAGCAGTTCGCCGGGTTCACTTACTACGACAACGTCACCTCGTTCGGCGGGTTCACGAACTTCGGTGCCCCAGCACTCTATGGCGGCTACGAGTACACATCAGCTGAGATGAACCGTCGCTCCGACGAGCTTTTGGTGGATAAGCACGACGAAGCACTCAAGGTGATGCCGGTGCTGTTCGCCGAGAACGACTTCGATGTTACCGTGTGCGACCCAACCTATGCCGGCTACCAGTGGGTGCCCGACATCAGCATCTTCGATGGCTATGAAGGTATCAAGTCCTACATCACCATCGGGTGGTTCACCGACCCAGCGGTATACGAGCAGCAGATCTTGGATTACAAGCGCAACTTCTTCTACTTCGGGCTGATGAAGGCGCTGCCCCTGTTCGCGCAGACCGTTCTCTACGACAACGGCCATTACAACAACTACAGCACCGACGCGTCGCGTGCCGACTATGGGGCTCAGGTGATCTCCGACGACGGCTTGCGGGCGGAAGGGCAGCACAAGGGATTTCTCGATAGCTTCAACGTGCTGCGCAGCCTGAATTCCATGACGCGCATCGTCGAGGACGATGGCGCGCGTGGCAACTTCGTCATGATGTCGAACGACTCCACTCACGAGCCCCAGCTGCTGCAAGAGCCGCAGTACGAGCCGGCCGAGCAGGTGGACAATACCGCTTACGAGGCCGAGCATCACGACCGTTTCACCTTGCCCGAGGGTTCCATGAATATGGAAAACGGCAACCAGTATCGGCATTATCAGTCGAATATGGCTGCATTCATGAAGATCGGGAAGTGGTTGGATTACCTGCGTGCGAACGGCGTGTATGACAACACGCGCATCATCATCGTGTCGGATCACGGGACGCCGCTCATGCACAACCCCGACTTGCACGAGTTCTACTATCCGCTGCTGATGGTGAAGGACTTCGGTGCGACTGAGTTCACTACGAACAGCGAGTTCATGACTAACGCCGACGTGCCCACGTTGGCAACCGAGGGGCTTATCGCCAACCCCGTGAACCCCTTCACGGGCAATGCGATAACCAACGACGAGAAGACGGCGCACGATCAGCACGTGTTCGTGTCGAATGATTGGGACGTGTCCGAGAACGGTGGCACCACCTATCTGCCGGGCGAGTGGCTTTCGGTGCGCGATGATGTGCGCGACCCATCGAACTGGGAATCGGTGGACGATCCGAACGCCTAGATGCTGCGCTGGTTCGTCTGTTGCCGCTTCTGGGCCGTGGAAGCTCCTCGCGCTTGGCTTCGCACCAAAGCGCAACGGCGAAACTGCGTTTCACCTGCGCTTTTGGGCTGCAGAATCGCTGCTCGAAGCCTCCGCGGACCAGAAGCGAGCATTTGCACTTTCACCCCCTGTCTTGACTCCCTGTCTCCCAATTCGCCCTGCCTAGAGCTACCGCGGCCCACGAGCGGCCGGTTGCGTTCTCCTCATCGGGCGCATGGTTGGAAGTCTCCCTCGAGGTCTACTAGAATGGAATCGTGAGCGTCGAATGGGCGCCATTTGGTTAGATAGCGAGGAAGAACATGAGAATTGCGGTAGCTGGAACGGGATACGTGGGGCTTTCTTTGGCGGTGCTGCTCGCTCAGCACAACGATGTCGTTGCGGTTGACGTGGTTCCGCAGAAGGTTGAGCTTCTCAACGCGCGCAAATCGCCCATCGTCGATGCCGAGATCGAATCCTACTTAGCGGCTGATGCATCGGGTGAGCGCCCGCTTTCGCTTTCTGCCACCACCGATGGTGCTGCAGCTTATGGCAGCGCCGAGTTGGTGGTGATTGCCACGCCCACCAACTACGACCCGCAGCGCAACTTCTTCGACACCACTTACGTGGAACAAGTCATCGATCTGGTGCTGGAGGTGAACCCGCAAGCTGTCATGGTGATCAAGTCCACCGTTCCCGTGGGCTATACCAAGGGGCTTTGCGAGCGCTACCCGCAAGGGCGCTTCCTCTTCAGTCCCGAGTTCCTGCGCGAAGGACGCGCGCTCTACGACAACCTGCATCCATCGCGCATCATCGTGGGCGTTCCGAGCGAGTCGGCCTTCGAAGTCGAGCTGCAAGCTGCTGCGCGCAAATTCGCTGAGTTGCTACAGCAGGGAGCCCTGGACGAGGATGTGCCCAGCCTGATCATGCGCGCCACCGAGGCCGAGGCTGTGAAGTTGTTCTCTAACACCTACTTGGCCTTGCGCGTGGCCTACTTCAACGAGCTCGATACCTATGCGGGCGTGCGCGGCTTGGACGCGTCCCAGATCATCGAGGGCGTGTGCCTGGATCCGCGTATTGGCAGCCACTACAACAACCCGTCGTTTGGCTATGGCGGCTATTGCCTGCCGAAGGACACCAAGCAGCTGCTGGCCAACTACGACCACGTGCCGCAGAACCTCATCGAGGCTATCGTGGATGCCAACCGCACGCGCAAGGACTACATTGCCGATGAGGTGCTCGCGCGCGTGATGTCCCTGGTTTACGAGGGCGTGCCTAACCCGGTGGTGGGTGTGTATCGACTCACCATGAAGAGCGGATCTGACAATTTCCGTGCCAGCAGCGTGCAGGGAATCATGAAGCGCGTAAAGGGCAAAGGCGTGCCCGTGCTGGTCTACGAGCCTACGCTCGACGATGCCGACTTCTTCGGCAGCGAAGTTACGCACGACTTGGCCGACTTCAAGCGTCGCGCCGATGTGATCGTGGCCAATCGGTGGTCGGAGGAGCTTAACGACGTGACGGCGAAGGTGTATACGCGCGACCTCTTCAAGCGTGACTAGCGGAAAGGGAGTGGAACATGTCTGATATAAGAGGTGAGAGCGGGAGAGCGAGCCATTGGCTAAAGGTGGCGTGGATGGCGATTGCCATGTTCTTCTGTGCGGCCTTAGGTTGCCTCGTGGTGGCTATGGAGGGAAGCCAGCAGGCATTTGCCCAAGATGTGGAGGGCGCTGCAAAGGTCGAGCTTTCCACCCAGACCGCCAAGGTCGTGGGAAGCAATAAGACGGTCGTCGATTGGTTCGCGTCCCGCGGCTCGAACGAGGCGGTCAACATCATCAAGAACAGCAAGTATTCCAGCTATACGAGCATCGGGTCGCCGACAGATGCCACCGATCTGACCAACGTGAAGAGGTCCCTCGAGTTCATCATGGATTTCAATAAGAAGTATCGCAAGGCGCTGGGACTGGGCGAGCTCAAAGTGAGCGATAGCATGATGGCGACCGCCATCGCCGATGCCAATTATTCCGACAAGAATATCGCCCATGCTCAGCAGTTCGAAGTGGGCGAGAACCTCTCGTGGGGTTACGCCGACCCGTATGAGGGTTGGTATTACGAGGAGAAGGCGCTTTACGACAAGGGTGAGCGTAACTTCTCGAAGATCGGGCACTATCTCAATGTGATCGAGCCAGGTTACCTCGTGACCGGTTTCGGCATCAACACGACCGGCTCGAACTTCGGAACCTGCATGAGCCAAACCTACACGGCTGACGATTTCGGCTACGCAGCAGGGGCAATACCTGCATCCCAGTATTACAAGGAATTCATGGACTACTACAACAAGAACGCAAAGGTGGCAGTCTATCGCCTCTACAATCCCTACTCCACAGAGCATCTGTTCACGCTCAGCTACGATGAGTACTCGTTCCTCTGCTCCCTTGGCTGGAAGGGCGAGAACATCGCGTGGTACGCGCCGGCATCCGGCACGCCGGTCTATCGCCTCTACAACAAGTGGTCGGGCGATCATCACTTCACTACCGATAAGACCGAGTACAACAAATGCGTGAAGCAAGGTTGGACGGGCGAGAATGTGGCAT
>CANOHY010000024.1 GCA_947565915.1 uncultured Eggerthellaceae bacterium | reverse complement strand
GATCACCGAATGTCATTTGCCAGTTTCGCCAAAGAATGGAAACAGCTCAGACGAGATGGTAGAGGGCGATTGTCGAGCCTGTGCCTACTGGGTACCAGGTGGTGGACACTCTACCCGTGGATGGTGTTGCCAAATCTGGTACTGGGTTCAACTCGAATGCGAAGATGCCATGCACGATTCAGACCCAGTCCACGACAAGCGAGTATGTCCCAACTATCAGCAAGGAACCGGAGTTCCGGTAACTTGCTACGATTGCAAGCAATGGAATCAAGATAGGCTCATCACGGAACGTAAGCAGGGCTGCACGCGTTGGAATGAGGTCATTAACGAGACAAATCGGCTACGCAGAAAAGCAGAGCGCAAGTACGGGCCACATGTCGACTTCGGGGTGTTCAAGTCTACATGGCCCTACGAAGACAAGCTCGTCTGCTTCAACTTCGAACACGACGAAAACCTCGACCCAGGCTATGGTATGAAAAAAGCCGAGCAAGCTAAAGTCATGGCGAATATCGGCGATCTTGCCACCAAAGGTACCTATGTTGCAGGCTTGTCCTTCGATGGCAACGATACCACTTGGCTCGAGGCGCTCGAATCAGACAAGATAGCTGTCCAGGTTCAGAGAGATCCCGAAAACGAGCATGATCCGAATGCCATCAAGGTCCTTGTGAACGACAAGCAAGCTGGCTTCATCCCGGCGCGCATCGCGCTTGCCCTCGCCCCTCTCATGGACAGCGGCGCCAAGGTTTTTGTGGTCGATTACGAGATCAAAACCAAGACAAATTCTAAGAACGCTTTGAAAACGAAAGTGAACGTGCAAATCTACCTGGACATTGGAAAAGATGGTAGGAGAATCTGCTGAAGCGCGACACTATCCTCAGAGGATTCTCTCGCACATGGCGATGGACTCGATATGCGGCGTATGCGGGAACATGTCCACTGGCTGCACAGTACGCAAGCGGTAGCCATGCTCGAGCACGTACGCCAAGTCGCGCACCTGGGTCTCGGGATTGCAGGACACGTACACCAGCCGCTTGGGCGCGAGGGCGCAAAGCGCTTCCAGGAACTCGCGAGAGCAGCCAGCTCGTGGCGGGTCGATGAACACCACGTCCACCGAGCCCTCGCCTTCCAGGCCACACCCATCGTTTTCACCGCGCTCATCAGCGCACTCCCGCATGAAATCGCCTGCATCGGCCACCACGAAGCGCGCGTTTTCTACCCCGTTGTGTCGGGCATTCTGACGCGCATCGATAATCGAGGATTCAACGCTATCCACACCGATAACCTCACGTGCCCCACGCGCAGCAGCTACCAATCCAATGGTGCCCGTGCCGCAATAGGCATCGATCACCGTCTCGTTGCCGCTCAACTCGGCAAGCTCGACGGCCTTCTCGTAGAGCACCTGGGTCTGCACGCCGTTCACCTGGTAGAACGACTGCGACGAAATCCGAAAGCTCAATCCGCAGAGCTCATCTAAGATGAACCCTGGCCCATAGAGCCGTCTCTCGCGCTGCCCCAGAATCACATTCGTGCGCGCCGTGTTCGCGTTCTGCACCACCGAAGTAATGAACGGGCACTTCTTCACGAGGTCGCGGCAGAAGTTACGCGAACCCGGGAACTCCTCGCCATTGGTCACCAGCGTCACCAGCACTTCCCCGCTGGTATGTCCCACGCGCACCACCGCATGGCGCAAGAACCCCTGTCCCGAGTCTTCGTCGTATGGCGCAAGCTTGTAGCGCTTCATCAGCGGCACGATGGCAGCGATCACCTGCTGTGCCTGCTCATTCTCTATCGAGCAGCCATCGGTGGGAACCACGCGATGCGTCCCCGGCGCGTACATGCCCGTCAGAATCTGCCAACCACCGTTGGGGCCACGCTTCCCCGCCACAAAGGGCGATGCCACCTTGTTGCGAAAATGGCGCGGGTCTTCCATGCCGATGATGGGCATCAGTTGCGCTTCAGGGTTGTTAGCAAGCAACGGCGCGAAGAGCTCGGCTATCTTCGCGTCCTTACGCGCAAGCTGCTCTTCGTAGGGCACATCCAAAAGCGAGCAGCCGCCGCACTGGGCGAAAACCGCACACTCAAGCCCTTCACCTTGTGAACCCGCTTGCGTCACTCCGTAGCCTCGCCCGGCTCGCTGTCGCGCACGTCAGCAGCGGCCGCGCGCGCACTGCTGCCGCCTACCAAGCCCGCAAGCGTCAAGCCTGCGAAATCATCAATCACCTGCTCGCTGTAGCGCGCAAGCTCGTCGTGGGTTCCGCATTCATCCTTGCTGAACACGCCCACCACATGCAGCCCCGCTTCTTGGGCCGTCTTGAGCGCATACCAGCTATCATCGAAGAACCAAGCATTGCACGGCTGAACGCCTAGCTGCTCACAAAGCCCCAGATAGGTTTGCACGTCACGCTTCGTCGTGCCTAAGTCGTCCACGGAAACCACCGCGTCGAACACATCCGTCATGCCCACGCGCTCAAGCCCCGCCTGCAAGAAATCCTGCGGGCTCGAAGACAGAATGGCCATGGGCACCTTGGCCGCAGAAAGCTCGCCCACAAAAGAGCGCACTCCCAGGTTCAGCTCAGCCTGCGTGCGGTAATAGTCCAGCATGTGGTCGAAGATCAGCTGGCGCACCTGTTCGGGGCTTTCCAGCACGTCGAACTTCTCGTAGAACCAGTTTCCCGCTTCGTCCAAGGTAAGCGAGTTCAGCTCGTCACGCTCTTCCTTCGAAAGCGAGATGCCCACCTCGGCCATCAGCTTGTTCTCGGCCTCGTGCCAGGCACCGATGGTATCCATCAGCGTTCCATCGCAGTCGAAGATGAAACCGCAGCCACTCACGCCTGCCTCCCGTAAGCGCGAATCATCAAACTGGTCAAAAGCCAGAGCGTCCTTCGATTCCACCACGGCCTAATCCTCCAAGCGAATGACGGTTGGCTGCGACAAGATCACCCCATCCAGCTTCACCAACTCGTCAATCACCTGGCGAATGCTGGCTTCCTTCGCTGTATGCGTTACGAAGATGAGGTCCACCGCGTTGCGCTCGCGCGTGCCCTCCTGCATCACGGAGCGCAGCGACACGTCGTACTTGCTGAAGATCTCTGCAGCCGCCGCGAGCACGCCCGCGCGATCGGCCACCACGAATCGCAGGTAGTAACGCGTTTGCAGCGTGTCGAGGGGCATGATGGGCAAGTTCTCCACGCACGTGCAGCCAACATCGGGGCCCTTGCCCGCTTGCATGCGCCGGGCCACGTCCACCACATCGCCCATCACGGCGCTCGCAGCAGGGCCTGCGCCCGCGCCCTCGCCAAAGAACATCGATTCGCCTACGAAGTCGCCCACCACGTAAATAGCGTTGAACACGCCGCTCACGCTGGCAAGCTGATGCGAAACCGGGATCATGGTGGGCTGTACGCGCACGTCGATGCCCTCGGGGCGCCTATGCGCGATGGCAAGCAGCTTCACCGCATAGCCCATCTCCTTGGCCTTGCGCAAATCGATGGGCGAAATGCTGCGAATGCCCTCGGTATGGACGTCGTCGCGCTGAACGCGCGAATTGAACGCGATCGATGCCAAGATGGCGATCTTCGCAGCTGAATCCAGTCCGTCCACGTCGGCCGTGGGATCTGCCTCCGCATAGCCAAGCTCTTGCGCCTCGCGCAACGCCTCATCATACGAGAGCCCATCTTCGCCCATGCGCGTGAGCATGTAGTTGGTCGTGCCGTTCACGATGCCCACCACCGACGAGATCCCATTGGCGATGAGGGAGTGCTTCAGCGGTCCGATGATGGGAATGCCGCCGCCCACGCTCGCCTCGAAGGCGAGCTCGCCGCCATACTGCTCAGCCAGGGCGAACAGCTCGGCACCGCGCGTGGACATGATGGCCTTGTTCGCCGTGACCACCGACTTTCCCGTCTTCAGCGCCGAGGCAATCACGTCATAGGCAGTGGTGGTACCACCGATAAGCTCCACCACTATGTCAATCGTCGGATCCTCGGTCACCTCACGGTAATCCGTCGTGAAGATGTCGCCGCATCCGTGCGCTACGGCAACATCGGGTCGCCGCGAGCAAACGCGCGCCAGCTTCACGTCAACGCCGAAGTGACGCTCGAAGTCGTTCTTGTGAGCCGCCAGGATGTCCAAGCATCCGCCGCCTACCGTGCCTGTGCCAACCAAACCTATCGAAACAGCCATGCCAAGCCTTTCAGAGAATTCTCCCAAAGCGCGCTACGCTTGCCGACCACGTCGACGCATGCGAGCGCATCGAATCAGATTAGCACCATACCCACATGCGCGCAGGCATCAAAGGTCGCGCATCATGAGGTCATCGTATGTCTCGCGCCGCGTGACCACGCGCGCATCGCCATCGGCCACGAACACGATGGCCGGACGCGGCTGGCCGTTATAGCTCGACGACATCGTGTAGCAATAGGCTCCTGTGCCGAATACGCACACCACATCGTCCAACTCGGCTGGCTGCAAGCTGCCATCGAGCACCACGGCGTCCCCGCTTTCGCAATGCTTGCCACACAAGGTAACTATCTCGGTGCGCGGCTGATTCGCCTTGTTCGCAATGGTCGCTTCGTACTCGGAGCGATAAAGCGCCGTGCGAATGTTGTCGGACATGCCGCCATCGATGGCCACGTACTTGCGAATGCCGGGCAGCGTCTTCAGTATGCCCACGGTGTACAACGTCATGCCAGCATTGGCCACCAAGCTGCGCCCTGGCTCTACCAGAAGCCTCGGCAGTTCGAGCCCGCGTTGCTCGCAGTTGTGGATAACGGCGCTGGTGGTCACTTCCGCGAACTCGCGAATGGAAGGCGGATTATCACCTGCCAGGTACGCGATTCCCAAGCCACCGCCCAGGTCCAGGTCGCGCGTCACCAACCCGTAGCGCTCGCGCACGCGCCCCATGAACTCGGCCATCACATCCACGGCCTCGCCAAAGGAATGCAATGCGAAGATCTGCGAGCCGATATGGCAATGGAAGCCGGTGAGCTCCACATTCGGCGCTGCCAGCACGTCGCCCACGCACTCGAAGGCGAAGTCGTTCAGCATGGTGAAACCGAACTTCGAATCCTCGCAGCCCGTCTTTATGTACTCATGCGTGTCGGCTTCGACGCCGGGGGTTATGCGCATCAGCACTTTCTGCGTGACGCCCAGCTGGCCCGCGATGCGCGATACACGCTGAAGCTCCAGACGGCTGTCCAGCACTATGCGCCCTACGCCAGCGGCGATTGCCTCGGTGAGCTCGGCTTCGGTCTTGTTGTTGCCATGCACGAACACTCGCTCCATAGGAAAGCCCACCGCACGCGCGCAAGCAAGTTCGCCACCACCCGACACGTCCAAGCACATGCCCTCTTGCTGCGCGATGCGCAGGACTTCCTTGTTCAGAAACGCCTTCGACGCATAGAGCACCTCGGAATTCGGGTACAGCTCGCGGAAGCTCTCGCGGTATTCCTCCATGCGGGCGCGCAGCTCAGCTTCATCGAACACATAGAGCGCCGTGCCCTGTTCGCGTGCGAGCTCCACGAGGTCCACGCCTCCAACACGCAGATGCCCGTCCACCACTTCGGCTGTGCGCGGGAGCACTGCTCCCAATTGCATGGTAGTGCGCCCATCTGCTTGCTTTGACAGGTCAGATTTGGGGAGCGACATTGCCTCGGTTCCTTTCAAGTCGTACGGGAAATGCCCATCATAATAGCTACAATAATCCCGAGCAAGCAAGGAAAGGACGCAACATGGGCATTCAAGAACCGTCAATGGACGAATGGCTGGCCGAGGCCAAGGCAAGCGAGAACGCAGACAAGTGCGGCATGTTCCTCACCCACAACGGCGTGGTGCGCGCCACTGCCAAGGCTCAGGTGCGTGAAGGGCAGGAAATGCCCGCGGTTGAGCAAGTCGAGTTCTCCTACGATGCAGCAGGCCTCGAGTCAGCCATCGCCGAAGCACTCACCTGGGAAGGCGTGTATTACGTGCGCGTTTGGCTCAACGAAGGCGTGTGCAAAGTAGGCGACTCGCTGATGTACGTGCTCATCGGCGCCGACATCCGCCCTCGATGCATCGACGCGCTGCAGAACCTGGTGGGCAAGATCAAGAACGAGCTCGTAGTGGAAAAGGAAGTCTACGCAGGTTAGCAAGCACGCTCAAAGCCTCTTTGCTTCGAATTAATCAGCACTGCTCTTCGCGCTTGGCTTCGCACCCAAACGCTACGACGAAATCTTTAACGAACCTGCTATTCACATTGTGCAAATGAGATTTCGCCTGCGTTTGTGGGCTGCAGAATCGCTGCTCAGAGCAGTGCTGATTAATTCATGTCTTCGTGTGATACTTGTCGCTGCAAATAGAATCACAGGGCCTAGATAAGCGCCTCTGTTTTCTAGCTACTTCTCTTGGTCGGCTTTATCTTCGTGTTCGTGTGCAGCCTTGGCATCCGAGCGCTCGCCGTCTTCGCCCAGCGATACCACCACTTCGGCGATATGCCCCAGGCTATCCTTCTGGGCTGCCTCTATCTCACTGCGCAGAAGCGGGCTCTCTATCTCGTCCAGTAGCTCGGAGGACAAGTACGCGGCTTCCGTCATGGCCGTTTGGCGCTGAGCCACCGGCGCCGTCACCGTGAGGAACTGCACGCCCTGGCGCTTGGCCACATTGGCTTGCAATAGCAGGAACACGAAGCCGATGATGCCAGCAAGCAAAGACGCTGAAAGGATGGCCACCTTCGCGTTCACGATGTATTCCGGGTGCGCCGGGAACGCCAGATTTGCCACGAAGATGGCCATGGTGAAGCCCACGCCACCCAGGATGGCAGCACCGAGCATGTGCACCCAGTTGACGTTCTCGGGCAGGCTGGCGAGCTTCGTCTTCACCACGAGGAAGCTGAACAGCATGATGCCGATGGGCTTGCCGAGCAAAAGCCCGAAGAAGATGCCGAAGAACACCGGCGAGGTAACCATAGCCATCAGGTCGCCCCCAACGAACGACACATCGGCATTCGTCAGCGCGAACAAGGGCAATATGGCGAAGTACACCCATGGGTACAGGTGATGCTCCAAGCGCGTTGCCGGTGGCACCACCTGGCGCGAGATACGAGCGATGCGGCTCACGGTGGCCATGTAACCCTCTTGAGCCGACACAGGAATCTCGGGCTGATAGGTTTCCTCGGCCCGCTGCACGGCGCCACCCGACCACTTCAAGAAGTTGCGCATGTCCACGCGCGAACCAGAAGGAATGGTGAAGGCCAAAAGCACGCCTGCGATGGTGGAGTGCACGCCCGACATGAACACACAGAACCACAGAACCACGCCTATCAGCATGTAGGGCACGAGCGAGTACACGTGAGCCTTATTCATTATCACCAGCACAGCCACCACCACGGCAGCCATGAACAGCCACATGAAATCGGGCGAATGGCCATAGAACACCGCGATCACGACGATGGCGATGATGTCGTCGGCCACAGCGAGCGTGGTCAAGAACACGCGCACGCCATTGGGCACGCGATTGCCCAAAAGCGCCATGATGCCCAAGGCAAAGGCGATGTCGGTAGCCGTCGGAACGCCCCAACCGTGGCTGCTGTCGGGGATGGCTGCGTTGAAGATGAGATAGATCACGATGGGCGCGCAAACGCCACCAACAGCCGCCAAGATGGGCAGCAATGCCTGACGGATGTTCGTGAGCTCGCCAGCGGTCATCTCGTATTTGATCTCCAGACCCACTAGCAAGAAGAAGATGGCCATCAGGATGTCGTTGATGATGGCCCCAAGCGACATGCTGATGCTGAAATCGCCCAGGAAGATGCCAAGCGGCTGATTGAGGAAACCGGTGAATGCCTCGTAGGGCCCCAAGTTCGCGATGAGCAGCGCCACGATGGCTGCAAGCAGCATGATAGCTGCCGCCTTCGTGGACGAATAAGTGAACTGGATGAGCTTGTTGAAGCGCTTCAGATGCCCGCGCACCTCTTTGATGAACACGTTTTGAGCGCGTGCGTCTTCCTGCTTCTTGCGCACATCATCGCTCAGGCCAGCGTCTACCTCCCGAGCCAGCTTCTCGCCCCGCTTCACCTTCTCGCGAAAAGCCGGGTCAGACAAGACATCGGATTGCGCCTGAACGGCAGCTCCCTCTTCCTCGGCAGCCTTGGCAGAAGGCTCGTCTGATAGGTCTACCAGATAGGACTCGTCATCGGTTCTGTCGATATCCGCCATCGTGTCCCCTCACACGCGTAGGTTTTCCCTTCAATGGTAAATCAGCGGCAAGAACTTGCCTCTATTCTACAGATAAAACGTAATTCAACGGTCAATCCAGGCCTATCGCGAGCGCTCAGCTGCGTGGAAGGCCATTTGGTATATCATCAGAGCCGGTTTGGCCGCACCGCGAGCCTGGCGAATCTGACCAGCCCCGAGAAACGGCACCTTGTCCTTGAAGGCACCCGAAGCGAGGAAGCATGACCGACATCAGACCGTTTCGCGCTTTGCGGCCCACGTCCGAAGCCGCTCCCGCAATCGCCGCGCTACCTTACGACGTGCAGAGCATCGAGGAGGCACGCAGCATTGTGGCCGAAAACCCTCGTTCGTTTCTGGCAATCGATGAACCGGTCGTGAACTTCCCGCCCGGCACCGACGCTTTCGAGCTGGCCGTCTATCTCAAGGCAGGCGAACTGCTGCGAGGGCTGAAAGAGCGCGGGGACATGGCAACCGACGCACGTCCCAGCTTCTATCTCTACGAGCTCACCATGGACGGGCGCATGCAAACTGGGCTCGTAGCATGCGTGGCAGTGGATGATTACCTCAATGGCGTGGTGAAGGAGCACGAGAGCACCCGCGTGGACAAGGAGATGGACCGCGTGAACCACGTGCGCGGCTGCGAAGCGCAAACCGGGCCCATCTTCCTCACATATCCCTTCCAGCAGCAGCTTGCCGATTTGTTCGCTCAGGCGAAGGCGGCCACGCCGCTTTTCGACTTCGTGGCAAGCGACGGGGTGCGGCATCGCGGCTTCATGGTGGATCCCTCAATGAACGACCATTTGCGCGAGCTCTTCGCGAACATGCCGCGCGTCTACATCGCCGACGGGCATCACCGGGTTGCCGCTGCCAGCGAGGTAGCGAAAGCGCGTCGCACTGCCCGCGGGTCGGAAGAACCCACCGAGGAAGCAGACTACTTCTTGGCTGTGCTGTTTGCCGACAGCGAGCTTGCCATCTTGCCCTACGAGCGGGTGGTGCGCAATTTGAATGGCCTGAGCAGCGAGGAATTCCTTGCCGAGTTGGAATCGCGATTCGATGTGGAACGCATTTGCAATCCCTGCTCGCCGAAGGACCCCCTCACTATTAGCGGTTCGTCCGATGCGCAACAGGCAGCAAACGCTGAAGAGCTCATCCGTCCAAAGGAGAAGGGCGAGTTCTGCACCTATCTGGATGACCGGTGGTATCGCTGTCGCATTCGGCCCGAGGATACCTCCAACGATCCCTACGAAGGACTCGATGTGTCCATATTGCAAGCACGGTTGTTCGAGCCCGTGCTCGGCATCGCCGACCCGCGGCGCAGTCCGCGCATCGACTTCGTGGGCGGCATCCGCGGGCTTGCCGAGCTGGAACGACGTTGCAAGGCTGATTGCACGGCCGCCTTCGCGTTGTATCCCACCAGCATCGAAGAGCTGATGAACGTGGCAGATGCCGGTCTGATGATGCCTCCCAAATCCACCTGGTTCGAACCGAAATTGCGAAGCGGGCTGTTTATCCATGAGATCTAATCACACAAGCAAAGCCATGCATGCCTCTGGCCACGTGGGCATCGAGCACATCGCACCAGCGATCAAGCACCCTTTTGCCATCGGTGCCCTAGCCCTTGGCGCTGCGCTTGCAGGCGTCGCCATCACAGCAGCGATCATGCGCGCCCGCAAGTCTGCGCAAACGGATGCGTTGAGCTTCAAAACACGGTTTGGAACGGCGCGCATATTCGAGGTGGAAGGCGACGGAGGCCGTCCTGTTCGCCTGCTCGAAGTTGATGGCACCGTGCAATCGGGCACCTATGTCGACGATGACCCCGAGTTGTCCGACGATGCCCGCTATGCCGAGCTTGTATTCGAGTACTTGAAGAAATACGACCTCATGTTCCAGCATAACCCGCATATCGAGCGTGTTTGCGTGCTGGGCTGCGGAGGTTACGACTATCCCGAGCACTTGATTGCCCACCACCCGCAGGTCACGGTTGATGCCGTGGAAATCGACCCTGCTATAACCGCACTGGCCAAGCGCTACTTCTACCTGGATCGCCTCATCGAGGAATTCGATGCGGAGCGCACCAAGCGTCTGAACCTCGTCGAATCCGATGCTCTCGAATTCCTGAGACAAGATGGTCCGCGCTACGATGCCATCGTGAACGACGTCTTCGATGGCAGCACACCGCCCGTGCATCTCACCACGCATGCGTTCTATGCAGCAGCGCGCGAACGCCTAAAGCCAGATGGCGTGTTCCTCACCAACATAGTGAGTGCGCTCGCAGGCCCGCATGCGCGTTTCCTGCACGATCAAGTGGCGTTGATGGAGCTGGTGTTCAGCAAGGTCGAGGTGCATCCTTGCAATCCCGACGACCTGCAATCAGAAGACAACGTGGTCGTAATCGCCTACGCATGATGCGTCGAGGGAAAGCAAGCTTGGCCCCAATGTGACGCGGCATTTCCGGAAACCAAAAACGCAGAAATGGCCGAAGGGCATTTCGAAGCGTTTTGGCTTGAGGATTTGCCACGCGCGTTGGGGCCATGCTTGCCATTACATTCGAGTTCAAAGCCAAGACCACGTGCATCGACACCAACCACGCAATCGGCAACCAACAGGATTCATTGACGATAGGGACAGGGAATGCCACCATGCTTCTGGCAGATGCCGCATTCCTCGCACTGCGATTCGTCCATCTTCCCACTTGCCCACTGAGCCACGAGATAAGGCTCGCGAATGAGGGGGCGCGACATTCCAACGAGCTGAACCACATCCGCGCTCAGGTGCGACTCGATGATGCGCGCATCACGCCAACCTCCGGTGAGCATAAGGGGCAGAGCGGTGCGACGGCGCAGTTCGCAAGCGTAGTCGTAGAAGTAGGGTTGGCCTTGGTTCATCTTCCCCGTTGCATGATGCCAATCGCCCGAAACCTCGATGCAGCTCACGCCTGCCTCCTCTAGCAAGAGCGCCGCTTCCAGGCTGTCGGCTTGGGAAAGGCCACCTTCGAGCCCTTCAGGGTCAGCGAAGCTATCGCAGCTGTTCAGCTTCGCGAATAGCGGATACTCATCCCCCACCTTCTGGCGCATGGCACGCACGCACTCGCAGGCCAAGCGTGCGCGATTGGTGATGGAACCGCCGTATTCGTCGGTGCGCTTGTTGAAACGAGGGCTGAGGAATTGCGAGAGCAAATACCCATGCGCGCAGTGCAGCTCCACGCCATCGAAGCCCATGGCCTTAGCGCTTGCCGCCGCACGTCCGAACGAGCTTGCCAGCGCTTCGAAGTCGGTTGCCTGCATGGGCGTGGGCACAATGCCCGTTGCATCATTTGCCACAGCCGAAGGCCCCCAAATCGTAGCGTTCGGTTTTCCGTCTTCAGCTTCGCGTGCATCTTCGGGCACAAGCCAACGGGGGTCGTCCTTGGCAAGCTTGCTCTTCGAGCCGCCGTAGACCAACTGCAGAATTATCGGTGCACCCGCACCATGTACCGCCTCGACCAAGCTTGCGCTGGCACGAACATGCACGTCATCATGGAAGCCAAGCGCGCGGTCAGCTGGCTTTCCATCAGCTAATGCATAGGCATAGCCGGTGATGATGGCTCCCACTTCGCCCTCTGCAAGCGTGCGATAGATCTCAGCCAATGGCGCAGAAGGTTGCCCGTCGAGCGTGCAGAGCGATTCAGCCGTAGCTGAGCGCACGATGCGATTCCTCGTCGCAAGCGTTCCGAAGGCAAATTGCTCGAGCATCTTCATGCGGTTTCCTTTTCTCCGTACGGGCGCAGGAATCGGTTGCCCTGCCCCTACCATAGTGGTGAATCATTTTAAACCACGCGTCTGTGCGCGCGTCGTAGGCAAACTTGCCGGTTTCGCATGCAGAGATTCTCTGCATGCCCCAAGACCTGTCAATCGAGCAACAATCCATACCTTAGAATGACGAATGAGGCGAAAGGCGGCACATGGCAAATCCAGGCAATGCGAGAAGACCCCATCCTTGGCTCGAAACGGCCTTGGCTTGGATGCTCGCCCTTGCCCTCGCTTCCCAAGCTCCCCTTTCCGCCCTTGCGGCCGACGATTCCGCATCCAACGACAATTCCGCATCCAACGACGATTCGAAACCGGATGTGCGCTCGCCCATCGAGACGCTCTTCCCCAATTTCGAGATTCTCACCTTGGTCTCTCCCGGACTGCTGGAAAGCTCGAGCACTGAAGCCAACGATGCCCTGAGCGAATCGGAAGCAAACAAGGAATCCGATTTCGCTGGCACGTATTCCGCCGCGCTCGAACCCCGCGATGGCTACGACCAGCTCTACAGCGTTGCCCGTGGCACTCTAATGCCCGATCGCTGCGCTGCCCTGGTGCGCAGTGGCGCCACGCTGCTCTTCGTGGATGGGCGCCTCATGAAGCTGGGTGACGCATCTGACGCGTCACAGGCTGCGCGCTACGGCACGAATTCCGTGCTCACTGTGCTGGGAAGCAATGCGAACGCCCTGTTGGTGAACAGTTTCTTGGAGTCCGACGCCGTGGGCGCGCCCGGCATCATCGCCGTAGATAGCGGCTTGGCTTTAGCGCAGAACGCGAGCATCGAGACCGCTTCGCAGCAATCGAGCGCACTTGCCACCGCATTCGATGGCACTATCTTGGCCAATGCGCTCGAAGCGCAGACATGCGGTTCGCAAAGCGCTGCCCTCTTCGTGACTACCAAGCTTGGGAGCATATCGGCTGCGAACTCGAGCTTCTCCACTGCCGGCCAAGAATCGCCCCTCGTTTCCAGCGCTGGACGCATCGAATTGGACAACGTGTCAGGCATGGCCGACAATTCGCCCGTGGCCATGCTACGTGATGCCGGCTCGCTCATCGTGCAGGGCTCGCGCCTAGTATCCAACCAGCAGCAGCAAGCACCAACAGAGCCAACGACCGGCGCCATCGCGCTGTATCGCGAAGACGCCGTGAGCCTTGAGACGCTGCACGAGAACACTGTGTTCCAAGCAGATGGCAGCTCCATCAAAAGCGACCTCAAAACGGGATCGCTCTTCTACGTCACCAATACTCGCGCGAAGATCCTGCTGTCGAACACCAGCCTAGAGTTCGATGATGCCAGCATGCCGTTGCTCATGGCCATGGGCAACAATGCGAACGGTTGGGGCACCCAAGGCTCCAATGGCGCAAGCGTCACTTTCACGGCTGCCAATCAAACCCTGCAGGGCGACGTGATAGTGGATGCGCAGAGCTCGGTCGACCTATTCCTGCTGGATTCGAGCAATTGGCGCGGCAGCGCACGCAATGTTGCAAGCACCTCGAACTCGCTTACTTCCGACCAACTGAATGTGAGCATCGATGGCGGTTCCACGTGGGTGGTTTCCAGCAACTCGTCGGTGACGAACCTGAGCCTGGCACCGGGCGCGCGCTTGATAGACCCCCAGGGCAAAGGCGTGAAGATCCACGACGGAAACGGTTTCTCGCTGGTAGATGGCGCTTCGGACATCACGGTAACGGTGACAGGCAGCTTCTCGTCCACCATCAAGACGACTTCCGACAACGTGCTTGAGGGCTCGCAGATCGACCGCTCCACCTTCGATAACACTTTCGGCCTGCAAACCACCTTCGGCACGAACGATTCGAGCGCCTATACGCCCGACGAGCTGCGCATTTCGCGCCTTTCTCGCGCGCTGCAAGATTGGTTCAAGAGCATCTAACGAACAATGGATGACATTGGTCTCAAGGCTGCCTCGCCTTGATGTGACACGGCCGATTCTGCAGCCCGCAAACGCAGGTGAAATCTGGTTTAGGTTAGGTGAACTTACTGGTTCGTGATAGGTTTCGCCGTCGCGTTTGGGTGCGAAGCCAAGGCCGTGCGTATTAAGGCGAGGCAGCCTTAAGACCAATCGCCCAGCCCTGTTCCAGCACATGCTCTCTCTTCACTATAATGACCTTACAAGTTGCAGCGGCGAGCGAAAGGTCGTATTCATGGTATTGCGCATATTCGTAGAGAAGAAGCCGGGGTTCGACATCGAAGCGCAAGAACTCACTCGCGAGCTGCGCGAATTCGCAGGCATCAACAACCTTGAGCACCTGCGCCTGCTGAACCGCTACGACATCGAAGGCATCTCGCCCGAGCTTTTCGAGCAATGCGTGCCCACCGTGTTCAGCGAGCCGCAAACCGATGTAGCTAGTACCGAGATGCCTACGCCCGAAGGCATGGCCGTTTTCGCCGTGGAGGCGCTTCCCGGCCAGTTCGACCAGCGCGCTGCCAGCGCAGCAGAATGCATTCAGCTCATCAGCCAGCAAGAGCGTCCCACTGTGCGCAATGCGCGCGTATACCTGCTTGAAGGCAACCTAACGCAAGACGATATCGATGCCATCAAGCATTACGTCATCAATCCCGTGGAATCTCGCGAAGCCGCGCTGGAGCTGCCCAGCACGCTTGCCGAGAGCTTCCCCGATCCTGACCCCGTCGAGGTCATCGAGGGCTTCACCACAATGGACGAGGCTGCTCTCGGAAATTTCATCGTCGAACGCGGCTTGGCCATGGACCTAGCCGACATCGCCTTTTGCCAGGAATACTTCCGCGACGAGGAGAAGCGCAACCCTACCATCACCGAGATAAAGGTGATCGACACCTACTGGTCCGACCACTGCCGTCACACCACCTTCGGCACCGAGCTCACGGATATCGAAATTGCCGACGCCAACGTGCAGCGCGCTTTCGAACGTTATTTGCAGCTGCGCGACGAGCTCGGACGCACCGAGAAGCCCATCTGCCTCATGGATATGGGCACCATCGGCGCGCGCTACCTCAAGCATACCGGCCAGCTGAAGAACCTTGACGAGTCGGAGGAGATCAACGCCTGCACCGTGCGCGTGAAGGTAGATATGAATGGCGAGCAACAGGACTGGCTGTATCTGTTCAAGAACGAGACGCACAACCACCCCACTGAAATCGAGCCTTTCGGCGGTGCGGCCACGTGCGTGGGGGGCGCCATTCGCGACCCGCTCTCGGGCCGTGCGTACGTGTACCAAGCCATGCGCTTGACTGGGTCGGCCGACCCAACAGCACCCGTTTCCAGCACCATTCCCGGCAAGCTGCCCCAACGCAAGATTGCCACCACCTCGGCTCATGGCTATTCATCCTATGGCAACCAGATTGGGCTTGCCACCGGGCAAGTAAACGAACTCTATCACCCAGGCTATGCAGCCAAGCACATGGAGATAGGTGCTGTGGTGGGTGCAGCTCCTGCCAGCAACGTGCGCCGCGAAACCCCGGCATCGGGCGATGTGGTGGTCCTGCTGGGCGGTCGCACGGGCCGCGATGGCATCGGCGGCGCAACTGGCTCTTCCAAAGCCCATAGCGTGAGCTCGCTCGAAACGTGCGGCGCCGAGGTGCAGAAGGGCAACCCGCCCGTCGAGCGCAAGATCCAGCGCCTGTTTCGCAATGGCGAGGCCTGCCGCATGATCAAGCGCTGCAACGACTTCGGCGCTGGTGGCGTATCGGTAGCTATTGGCGAGCTTGCAGACGGGCTCAGCATCAACCTGGACGCCGTGCCTAAGAAATACGATGGCCTCGATGGCACCGAGCTTGCCATTTCGGAATCGCAAGAGCGCATGGCCGTTGCCCTGGCCCCCGAAGACTTGGAACGCTTCCTGGAGCTGGCCTATGCAGAGAACTTGGAAGCCACGCCCGTAGCGGTGGTCACCGAGGAGCCGCGCGTGCGCATGAGCTGGCGAGGTGACGCCATCGTGGACGTGAGCCGTGAGTTCCTTGCGAGCAATGGCGCACCCAAGCAGGCCAGCGTGCGCGTGTGTGCCCCTGTCGACGCAAGCTTCGCGGACACAGCTGCCGAGCGCGCCTTCGAAGCGTGCGACGACCTCGTGGAACCCATGGTAGAAGCCGTATGCGACAACGGCTCGCTTCAAGACTCGCTTTGCGCGCTGATGCACGACATCAACCGCGCTTCGAACAAGGGGCTGGTGGAGCGGTTCGACTCCACCATCGGCGCAGGCACCGTGCTCATGCCTTTCGGAGGCGCCACGCAGCTCACGCCTGCCCAGGCCATGGTGTCCAAGCTGCCCGTCCCTGGCGGCAATACCACCACGGTATCGGGCATGAGCTGGGGCTTCAATCCCTATTTGAGCGCGTATGACCCCTTCGCGGGGTCGTACATGGCCGTGCTCCATTCCGTAGCGAAGCTGGTGGCTACCGGCTTCGAGCGACGCAGCATGTACCTCTCGTTCCAAGAGTACTTCGAAAAGCTGCGCGACGATCCCGAACGGTGGGCCAAGCCCTTCTCGGCCGTGCTTGGCGCCTGCATGGCGCAGATCGACCTGGGCGTAGGTGCCATTGGCGGCAAGGACTCCATGTCGGGCAGCTTCGAAGACCTCGACGTGCCGCCCACTTTGGTATCGTTCGCCACAGCCGTTGGGCCCATCGAGCGCATCACGTCTCCCGAGCTGAAAGCAGCAGGCCACGAACTGGTGCTGCTTAGCTTCGAATGGCCGATGCCACAAGTGCTCTGCCGCCTGTTCGATGCCATAGAGCTGCTCGTCGGGAAAGGCTACGTAGCTGCGTGCAGCGCCGCTGGCTACGGAGGCCTTGCCGAAACGCTCTTCAAGATGTGCGTGGGCAACCAATTAGGCATCGAAATGGACGACGACATCGACTTAGGCGACCTTTTCGAAGAAGCCTATGGCGTCTTTGCCATTGAACTGGCAGACGGATTGGATGCACAAGCAGTCGAGGACCTGCTCGAGCAAGCCGACTTGCTCGACAACATCGATATAAGCCGATTGGGCGAAGTCACCGATGCCTACGAGCTTGCAGCCGACGGCCAACGCGTGAGCCTCGCCCAGGTGCAAGAGGCCTGGGAAAGCGGCATCGAGGGCGTGTTTCCCTATCGCACGCCCAAGCAATCGCGCGACACCGCAGAAAATGTGCCCACTATCTCCTATGCAGGCGGTGCCGTTGCCCACTACAACGGAGCTGCCATCGCCCGTCCGCGCGTGGTGATACCCGTGTTCCCAGGCAACAACTGCGAATACGACTCTGCAGCAGCCTTCGAGGCTGCCGGGGCGATACCCACCACGCTTATCGTGAACAACCTCACACCGCAGGCCATTGCCGAGAGCACTCACGAGCTTGCGCGCCTTATTCGCGAGTCGCAGATCGTCATGATTCCAGGAGGGTTCTCGGGCGGCGACGAGCCCGATGGCTCGGCCAAGTTCATCACGGCGTTCTTCCGTGCCCCCGAGGTGACCGAAGCTGTGCGCGACCTGCTGCAGAACCGCGACGGCCTGATGCTCGGCATCTGCAACGGCTTCCAAGCGCTCGTGAAACTGGGGCTCGTGCCCTTCGGCGACATACGCCCCATGGACGACGATTGCCCAACGCTCACCTTCAACACCATCGGGCGCCACCAGAGCATGATCGTGCGCACGCGCGTGGCCTCGAATCTCTCGCCCTGGCTTGCCGAATGCGAAGTGGGCGACATCCACACCGTGGCCATCAGCCACGGCGAGGGCCGCTTCGTAGCACCCCAAGCGCAGCTCGACGCGTTGGTTCGAAATGGCCAGGTAGCCACCCAGTACGTGGATGCCAATGGGGCGCCTTCCATGGACTTGTCGGTGAACCCGAATGGCTCGCTTTTGGCCATCGAGGGCATAACCAGCCCCGATGGACGCGTGCTGGGAAAGATGGGCCATAGCGAGCGCAGCGGCAAGGGCCTCTACAAGAACATACCGGGCGCCTGCGACCAACCCCTCTTCATCGGCGGCGTGAAGTACTTCTCGTAATTGCGAGGATAAAGCGAGCTTAAAGGCGTTGCGAATCCATTCGGTCCCGTCTTGAGCTCGTTCGAGAATTGCCTCGAAGCAGGCACCCAAGGCCTGTGGGCTCACTGCTTGGCGAGGTCGCGCACCACTTCCCCAGCCATGATGAGGCCCGCAACTCCCGGCACGAACGCCACCGACCCCGCAATGCCATGGCGCGAGATGGGCATGTCGGCCTCGGCATCGATTAGTGCGACTTCGCCTGTCACCATGTGCGCAGGCTCTGTGGAATACACCACTTTGAAAGAGCCGATTCCTCGCTTCCTGCATTCCTTGCGGATGATCTTCGCCAAAGGGCATATGCTGGTCTCGAAGATGCCGGCCACCCGAAAAGCCGTTGGATCCAGCTTGAAAGCCGTGCCCATGCACGATATCACAGGCACGCCAGCTGCTTGAGCCTGCTCGATTATCAGCAGCTTTCCCGTAATGGTATCCACGGCGTCTATCACGTAATCAAAAGCTGCGAAATCAATCTGGCCTATCGCATCAGGCAAGTAGAAGCACTTGTGGGCATGCACGCGGCAATCGGGGTTGATGGACGCGATTCGCTCAGCGCAGGCTTCCACCTTAGGGCGCCCGATGGTATCCAACGTGGCCTCAAGCTGGCGGTTCAAGTTGGTCAGCGACACGTCGTCGTGATCGATCAAGTCCAAAGCTCCCACACCGCTTCGAGCCAACGCCTCCACAGCGAAGCTGCCCACGCCGCCCAATCCGAAAACAGCCACACGAGCAGCGCGCAATCGGGCCATAGCCTCTGGCCCAAGCAATAACTCGGTACGTGCGAACTGTTCTTGCATTTTCCCTCGCTTCGGTTGCCCCCATTGTAGAATAGAGACGAGCGAAACGATGCCGCAATCGATTGAAGGTTCCTCATGGGCAGCAGCGCAAGCGAACAAGCGACATTCCGCAAGAGCGGCAGCATGCATGGGCATGCTAGCCTGCTCTGTGTCGCCATGGGCGTACTGCTCGCATTGCTGCTTGCAGCCACTGGCTGCAGTGGCGATGCGAGCCGCTTCACGGGCGTTTGGGACCTTGAAGAAAGCAAGAGCCCCGATGCTGCAGCGAACCTGAGCAGCGAAGACATAGCCTCCATGCGCGAGCTTGGCCTAGCAAGCTATCTAATCGTAGATGCCGACAACTCGCTCACCTTGGTGAGCTTCGACCGTGCCTTGCATGGCAGCTGGAAGATAACAGGCGACTCCAAGGCAAACGCCACGCTGGATGGACAAAGCGCCGACATCACCCTGGAAGACGACCTGCTCAAGCTCACGCAAGGCGATGCGGAGCTCACATTCTCGCGCGGCGATGAGGAAAGCCAGGCTGAAGCCGACGCACGCGTAACGGCCGACGGCAGCGCGCAGGAAAGGCGCGAAGAGCAGCAGTCCCATCACGAAGGCGACGCCACAGGTGCCAAGGCAGGACTGAGCGACATGATTGTGCGCGGCGCCTTGCTGGAGAAACCGGTTGTGCTCGCCGATACCGATGTCTGCCGCTTGGTTGTGGACGGAACGGGCGTGGACAAATGGGGCGATCCCGGCTATAACCTGCAAATCGAGAACAAGACCGCTCGGGCCATCGACGTATGGACAAAGGATGCCTTCACCGTGCAGGACAAGAGCGTGCGGGCCTACCTATTCGAAACCGTCCCTGCCAACGGCAGCATCACTGCCTTCATCCAGCTCGATACCGACGACCTTGGTGCCGCATCCGCATCCGCGCTCGTAGACGTGAAGGGCACGTTGCTGGTCGATGACGACGCCGGCATCACCATAGCCCGCTACTCGCTTGCGCTCTAGCTGCAGACTTACCGTTTGCCCTTGCCCCTGCCCTCTCTCTCGCGCTTCCTGTTCCATATCAGCGACAGCACGAATGCCAAGACCACTGGCACCAACATAACGAGCCACATATCGGCGTAAGCAAGGCTGGTGCTGCCCATCACGGGAGCCAAGACCTCGATTGTGGTTCCCCCTATCAAAGGTCCGGCGAGCGAACCCAGATCAAGCCCGGTAAAGGTGGTGTTCGTGGCAGCACCACGATGCTCGTTGCTTACCGACGACATCCCAATCGACTGCAGCAACGGCGCAGCGCAACCGAATCCGGCTGAACCCACTACAGCCGCTGCAAGAAAACCAGCAAGGTCGCGCGCTTGCGACATCAGCACGAACGACGTTGCAAAGAAGGCAACGGCTACCACCAGAACGCGACTCGACCCAAACCGATCAGCCAAACGACCGAAGAAGGGTCGGGTAACCACCAGGCAGCACGCATATACCGTGAAGTAGATGCCCATGTTCTCGATGCCCATCTCGTAGCCATACAGCACCACATAGGCACCCACACACGAGAAGGCCATCGACAGAAGCATGAGCGTGATGGCTGGCTTTATGGCAGGCGGGGCGAATATGCGCTTGAGCTCGATCTTGTAGGGCAAGCTCACGCGCTGTGGCTCCTTGATGGTGAAGATGCCCACCATGGCCACCAGCAAAAGGGCGCTGGAGAGAAAATACGAGGGGCCAAATCCCATGATATCCACCAGATAGAGCCCCGTTGCAGGGCCAATGACCTGGGCAAACGTTTGCGCAAGCGTATACACGCTCACCCCGCTTGCGAACCGCTCATAGGGCAGGAACTCGGATACGAGCGAAAGCGCCAAGGGGCTTGCGCATCCAACCGCGGCACCATGGAAGAGGCGTATGACGAACAGCATGGTTACGGAGTCGGCCATTCCGTATGCGAACATGCAGACCGATATGACAGCCTGTGCCAAGATAAGCAGCCACTTGCGCGAGAAGCTGTCGAATGCTGGGCCGGAAAAGGGTCGTATCAACAAAGCCGAGATTGCGAACGAACTCGTCACCAATCCAATGATGCCCGCCGAAGCACCCAGATGCGATGCATAGACAGGTATGGTGGTGTTCGTCATGAACGCAGCCATCGACTGGAAGAAATTGGCGGCCATAAGCAGCACATAGGGCACGCTCCAGAAGCTCTTCGGTTTCTCTTTGGCCATGCAGCGCACCTCCCCTCTCGATATTGCGTACCACCGGGCCGTTGCCGTCAGCCTTGCGCACTTGCGCCTGTACCGCTAGAATCTTCAGCGCAATAGCTGTTTCAGGGCGAGGTGGAATTCCTCACTGGCGGTAATCGGCATGCATGGCGTGCCGAGAGCCCGCGACCCTACCCCGTGCGAGCATGTGCGACTTGCTACGAGGGCAGGTTGATCCGGTGCGAACCCGGAGCCAACGGTTAAAGTCCGGATGGAAGAGACAGGAGGTCTCATCATGTCTACGAGCGAGCACGCACAGATTTCTTCCCTACAGAATACCAATCGTTACCCAACCCGGCAACTGGTGGTCATGGCGCTGATGTGCGCCCTTTCCATCTTGCTGAGCTTCATCGAGTTCCCGCTGTTTCCTGCAGCGGCCTTCCTGAAGCTGGACATCGCACTGGTACCCGCAACGGTGGTTGGCCTTGCCTATGGTGCAGGCCCTGGCATCGTGGTGGGCTTCGCTTCCGCCATTGCCCATGCAGCCATAACGGGAAACTGGGTTGGCGCCTTGATGAACTGCATCGCGGCTTGCGCCTACATCCTGCCTGCCGCCCTCATCTATCGCAAGATAACCAACATGAAAGGCCTTGTTGGCGGCTTGGTCGCTTCCGTCGCATGCCTCACCGTGGCTGCCATCGTGGCGAATCTGGTGATCGACCCCTTGTTCTATGGCATGCCCTTCGAGGCTGTGGCAATGCTCGTAGTGCCGGCCATACTGCCCTTCAATATCATCAAGGGCGTAGTGGTGGGCATCGTGACCGGCGTTGCCTACAAGGCCATCGGCGGGCTGATCACGACGTCAGCTGCGCAGCGCTAGCGACATGCCCCTCATCGAGGTCGACAACGTCAATTTCAGCTATCGCGACGGTGTGCTTGCGTTAGAAGAGCTGTCACTTGACCTAGAAGAAGGCTCCTTCACCTGCATTCTCGGAGGCAATGGCAGTGGGAAGTCAACGCTTGCAAAGCTCATGAACGCGCTGCTCTTGCCAAGCTCGGGCAGCGTGCGCGTGGCAGGATTGCTGACTTCCGATGAGCGCAACACCTTCGCGATTCGCAGCCAGGTGGGCATGGTGTTCCAAAACCCTGATGACCAAATCGTGGCCACCATCGTTGCCGACGACGTTGCCTTTGGCCCCGAGAACCTTGGCGTGCCCACCACAGAGCTACCGGGGCGCGTTTCCCATGCGCTCGAACGCGTGGGCTTGGGTGGTTTCGAGCAACGCGAGACAACGGCTCTCTCGGGCGGTCAGAAGCAACGCGTGGCCATCGCCGGCGCCCTTGCCATGGAACCGCGCATCCTTATCCTCGATGAGGCCTCGGCAATGTTGGACCCCCGCGGCCAACGCGAGCTGTACAAGATATGCCGCAAGCTGAATGAAGAGGGTCTGACCATCGTGGCCATCACGCATTCGATGGATGAAGCCGCATTGGCTGATCACGTGGTAATCCTCGAAGAAGGGCATGTTGCGGCTTCGGGGTCGCCCGAAGAGGTGCTGGGCAACGTAGGCTTCTTGCAAAGCCTGGCGCTCGATGTGCCCTTTGCCGCCAAGATGAGCGAGCTTTTGCAAACACGCGGCGTTTGCGTGCCGACATGCCTCACCCAAGCGCAGCTCGTCGATGAGCTGCATCACGAAATGAACTTGACCTGCGTAGATGCCCCTTCCATGCAAGTGCCGGGAAACCGAGCGCCCTCATGCGAAGAATCCGAAAGCGGCGCAATGGCGCAAGATGGGCATGCCCCCTTGCTCTCGTTCGAGGACGTATGGTTCACCTACCTTTCGAAACGCGACTTGAAACGTACAGCTGAGCAGAACGCAGGGGCAGCGGGCGCACCTCACTGGGGCGCGGGCGCACATGACGTTTGGGCGCTGGAAGGCATCAACTTGCGCGTGAATGCTGGCGATTTCCTGGGCGTTGCTGGACATACGGGCTCGGGCAAGAGCACGCTGATCCAAATGGCCAATGGGCTTTTGCAACCTACGCGCGGACGCGTGCTGGCGTTAGGCGACGATCTGTCCAACAAGCACGCAATGCACGATGCCTGCCGCAACGTGGGCGTGGTGTTCCAATACCCCGAACGGCAGCTCTTCGCCGCCACGGTGGCCGACGATGTTGCCTTCGGCCCACGTAACCTGGGGCTGGGTGGCGCCGAGGTGGCCGAGCGCGTGGAAGAGGCGCTCGCGCAGGTGCATTTGCACGTGGGCGAAATCGGCAGCCGTAACCCCTTTACCCTTTCAGGCGGCCAACAACGCCGTGTGGCAATTGCTGGCATTCTGGCTATGGACCCGCAGGTGCTCGTGCTCGACGAACCAGCTGCCGGGCTGGACCCACAGGCGCACATGCGGCTCATCGAGCTCATACGCGAGTTGCACGACGTGCATGGCAAGACGATCGTCATGGTATCGCACGACATGGACGACCTCGCAACCTGCTGCAATCGCGTTGTAATCTTGAATCAGGGACGCATATTCGCACAGGGTACGCCAGCCCATGTGTTCGCTCGCGAAGAAGAGCTGAAAGGCATCGGCCTGGGCATGCCTCACACCAGTGCGCTCATGAGCGCCCTGGGCATGCCGCTTTGCCCTGATAGGGTCTTGAGCGCAGAAGAGCTTGCTGACGTAATTACGGTCTGCGCCGAACTTGCGTCTTGCGAAGCCGGTGAATAGGTCATGGGGTCTCGCGCGCTTTTCGGACGCTACTTGCCAGCGGCAAGCCCTGTGCACCGGCTCGACCCGCGCACGAAGCTCATTGGCGTGCTGGTGTTCGTGGTGCTGCTCTTCGCGGCCAACTCGCCCTTAGGGCTGGCGATTCTGGCCATTGCCGAACTTGCGCTCTTCTCGCTGGCCAAGATACCACCCTTGGAAGCCTTGCGCTCAGTGATTCCCTTGCTCTTCATCATCGTGCTCACATCGCTTTTCAACCTGCTGTTCGTGCAGGGCGGAACCATCTATGTGGACTGGGGATGGCTGCAGATCAGCCAGCAGGGAGTGCTCACAGCTGCCTATATTGCCGTGCGATTGCTGCTGCTCTTGCTCACCGGCAGCCTGCTCACGCTTACCACGACTTCTCTGAGCATCACCGATGCCACAGAAAAGCTCCTATGGCCGCTTCGCCGCATCGGCGTGCCAGCACACGAGTTCGCATTCGTAATGGGCGTGGCACTCAAGTTCGTACCGCAATTCGCCCTTGAGCTCTCGAGCATCCGCACCGCTCAGGTTGCTCGTGGTGCGCGTTTCTCTACCAGCCCCATTCGTCATGGGATCTCGGCGCTATCCAGCTTGCTTGTGCCACTGTTCGCCAGCGTGCTGCGCCACGCCGACACGCTCTCGGCCGCCATGGATGCACGTTGCTACCACGGGGCCTATGGCCGCACTTCGCTTCATCCGCTGAGATTCGAGAAGCGCGATGCGCTCGCCGCCCTTTTCCTTCTCATCCTGACCGCGCTCGTGATCGCCTCGCGCTTCATCTAGCTATTCAGCACATGCCCCAGCTCGATGCATAGAACAAGCGTCTATTCGAAGTCGTATAGTTCAGAGGCAACTTCCCGGAAGAGCTCGTAAGCTGCGTCGGCTTGCGCCTCGTCGTCGATGAGCTCGAAGGCGCTTGGTTGGTCCTCGTCGTCGAGCTCGGTCACTTCCAACACAACCACTTCGCCCGACGACGTTGCGGGGTCGTCCTCGGAAACTGGGAAGAAGAACCCGTAACGACGCCCTTCGTCTATCACAAGGCCCAAGAATTCGAGGTCGATCGTATCGCCGTTCTCGTCCTCGAGCGTGTAAACGGTGCCCTCTTCAACGGGCGGGCAGAAGTTCGGGTTGCTTCCTGTGCGCATGGTCGCCTCCTTGCGAAGGGGCCCTGTGCGGGCCCCGAATGGTTACTTCTTCTTGCGCTTCTTCTTGTTGGGATTATGCACCACCTGCTGGTAAAGCGGCTTGCCATCCTCGCCAAGGGCGTTGGATCCGCCGCCGCTGATTGCAATACCCTCAAGCGGTGATTCGTCTTCGACTTCCAACTCGATGGCGCCCTCATCGAGGCTGCCGAGCACCGCCTGCTGAGACTGCGCCTGCACGCGCGCCGTCTTCATGCGCGCAGCCTTCGAATTGCCCAGCGTGCCAGCAATGGTAGCGCCCGAGCGCGTGAACTCGAACGCGCCGATTGTGTTGCCGAACTTCGCTTGCAGCTTCGCATACTTGGGCTCGCGCGACTTCCACATGGCGAACAGCGGCGTGCCCACTGCGATGGACGAGTAGCAGCCAATCACCAGGCCGATGGCCATGGCAAATGCGAAGTCCTGCAAGGTCTCACCGCCGAAGAACAACATGAACAGCACCGGAATCAGCGAGGTGAGCGTGGTGTTGATGGAGCGGATGAGCACCTGGTTGAGCGAATGGTTCGCCATGGTGAAGAACGAGCAGCGCAGTGGGAACGACTTCGCGTTGTCGTTGATGCGGTGGAACACCACCACGGTGTCGTAGAGCGAATAGCCGATGATGGTGAGCAGCGCCGCCACGGCATTGGGCGTGAGCTCGCGGCCCACCAGGGCATAGATGCCTATCACGATTATCAGGTCGTGGAGAAGCACCACGATGGCGGTGATGCCCATCTTCAGCTCGCCGAAGCGTATGGTCACGTAAGCGATGATCAGCAGCAACGATATGACGAAGGCGAGCAGCGACTGCTGGATCACGCTCGTCCCCCAGTCGGGGCCAATGGTAGTTACCTCGAAGTTCTCGGTGGTGAGGTCGAAGTCATCTGCGATGTTGTTCGCTATGGCAGTTGCCTCTTGTGCATCCGTTACGGTGAGGCGCACTAAGAAGCCCTCTTGGCCATCGCTGGAAGTGGTCTGGATGGTGGCGCCTTCCTGGCCCTGCTCGTTGAAGGCGCTGCGCAGCTCTTCGATCGAAAGCTCGCCCGTATCATGGAAGGTGATGGAGGTGCCGCCCACGAACTCGATGCCGAACGTGAGCCCCTTGATGCCGATCACGCCTATGGCAGCAACCACCAGCACCGCCGATATGGTGAGGAAGATCTTGCGCTTGCCCATGAAATCGATGTCGTGCTTGATGAAGCGGCCCTTCAGCTTGTGCACGGACTCGGCGATCTTGAGGCCCTGCGTGCCGCCGCGCTGCTCGGCTTCGAGGTCCACTTTGTCACGGTCGAGAGCCTCGCCAGTCTCGGCGTCGCCAGCCGATACGGCAAGAACCGTGCCCAGCTCCTTGAACTTCTTGGCGGCGATCTGGCTATCCTTCAGGTTCCAGAAGCCTGGGTGCTTCGCCATGGTGCGCGGCGCAAGCAGCCTGATGAGAGGTGCCTTGAACAACAACATCATGGCGATGTCGCACAAGATGCCCAAGGTCAGCGTGAGTCCAAAGCCCTTCACCGAGGCCGAGGCCAGGAAGAACAAGCAGAGCGCCGACACCATCGACACGAGGTCGGCGTCGATGGAGGTGAGTATGGCGTGCTTCACGCCCGAGATGGAAGCAGCCTTCACGCTCTTGCCCATGCGCACTTCCTCTCGGAAGCGCTCCACGGTAAGCACCGACGAGTCGGCTGCCATGCCGATGGTAAGCACGATGCCAGCGATGCCAGCCAAGGTTAGGCTGAACAGGTGGAATGCAGAGAGCGCTGCCAAGATGCCCAAGTAGAGCACCGCGAACACCAACACGGCAAGAGCGGTTATGATGCCAAGCCCCTTATAGAAGAAGAGCAGGTAAACCATGACCAACAAGATGCCCAGAATGGCCACGATGACGCCCGTCCTGAGCGCATCCTGGCCAAGCGTGGGGCCAACCACCTGACTTTGGGAGTACTGGAAGCTTACGGGCAGCGAGCCGCTCTCGAGCACCGTTTCGAGCGCTTGCGCCTCTTCGAGCGTGTAGTTGCCCGTTATCTGCACTTGCCCGTTGGGAATCTCGGATTGCACGGCGGGGGCAGATTGCACCTCGCCATCGAGGATGATCACGATCTTGCCCTTGTCGGGAGCGAGGTCGCGCGAGGCCTCGGCAAAGGCCGTGGTCCCCTCGCCGTCGAGGTCGATGTTCACCGCATAGTACGTAGATGTCTCGGATGCGCGACCAACGTTCACGTTCTCGATGTTCGAGCCGGTCACGATAGGCACGTAGGTACCTTCAGTTACCTCGAGCCCATCCCCGTCGGTGGCGATGAACGTATTGCCGAAATCGTCGGTGACGGTGGACTGGTCACCGAAATTGCCCGAGTTGATCGTATCCACCACGTCGCTGTCGGTGAACGAGTCCAAGCGAGCGAACTCCAGCTTGCCTGTCTTGCCAATGGTGTCAAGTGCTGCCTGCGTATCGGAAAGGCCCGGGATCTGCACCAGAATCTGGTTGGTGCCTTGAACCTGCACCACGGCCTCGGATGCACCAAGGGCATTCACGCGGCTCTCGATAATGGAGCGGCTCGTCTCCATGTCTTCGTCGGTGATAGCGCTGTCGTCGGTGGACGTTGCCGTAAGGACCACCGAAAGGCCACCTTGGATGTCCAGGCCTTGGTTGATCTTCTGGTCCGGGGGCGTGAAGAGCACGAACGAACCGATGATGAGAATCGTCGTGATGATAAGCAGCCAAATATTGCGACGGGTTGCACCCTTGGAGTTGCTCCTTGCAGGCTTGCTTGCTGTCGGCATGCCGAATCCTTCTTTCAATGCACGAAAGGGCCAATTGTTCCAAGTAGACTATTTTGCCACAACAGAGGCCGAATTTGCCATTTTCATTGAAAAGTCGGCTTGCCTGTGAATCACGCGTTTTCATCCCGCAATGCAGGATGGGCATTCCCGGTGAAAACTCCTAGTTTGCGCTTGCCTGCGTTCGAGAACCCGAGAGGCGCGCTTGGACATGGTCGGCCGGCAATCGCGCGCTTAGTCGAACGACTAATAATCCTGCGCAGCGGGGCTTGCCATCCACTCGGCGTAGAACTCCTCGTAGGCTCCTTGCAAGATGGCTTGACGTGCGCGCTTCATGAGGTCTATGAGGAAATG
Organism: uncultured Eggerthellaceae bacterium; assembly: GCA_947565915.1. Lineage (GTDB taxonomy): Bacteria > Actinomycetota > Coriobacteriia > Coriobacteriales > Eggerthellaceae > UBA9715. The sequence goes on along the minus strand of CANOHY010000024.1, from coordinate 5,049 downwards.
CAGGTTATGGTAAGAGAGCAGTATGCCGCCGAGCATCTCGTTCTGCTTCACCAAATGCCGCAGGTATGCGCGCGTGTAGTTGCGGCACACCTTGCAGTCGCATGCCGAGTCGAGCGGCCCGAAATCGCGGGCGTACTTCGCATTGCGCATGTTCATGCGGCCCTGGCTGCTGAATGCGGTGCCCATGCGGCCTGTGCGCGTGGGCAGCACGCAATCGAACATGTCCACGCCTTCGCGCACCGCGCGCACCAGCGTGGTGGGATTGCCGACGCCCATCAAGTAGCGCGGCCGATCATCGGGCAGCGCTCGCGCAACCTGGCCGAGCGTTTCGAACATCACCTCGTGATCCTCGCCAACCGAATAGCCCCCGATGCCGAACCCGTCGAAGCGGCGCCCTCCCGCGCTTTGGCTTGCTTGCTCGATCTGTTGCAGCTGGCGCACGCTCTCGAGGCGCAGATCCAAGTGCATGCCCCCTTGCACGATGGCAAAAAGCGCCTGGTCAGCGCGCTGATGCGCCGCCAAACAGCGTTGAGCCCATTCCCACGAAAGCTGGGTGGACGCTTGCACTTGCTCGCGCGTGGCAGGATAGCCCATGCACTGATCGAGCTGCATGACGATATCTGCGCCCAGCGCTTCTTGGATAGCCATGTTCTGCTCGGGCGTCCACCGGTGCTTGGAGCCGTCGTAGTCATCGGCGCGAAACGACACGCCCTCGCCATCGGTCTTCATCAGATGCCCCAAGCTGAACAGCTGGAAACCGCCGCTATCGGTCAGCATGGGGCCATCGTAGGCCATGAAGCGCTGCACGCCACCGGCCTCTTGCACCACATCCGCACCGGGGCGCATGTACAAGTGATACGTATTGGCAAGCACTACCTGGGCATCCAGCTCGCGCAGCTGATCCACCGTGATGCCCTTCACCGTGGCATGGGTGCCCACCGGCATGAAGAGCGGCGTAGTGAATGCACCGTGCGCGGTGATATAGGTACCTGCACGCGCATGTCCCGAAGTGGCTTCTATGGTGTAGTCGAAAAGAGTCATCGTGCTAGTATAAACCCATGAAGCTGCTCCTACATACCTGCTGCGCTCCGTGCGCCATCATGCCCACGCACCTCTTGCGCGATGCCGGCCATGATATCTCGCTGTTCTACGCGAACAGCAACATTGCGCCTGCAGCAGAATACCAAAAGCGCCTTTGCGAGCTTAGTACCTACGCCCAGCGCGAAGACCTGCCGCTGGCCGAAGGCCACTACGATCCGCAGCTCTGGGAAGACCTCGTGGCGCCCATCGGCGAATCGCTGAAGGACTACTCTCCGGCCTTTGGAGCGCAAGAGGCCGAGTCGCATGCAGCCCAGAGCGTAAGCGAGCTTTTGGATGACGAACGCCGCGCCGAGCGCTGCCGCCTCTGCTATCGGCTGCGCTTGGAGGAAGCTGCCGCGTTCGCGTGCGAGAACGGCTTCGAGGGGCTTGCCACCACGCTGGCTGTGAGCCCCTATCAATTCGGCGACATCTGCGCTGAGGAGCTCGCGCGCGCTTGCGAGGGCACCGGGTTGGAACCTCTTTGGCAGGATTTCACGCCCTACTATGGCGATGCCACGCGCATCAGCCGCGAGCTGGGGATGTACCGGCAAAACTACTGCGGTTGCCGCTTCTCGGTGAAGGAAGCCGAGGCCACGCGCGCATGGGTGAAGGCCCAGCGAAAGGCTCGCAAAGCTGCCGCGAAAGCCAAGACAGCTTGAATCTGAAGATTCGTCGCTCAAGCACGCCCGAGCGATGCTCCTTGCGCTTGGCTTCGCTCCCATGCGCTACGACGCAAGCGTCTGCGCATGTGGGCTGCAGAATCGCGCTTCAGGGCATCGCTTGGACGCACATTTGAATCCGTATCATCAAATAGGGCCGACTGATCTCGCGCAGACAATTGGCGCGAAAGCGAGCTGACGCGTGCTGAACGCACGCGAGGCGAGCTTGGAGCGTCAAATGTCGCGCGAGATCAGTCGGAGTAGAGTTTCTCGAATTCGGTGAACCCACCTGCCTCCAGCGAGGCAATCTGATGCTTCATGTTCTTGCGCATGGGAAGCACGGCCACCTGTCTGCCTTCGCTGCGCAGCTGTTGTGCATGTTGCAGCGCTTCCATGCGCTGTTCGCCAGCTGCTTTGGGGTCAACCAGAATCGCCACGCCTCCTTGCACGGTCTCATCGCTCGCAGCGCTCACGCCCGCATCGCGCAACACGGCAATGATGCGCTCGAAGCCGATGGAGAAGCCGCAGGCGCAAACATCCTCGCCCGAGAACTTGCCCACCATCTTGTCGTAGCGCCCGCCACCGGCAATGGATATGCCCAGCTGGTCGATGGTGACCTCGAAGATGGGGCCGGTGTAGTAGCCCATGCCGCGCACTAGCGTGGGGTCGAAGGCAACTTGCACGCCATCGGCTGTCAGCGCCGTGGCCGAATCGATGATCTGGTCGAGGTTCGCAGCAACCTCTGCGAGGTCAGCATCGTTCAACACCGAGCAGAAGGCAGTCGCGCTCGTAGTGTCGCCACCTTCGCCGAACAGGCCAAGATACGCTTGAACCGCCGCCTCGCTAGCTCCGTTCTCCAGTAACTCGGCGCTCACGCCTTCGAACCCAATCTTGTCGAGCTTGTCCAGCGTGATGAGCGCACCGGCGACGTCTTCCTCGGCAAACCCGGCTTGCAGCGCCGCGGCCACCAATATGCGCCGATCGTTCACGTGTATGGTTATCTGCTCGATGCCCGCTCGGCCCAGTGCGCGCAGAAGCGCTGCCGATGTAGCGGTTATGAGCTCTATTTCGGCCAGGTTCGTGGCATCGTCCAACACGTCGATATCGCATTGCACGAACTGGCGAAAGCGCCCTTTGGCAGGTTGGTCGGCACGCCATACCGGTCCGATTTGCAGTGCCCGAAACGGCGAGGGCAACGCATCCTTGTTGTTCGCGTAGAAGCGCGCCAGCGGCACAGTGAGGTCGTAGCGCAATCCGTTATCGACCAGCCCATCGAGCTCGCCCGCATCCCAGGCACGCTGCAAAGCCGCACCGCGCTTGAGCACCTTGAAGATGAGCTTCTCGTTGTCGCCGCCTTGCTTGGACGTGAGGTTTTCGATGTGCTCCATCATGGGCGTCTCGATTTGCGAGAAGCCAAACGAGCCATAAGTGCGCTTGATGTCGTCCAATACCAGGTTGCGTAGAGCCATGTCGGCAGGAAGGAAGTCGGTCATGCCCTTGATGGGCTTCTTCGTGAAAGCCATGAGCACCTTTTTCGCATTCGAGATTGCCAATGAGTGACTGCAAGTATATTACAATGGCTAGCGCTTCGAGCGACGACGTGCCAGACGGCGCGCACGTTCCGCGCGCATGCGGAGGGTTTCCAACCAAGCGCACCAAAGCGCATCGAAGCGCGCGCAAGCATGCGAAGCCAGCGAACGAATAAGCTAACAAGTCCCGAGGACGGCATTTGATGAAAACGAGCGATTTCGAATACGACTTGCCTCCCGAGCTCATCGCCCAAGAACCTGCGGCCGTGCGCGACCAATGTCGCATGCTGGCCATGAACCGCGAAACGGGCGAGCTGGAAGACCGCATCTTCAGCGACCTGGTTGAGTACGTGCACCCAGGCGACCTCTTCGTCGTAAACGAGACGCGCGTCATACCTGCTCGTCTCTTGGGAACCAAGCGCGGCACAGGCGGAGCCTGCGAAGTGCTGCTGCTCAGCGAAGTAATGGGAAGCGGCGCACGTACCAACCAGCAGGCAACCTGGGAGGCGCTCGTGCGCCCGGGAAAGCGCCTGAAGCCAGGCAATGGCGCTATCGTCGATTTCCGCGACAAGAACGGTGCGGTGGTTTTAAGCGCCGAAGTCGTCGATTGGGCGGAAGGCTCGCAGCGCGGCGCACGCATCGTGCAACTGACCACCCCACTGGGCTCACTCGACGAAGCGCTTCACGCCGTAGGGCATACGCCGCTTCCGCCCTATATCAAAAACTATGCGGGCGACGAGGAGCTTTACCAAACGGTATATTCCAAGCGTGAGGGCTCGGCTGCAGCCCCCACGGCAGGACTTCATTTCACGCCCGAGCTCATCGAGCGCGTGAAGGATGCCGGCGCTCGTTGGGAAACCGTAGAGCTGGAGGTGGGGTTGGACACGTTTCGCATCGTGGACGAGGAAGATCCAACGCAGCATGAGATGCATACCGAGCTCTACACGGTGCCAGAGCGCACCGCTAGCGCCATTGCGGAGACGAAGGCTAACGAAGGCCGCGTGATTGCTGTGGGCACCACCAGCGTGCGCAGCCTGGAAAGCGCCTGGAGCGAGCAGACAGGGCGCGTGGAGCCGTGCGAGCGTGCAGCCACATCGCTCTACCTGCTGCCTGGAAGCACCTTCCATGTGGTTGATGGGCTCATCACGAACTTCCATGTGCCTCGCTCGACGCTGCTGATGCTAGTGAGCGCCTTCAGCTCATACGACAGCGTGATGGCGGCATATCGGCATGCTGTGGACGAGCGCTATCGCTTCTTCTCGTTCGGCGATGCCATGTTGATCATCTGATCGCGCATTCAATCGCAGTGCATTAGATTCGCATCGGGAAGAGCGCAACCTGAGCTTCAAGCAAATCGAGCATCCACGCCACTAGTCCAGCTGCTTGCCCAGCGTGACGCAAACCGACAGCTTCAATATCACGATGAGCGTCTTCTCGAAACGCTCGTCCTGCTCAAGCGCGCTTCGCTCCTCGGAGCTCACGCCTTCCACTTTCGACGCATCGAGAGGAATGGCCATGCGCTCAGCCTTGTTGCGATGCACGAACTGCATTTCGCCGAATAGAGCGCTCTGCACGAGGAACCCCATGGAATCGACGTAGTCGTGCAGCTTCTCGAATGCACTTGGGATCTGCGTGAAGTCGCCCACGAACATCATGGACAGATATATGCCCTCAGGTCGAGGTATCGTTTCGCAGTTCTGCCTCTCGCCAAAGCAACAAAAGGCCATCTCGTCGAACGAACCGCTCTGGAACACCCCTTCGCGCATGATGAATCCCAAGTC
>CANOHY010000023.1 GCA_947565915.1 uncultured Eggerthellaceae bacterium | reverse complement strand
CGCAATCATACAGATGAAGAAGACTGCTCCATGGGTTCCTCGCAGCAACTACGAGAAATTCGCACGTAATCATGCAGGCTCGTTCAAGATCATTCCATTGCTGCTTCCCGTGCTCTTCGGATCCGAATATCTTCTTATTACCGGCGCTATCTCGCTCTTCATCACGATGACATATACGATTTTCCTCATGACATCGCTCAACGACCGTATATTGATCCTCGAACTTTCACCCTTCTACACTTACGGAACCCATGGAGCAGTCTTCTTCATCTGTATGATTGCGGGAATCGCCTTCATGCCAGCTTTCTACCTCATCCATATCGATGCGCCCTTATGGAGCACTCTGGCCTTTCTAGTGGTGCTCGTTGCAATGGAATGGCTGCTCGTGGGCACGATTGGCCGCAAATCATACATCGACCCCGAGAGCAATCGCCTGAGCACGCGCGAAAAGATGACGCAAGCTGAATCAAGCGACCAGGAAGCCGGAGGCGACGCAACTGATGCGGCTTCTCGAGCGAGCGCATTCTCGGCGCGCTCGTGTCAAATGCACGCCAATGACGGCAAGACAAATCCAATGGTTAATGGAACTGCTCATCACACCATCATGCTTGCCGATGGAACGATGATTGACGAGGCAAGCGCTAGCGATACGGTTTCAAGGTGGTCGAATCACATACGCATGATGGCCGAACTATACGGGCTGTCAGCTCGCCAAGAGGAAGTGCTGTTCCTGCTTGCCAAGGGGCGCACTGCGCAATTCATCGCCGATAAGCTCACCATAACCTTGGCAACGTCTAAGTCGCATATATACAACATCTACATTAAATTTGGCGTCCATTCGCAACAGGAGCTCTTGAACCTGCTTGAATCAGAGGAGAACTAGCACAGCGCAGGCGGGCTAAGCATGACAACAGCAGCGCGCACTCAGCCGTAACACCAACTCGGCTACAGCACGTGCCCAGTCAAGCGCAACCCTAGCGCACTGATACAGGCGCACGGCCAAGCCAGTGTTAGCACAAAAGCACGAATGCACCACGCAAAGGACAGCACGATGCAAAGGATGTGATCTTATGACCGCAGAAAATCAAAGCTACTCCTCCCCAATCCTGTACTACCTTTCCACCTGCCCGCATTGCCACAAGGTTATCGACTTCATAGAGCGCCATGGCATCCAAGGCATCGAGATGGCGAACGTCGAGGATCCGAAGAACGCCCAGGAACTCGTAGACGTATCGGGGCAAGACGGCGTGCCCGTGTTCTACTTCAATGGGAAGTATGCCATCGGCGACGAGCAATGCATCAGCATGATCAGCACTTTGGTGATGAACAACGGGAAGATGGATTAGCACGAGCAAGAAGCCGATGCCCGCTCACGCGGCGCTGAGGAGCCAGCTTCCCACGAGCGCACTGGCCTATAGCGGCTACCCGCTCTCGCTGCCGCCGCCCGCGCCACCGCCGCTCGCAAATCTACCCGTCCTCGCCGCCACCCGCGCCACCGCCCGCACAACTGCTCGCTCGCGCTGCCCGTCACCAGCCTCCCCGAAGATCCGCATGGGCGAGCATGACGAGGGAAGAACGGCACGAGCATCATGGGGCCAACTTCTCCTTGCACGAGCGCTCCATTGTGCTAAAGTAGCGTCTGTGAATTTCGAGCAGGGACATATACAGGTCACCGAGACGCATGCGAACGCTGTCATGAGCGAGGTATTCGCCATGCAGTGTATGAACGCGTCTGCAGGCTGCCTGGCCACGTGCCCTATGTCACGCCGCAACGACGCATACACGGCAATCTACTTTTATCGATACCTCTAGCACACGGTTCTTCTGCCGGGTGCTTTTTTAGTGCCTGGAAGACGGGTCGTGTGCGTTTTCTTTCGCTGCCGGTTGGCAGCTTCGTCGTATTCTGCCTTCAATTCGAAAGAGGTTCAAATGGTTTGGAAAATCGCGATACTCTGCGTCTTCGTAGCTATCGCCGTGGGCGTGGGCATCTATGCGCGGCGCTCCACGGGCAGTGTTGACGGCTTCGTGCTGGGTGGCCGCAACGTGGGGCCGTGGCTCTCGGCATTCGCCTATGGCACGAGCTACTTCTCGGCGGTGATCTTCGTGGGCTATGCGGGCCAGTTCGGTTGGCGCTATGGTCTTGCCGCCTCCTGGGCCGGCATCGGCAACGCCATCATCGGCTCGCTTTTGGCCTGGTGGGTGCTCGGGCCACGCGCACGCGAGATGACCCAGCGCCTGCAAGCCACCACCATGCCCGAGTTCTTCGGCAAGCGCTATCGCTCCAAAGCGCTGCGCATCGCGGCGGCGCTCATCATCTTCGTGTTCCTCATCCCCTACACGGCTTCGGTGTACAACGGTCTGTCGCGATTGCTGGTGATTGCATTCGGCATCGATGTGCCCTACGAGTACGTGATCGTGTTCATGGCGCTCATCACCTGCATCTACGTGGTACTCGGCGGTTACATGGCCACAGTGATGAACGACTTCATCCAGGGCGTAGTGATGCTCGTGGGCATCGTGGCGGTCATCGTTGCGGTGCTCAACGGCTATGGCGGGATTTCCGAGGCTATCATCTCGCTCTCGCAGGTGCAGGACACAAGCTCGCAGCTGCAAGGCGCCTACGTGTCGTTCCTTGGCCCCGATTTCTTCAACCTGATGGGCGTGGTCATCCTCACATCGCTTGGCACCTGGGGCCTGCCGCAGATGGTGCAGAAGTTCTATGCCATCAAGAGCGGCCCGGCCATCAAGCAAGGCGCCATCATCTCCACGCTGTTCGCCTTCGTGATTGCCGGTGGCAGTTACTTCCTGGGAGGCTTCGGGCGCTTGGCCGAAACGAGCGAGGTCGCGCGCACGTTCATCGAGTACAACCCGGTAACGGGCGCCATCGTGTACGACTCCATCATGCCGGCGCTCGTATCCAACATTCCCGACATCTTGCTGGGCATCTTGGTGGTGATGGTGCTCTCGGCGTCGATGTCTACCCTGTCGTCGCTCGTGCTGACCTCGTCATCCACGCTCACGCTCGACCTCATCAAGGACAACCTAGTGAAGAACATGAACGAGAAGAAGCAGGTTGCGTGGATGCGCGCCATGCTGGTGGTGTTCATCGTCATCTCGGCCGCCATCGGCATCATTCAGGTGCAGGGTGCGCTGCCTTTCATCGCGCAGCTCATGGGCATCTCGTGGGGCGCGCTGGCCGGTGCGTTCTTGGGGCCGTTTCTGTGGGGTCTCTACTCGGGAAAGGTATCGAAGGCAGCGGTATGGTGCAGCTTCATCGTGGGCGTTGGCCTCACCACGGGCAATATGATCTCGGGCTTCGTGGGAACGCCCTGGATCGCCTCGCCGATCAATGCAGGTGCCTTGGCCATGATACTGTCGCTGATCATCGTGCCGGTGGTGAGCCTGTTCACGCCATCGGTACCCTTCGACGTGAAGCCTCCTTCGCGCTTGAGCGCGGGCGACCGCGACTTCGAGAAGTCCGTCGAGGGGCAGCCGGTGTCGGCAATGACCGATGGCAAGGGAATCGAAGGGCTTGCGGCTGACGATATCGCCATTCCGCCTGTAGGACGCAAGGGCTTCGACGACAATCCGGAATAGGGACGATAAGCTACTTCCCCAGCTCGTTTAAGTCTTCTGATGCGGCAGAGCCCTCCGTAGGCTCTGCCGTCTTTACATGTTTCCCACGCCCATGGTCGTGAAATTTCGGGATGCGTGGTCACACAATCGAGTTGTTCGCAACCGATATCGGGCATCTTGGCTGTAGGCTCTCGAAGCAGCACGCCATTGGCTAACCAGCGGACGTGAACGTTCCCCCGTTGAAGCCATGCCCGGTATGCGAATAAGCTACAATGAAACGCTGTATCAGTGCGTTCAGAAGCGTCGATTGGCAAGCGATTCCATGCGGCTTTCGCTGTAGGGATTGCAAGCGGTTGCGCTTTGGCGTTCGCGGCGGTATCGCGAACGACTTTGCGGCGTGGCGAGGGCATGGTACGCAGCGAAGCAACCCTCGATGATGCGAGGCATTAATGACTAAGAAACTGCTGATGGGGAACGAGGCCATGGCCCATGCAGCGCTCGAAGCGGGCGTCGGCGTGGCGGCTGGTTACCCCGGCACGCCCTCGTCCGAGATCATCGCCACTATCGCGCACCAGCATGCGCGTGGCGCGGCGCATGGCGTGCATGTTGAGTGGTCGACCAACGAGAAGGCGGCGCTCGAGATGCTCTTCGGTGCATCGCTTTCGGGCTTGCGCTGCCTGTTCACCTGCAAGCAAATGGGCCTGAACGTGGCAAGCGATGCGCTGATGTCGCTCAACTACGTCAGCGTGCGCGGGGGCCTCGTGCTCATCGTGGCCGACGACCCAGGGCCCATTAGCTCGCAAACCGAGCAGGACACGCGACGCTTTGCCATGTTCGCGAAGGTGCCCGTGCTGGACCCCGCAACTCCCGAACAGGCTTACGATATGGTGAAGGCGGCATTCGACCTTTCCGAGCGCTTCCATACGCCTGTCATCGTGCGCCCAACCACGCGCGTGGACCATGCATCGGCGTTCTTTGAAGTGCAGGAGGAAACCGAAGCGCTCCCTGCGCTCGACGAAGGGTTCGTGCGCGATCATTCGAAATACGTCATCTTCCCAGCTCGCGCCAACCAAGCACATGCTGAGATTATCGAGCGCTTGAACGAGATGAGCGAGGTATTCTCGACCGAGCAACCCTATACGGCCTTCAACGCCATCGCGCAGACGGGAAGCAGCGTGGCGGCGCAACCCACGTTCGGCATCCTGACCGGCGGCATCTCGGCTTCGTATGCACGCGAGGCGCTGCGCATGATCACCGACCGGGCGCATAAAGCAGGCATTGCCATTCCATCCTACCGGCTGATGCAGGTGGGCACGCCCTACCCCTTCCCCGATAAAGCGATCGGCGCATTCATTTCAGGGCTGTCTACCGTGCTGGTGCTCGAGGAGCTCGATGGCGTGCTGGAAGACCAGCTCGCGCGCTTCGCAGGGCTCCATCACACCAGCTTCGACATCGTGGGCCGCGCAACGCGCGATGTGAGCGACCATGGCGAGAACACGGTGGACGACATCATCGCGCGCATAGAGCGCTTCCTGGGGCTAACTGGCCGCATGTCGCTTTATCGCTTCAAGGGTGCGCTTGGACCCGAAGAGGGCGTGGCGCGCTTGAGTGCTCGCGGCAAAGCTGAGTTGCCCGCCCGCCCGCCGGTGCTCTGCGCAGGGTGCCCGCATCGCGGCTCGTTCTACGCCACGAAGCAGGCGCTCGAGGTCGAAGGCGAGCAAGCTGTGTTCTGCGGCGACATCGGGTGCTATACGCTGGGCAATGCCAAGCCGCTCGACGCGTTGGATACGTGCCTGTGCATGGGCGCGGGCGTCACCATGGCTCAGGGCTTCGCTGTGGCCGACCCCACGAAGAAGGCCATCGCCTATATCGGCGATTCCACCTTCTTCGCAAGCGGCGCACCTGGGCTCTCGAACGCCGCCTACAACGGCCACGACATCACTGTTATGGTGCTCGACAACTCCACGACGGCTATGACGGGATTCCAGCCTCATCCCGGCAACGGCATCACGCTGATGGGCGAGAAGAATCCGGCGCTATCCATCGAGGCAGTGCTCAAGGCCAATGGCTTCAATCATGTGGAGCACGCCAACCCGTTCGACCGCGACGCCTCGGTTGCCGCGGCGCGGCGCGCCATCGGCTACAAGGGCCCCTCGGCTGTGATCTTCGAAGGGGCATGTGCTCAGCTCACCAAGCCGAAGAAGGCCGTGGTCATAAACCAAGAGCTCTGCACGGGCTGCAAGCGGTGCATCACGTCCATAGGTTGCCCGGCCATCGGGTTCAACCAAGCCATCGTGGGGCCGCGCAGCCGCGACCGCGGGCAGGCTACGATAGACGCAGAGCTGTGCAATGGCTGCGGATTGTGCACGCAGGTGTGTCCCTTCCATGCCATCCACATCGATTCTGCGGTCTATCGCGCGTCGGCAGCGCATCTGGCGTCGGCTGCGGGCGGTTGGCCCGAGGTTGACCCGTTCCAGCAAGAGAAGATCAACCAGCTGAAGCAGCGGCGTGCCGAGCAAAGCATGTCGGTGGAGGAGGCTGTGGCGGCAGCTGCCGAGCTTGCGGCAGAAGCGGCAGAGGCTGCAGAAGCCGCAGCTGCGGAAGAGGCAGCTCAGGTGGCGCAGGTGGCCGTGGGAGCCGAGCAGGTGTCAGGGCAGGCAGTCGATGGCGACGAGACCCTGGCTGAACCCGAAGCCGAGTTGAGCGCACAGGACGTGCCAGCACTCGAGGGCGAAGACGAGCGCATGGGAGCGCTGGAGCCCGTTGAGGAAGAGGTCGCGCAAATCGAGGCGGAGCAGGCGAATCAAGCTGCAGCTGAAGAGTTGAGCGACATCGTAGACGCCGAAGACGCCGCGGCGATAACCCAGGAGGCCGTGGCTGCCGCACAAAGCCAAGATGACGTCCGGCCATCTGCGGTCGTGGAAGCTGTCGATAACATGGAAGCCCAGCTGGAGGCGGAGATTCTGTTTCCCTCTAAGGCAGCCCGGGATGCCCAGACACAGGATATGGCAGTTGAGGAGCTGCAGCCCGAAGATGACTTCGAGGACGAAGATGTCCCGATTGATGCTGCCAGCGAGGTTGCTGACGTGGTTGGGGGCGCCGATGCGAGTGAGGTTGAAGGCGCAAATGGCGACGCGGACGTGATTGCTGACGAGGATGCAGATGCGGAGGTCATCGTCGAAGACGGCCTGAAGATTCCCATCGAGAGCTACGCCGAGGTTGCCATTGTGGACGAGGATGCGGGCGAAGCTGACGGCGATGATGCGACTGAGGCCAATGACGTGGATGCGGTCGAGGAAGCCGAAGTCGTGCCTGACCTGGAATACATTCCCGCGCCAGAGCCAATCCGCCCCATGCATTCGAAGCCAGTTCCCATGCCCGAGCCCGTCATCGAGCCCGTTGCGAGCGTTCCGGCCGATCCGGTCATCGTGCCAGTGGAAGACCTCATGGCTGAGGCAATTTCCACAACGGCAGAAACCGCCGCTTCGCAGCCTGCACGCAAGCCATCTCATGCGAAGGCTACCGAGGGAAGCGCGCGTTCCGCTGAAGATGCCGAAAGCGCCTCAAATGCTTCTGCAGGCAATGCGGCCGATGAGGAACCGTCCTCCAATGGCGAAGGGCTGTTCGACTACAAGGCCGCTGCACCGCGCAAGAAGGCGCCAACGCAAAGGCCTTCGCACGGCAAGCACGCTGCGCCCGAAACCCTCATGATCGATTTCGGCTTCGACGATGAGGAAGACGAAGAAGACCTCACTGCAATGCAGGATGGCTCGCAAGGTGGCTTGGGCGCAGTGAACGATGGCGTGCTGCTGGATGAATCTTACCCTGGCAACTACTCAGGCGAAGACGCTGCCGACTACTATGCCGACAACTTCGAAGTGGTTTACGACGACGAGGATGAGATTCCTGCGTCAGACGACGGTTTCGCGCAAGACGACCGCTTCGATGAAGCGACCTATGGGGAATACGAAGCGTACGAGAGCTACCCCGGCAATGGCCAAAATGCTGTGAGCAACGCCGATTACCAAAGCGACGAGAACCAATCGCCTTGGGGCTATAACGGCGCCTATGATGCATGGGGCGCTTACGGTGCTCCTGCTGACGACGGCTTCGACCCAGCCGATGCCGATTATCCTGCCAACGACGAGGAGGATGGTTACCGTGCTTAACGTGTTGCTGACAGGCGTCGGTGGCCAGGGAACCGTCCTGGCGTCGAAGGTGCTCGCGCAGGCCGCGCAAGACAAAGGCTGGCATGTGCGCACGGCCGAGACCATCGGCATGGCGCAACGCGGTGGCTCGGTGGTGTCGCATGTTCGCATGGGCAATGCGGGCGAAGAGGTGTGCTCACCGCTCATCAGCGAGGGCGGCGCCGATATGATAATGGCCTTCGAGCCAGCCGAGGGCGCGCGCGTGCTGCCTTATTTGGCACCGCATGGGCTCCTGGTCACAGCCACCACGGGCATTCCAGCCGTGGCCTCGGTATTGGGCAAGACGCCCTACCGTGGTGCTCAGATAATCGCCCAGCTGGTGGACGTTTTCGCAGAGATGCCCGAAAGGCTGGTCATTGTGCCCGATGCCGCCATCTTGAAGCGCATGGGCAACCGTCGCGCATTGAACACCGTGCTGTTGGCGAGCGCCATATCGATCGGATACCTGCCACTTACGATAGACGACCTGGTGGGTGCGATCGAAGGGTGCGTGAAGCCAGAGTTGATCGACATGAACCTACGAGCCATCGAGCTCACGTTGGAATAAGGTTGGGAAAGGCAAGGCGGCGCGTTGGGCTGGAACGCTCAAGCGCACGCCGGTTCGCGTGCAGGGAAGAACGAGGAGCATGTCATGGAGATGACACCACAACAACTAGAGATGCTGCAAGGTGAACTGCGCGGGCTGAAGGACCGCTCGGCCTTCTACGCCAAGAAGTTCGAGGGCATCGATGTGGCCGACGTGGCCAGCCAAGCCGATTTCGAGAAGCTGCCGTTTAGCGAGAAGGACGACCTGCGCGCCGCTTATCCTCTGGGATTGCAGGCGGTGCCAGATGACGAGGTAGTGCGCATTCACAGCTCGTCGGGCACCACGGGCACGCCGGTGATCATCCCCTACACCCAAAAGGATGTGGACGACTGGGCCATTCAGTTCGCGCGGTGCTATGAGATGGCGGGCATCACGCGGCTCGATCGCATTCAGATCACGCCAGGGTATGGGCTTTGGACAGCGGGCATCGGCTTCCAGCTGGGCGCCGAGCGCTTGGGCGCCATGGCCATACCGATGGGCCCGGGCAATACCGACAAGCAACTGAAGATGATGGAAGATCTTGGGTCCACCGTGCTAGGCGCTACGTCCTCCTATGCGCTGTTGCTCGCCGAGGAGATCCAGCAGCGCGGCATCCGCGATCGCCTGAAGCTGCGCAAGGGCGTGATCGGCAGCGAGCGCTGGGGCGAGAAGATGCGCCTGCGCATCCAAAGCGAACTGGGCATTCAGATCTACGACATCTATGGCCTAACCGAGGTGTACGGGCCTGGCATCGGCATCTCGTGCGACGAGCATGCGGGCATGCATGTCTGGAGCGATTACGTGTACATGGAGATCATCGATCCCGAAACTGGCGAGGTGCTTCCCGATGGCGAGCAGGGCGAGCTGGTGCTCACCACGCTGCAGAAGCAGGGCGCACCGCTCATTCGCTATCGCACGCACGACCTCACGCGCATCATCCCGGGGCAATGCGCTTGCGGCTGCCCGCACCCGCGCATCGACACGCTGGTAGGCCGCACCGACGACATGTTCAAGGTGAAGGGCTGCAATATGTTCCCTGCTCAGGTGGAAGAGGTCATCAAGATCACCGACGGAGCCAGCAGCGAGTACCAAGTGATGATCGAGAACATCTCGGGCAAGGATGTGCTCACGGTGCTGTTCGAAACGCCGCTCGAAGGCGAGGAGAAAGCACGCTGCGAGCTGGAGCTGGCCACCATCTTCAAGGCGAAGCTCGGCTGCACGCCCGATGCCAAGGGCGTTCCCATGGGCGAGTTGCCACGCTCCGAGAAGAAGACGAAGCGCATCTTCGATTCACGCTACTAGCTCAGCGGTTGGGCGCGCCCTATTCCGAGTTGTCGGCCGTGCTGCCAATGGCACTGTCGGCTGCACTAGCTGCGAGTCCGGCCGTGCTGCGACCACGGCGACAGCGCATTGCTAACCTACGAGCGAGCCATGGACTCCTTGAAGTCGACGATTGCCTGATAGCACGCGTCATCGCCTGTGCCCATCATCTGCACAGCCAGGATGGCGGCGTTCTTGGCGCCATTAATAGCCACGCATGCCACGGGCACGCCACTGGGCATTTGCACCATGGAGAGCAGTGAGTCCAGGCCGCCCAAATCGCTCGTCTTCATGGGAACGCATATCACAGGAAGCGCAGTGTAGGCGGCCACGACGCCACCGAGATGCGCGGCTTTTCCTGCCGCAGCAATGATTACCTTCATGCCACGCTCGCGAGCTGTTGCCGCCCACTCGTGCACAACTGCGGGCTTGCGATGGGCGCTTGCAACCTTCACCTCGTAGGGAATGCCGAACTCATCGAGTTGGGCCATGCAAGGCTCCATCGTGGGCATATCAGATTCCGACCCCATGATAATTCCAACCAGCGGCGTTGTCTCTGCCATGCTTCCTCCTCCTATGCGCGGTGGGCGCAGCTTACGCAATGCATCCGTTATATGCATGGATTGCGCATGCGATTCTTCATTGCTCACAGGATAGCATTTCCACTACATGCCGATTCCATATGAATCTCCGAGAGGAACGCCATCGCTCGTCTGGCGAGAATGCAGTGCAATCGCTTCGCGGCACCCGCAGGTCAAGTGATGATTGCGCTAAACTAGGCTCACGAAATAGGCAGCGAAGGGGTGGCTGATGGCCAAGACAGTGCTCGTAGGCGTTACCGGATGCGTGGCGGCATACAAGGCGTGCGAGGTCGTACGCGGCCTGCAAAAGGCTGGCGTGCGCGTGAAGGTGGTCATGACCGAGCATGCCACCGAGTTCGTTACGCCGCTTCAGTTCCGCGCACTCACGCACGAACCGGTAGCCGTGGGCCTGTTCGACGATGCGCCGGGCGACCCCATCCATCACATATCGCTCGCCAAGGAAGCGGACTTGTTCCTCATTGCGCCTTGCACGGCCAACGTGATCGCGAAGATTGCCCATGGCATAGCCGACGACCTACTGACCACCACCGCGCTTGCCACCACTGCGCCGCTCGTGATAGCGCCAGCCATGAACGTGAACATGTACGAGCATCCAGCTACGCAGCAGAACATGCAAGCGCTCGCGAATCGAGACGTGAGCTTCATCGACGCCGATGAGGGCTACCTTGCTTGCGGCGACGTGGGAAGAGGGCGCCTGGCCGACCCCGAGGTCATCGTGCGCGCAGTGCTCGATGCACTGGATGAGCAGCGAGATCTGGAGGGCAAGCGCATCCTGATAACCGCAGGCCCCACCGTTGAACCGATAGACCCTGCGCGCTTCATCTCCAATCGCTCGTCGGGCAAGATGGGCTTCGCTCTGGCGCAGGCAGCAGCCGAGCGCGGTGCGCAAGTGACGCTTGTCGCGGGGCCAGTGGCGCTGCCCGACCTCGATGCGCCCAATATCGAGACCATCCACGTGCAAACCGCAACAGAGATGCTCGAAGCAGTAGATGTGCGCTTCGATGCAGTGGATGCAGCAATCTTCAGCGCCGCCGTAAGCGACATGCGGCCAGCTGCCCCAAGCACGCAAAAGCTGAAGAAGGGCGTGGATGACGAGCAGCTTTCGCACCTTGCACTGGAGCCAAACCCCGACATCCTGGCAACGATGGGCGCGCGCAAGCGCACTGGCCAAGTAGTGGTGGGGTTTGCTGCCGAAACCGATAGCCTCGAGGAACATGCGCGCACCAAGCTCGAGAGCAAGCATGCGAACTTCATCGTGGGCAATCTGGTTGGCGAAGGGCGCGGGTTCGGCACCGACGACAATCAAGCAATCATCGTAAGCGCCAGCGAAACCGAGAAGCTGCCGCTCATGTCCAAGGTCGACTTGGCCAACGAGATCCTGAACCGGCTCTAGACCGTTCGATCGCAAACAAAAGCGGCGCCCACACCAAGAGAGCGCCGCTTTTCAGAAGCTTGCCAAGCGAACGCTACAAGCTCATGCCCAGCTGGAGCGCCTTGAGGTTGTTCTCTACCATCTTCGCCTTGGAAGCGGGCACCGCCTTGCGAATGGCAGCCTCCATGGTATCCAAGGTGCAGAAATCGGTTTCTTTGAGCATCTTGCCCACCAGCACTATGTTCGCGAGCCCCTTCAAACCATTTTCCTCGGCGAGCTCGGTAGCAGACAGGCCGATTACTGCGATGTCGTCGCGCTCGGGCACGCGCGTGACCAGCGAGGTATCCACAAGCACCAAGCCACCCGGCTGCACATCCTCTTGGAACTTCAGCAGCGAAGGTTGGTTCATGGCCACCAACACATTCGGCGTGGAAATGAGCGGGCTTCCAATGGGCTCGCTGGCAATGGTGACCGAGCAGTTCGCCGTGCCACCGCGCATCTCGGGGCCATACGAGGGAAGCCACGACACCTCGCGGTCGTCAATCAGCCCCGTATAGGCCACCACCTTGCCTGCGAACAGCAAACCCTGACCGCCGAAACCGGCGAATATCACGCGAAGATCGTTCTTGAAATCCTGCTGAGGCATCTACTTCGCACCTCCCTTGGCGCTGGCATTGCTGGCGTCGGCTCCGTTGCTGCCAGCAGCAATCGGGCAATCGGCCGCGCGAGCTGCAGCAGCAGCCGCGGCGTTCTCGAAGCCTTCGGCCGTCACATCCTTGTACACGCCCAGCGGATAGTACGGCAGCATGTTCTCGCGCATCCACGCGAAGGCCTCCTGCGGCGACAATCCCCAGTTGGTGGGGCATGTTGCCACAACCTCTACGAACGAGTAGCCCACACCATCCACTTGGTTCTGGAAGGCCTTCTTGATGGCCTTCTTCGCCTTGCGGATGTTCGCGGGCGTGTCCACGGTGACGCGCTCGATGTACGCGGGGCCATCGAGCGTGCTCAGAAGCTCGCTCACACGCACCGGATAGCCAGCCGTAGCCACATCGCGGCCATAGGGCGACGTTTGCGTCACCTGGTTCGGCAGCGACGTGGGTGCCATTTGGCCGCCGGTCATGCCATAGATGGCATTATTGATGAAGATCATGGTGAGATGCTCGCCACGCGTTGCCGCATGGATCGTCTCGGCCATGCCGATGGAAGCCAGGTCGCCGTCGCCTTGGTAGGCGAACACGATGTCATCTGGATGCACGCGCTTGATGCCGGTTGCCACCGCGGGCGCGCGGCCATGCGCTGCTTCCACGAAGTCGCAGCCGAAGAACTGGTACATCATCACCGAGCAGCCAACCGGGCACACGCCCACCGTGCGACCCTCGATGCCAAGTTCGTCGATGACCTCGGCGATAATGCGGTTCACGATGCCATGCGAGCACCCCGGGCAGTAGTTCGTCACAACGGGCTGCAGCGAGTGCGGCCGCGTGTACACCAGTTTCTCTTCGCCTTGGAGCGCGCTTTGAGCTTGGTCCTGGGTTTGGGTCTCAGCCATTTCACACTCCCCTTTCTAGCCGTTGACGTGCTGGTTGATCTGGCGAATGCGGTCAAGAACCTCACCTGGCGTGGGAATGACGCCACCCGTGCGCCCGAAGAACTCCACGGGAGCGCTGCCCTGAACCACGAGCTGCACGTCCTCGATCATCTGGCCCATGTTCATCTCCACCGAGAGATACGCCTTCGCATGCTGCTTGGTAGCTGCCAGCTGGTCCTTCGGGAACGGCCACAGAGTGATGGGCCGAAATAGTCCGGCCTTGATGCCCTCAGCACGCGCTTCTTTCACAGCTGTGCGCGCGATGCGTGCGCAAGCGCCGAAAGCCACCACCACGATGTCGGCATCGTCGCAATCGACCTCTTCGCACATGGACTCGTTGGCTTTCACCACCTCGTAGCGCTCGAAACGCTCGATGTTCATGCGCTCGCATTCTTCGGCCACCAGGTAGAGCGAGTTGATGACGTTCTTGTCGCGGCTGTTGCCATGGCCCGTTGCGGCCCACGGCTTCGCGGGGAGCTCGGTGCGCGGCTCGGGCAGCTCCACTGGCTCCATCATCTGGCCCAGCATGCCATCGCCCAAGATCATCACGGGCATGCGGTACTCGTCGGCCACGTCGAAGGCCTTGTAGGCGAGGTCGGCCATCTCCTGCACGGTGGCCGGCGCATAAACGATCATCTGGAAGTCGCCATGACCCAATGCGCGCGTGGCCTGCCAATAGTCGGACTGCGACGGCTGAATTGATCCCAAGCCGGGGCCGCCGCGCTCGATGTTGATGATGAGGCAGGGCAAGTCGGCGCCGGCAATGTAGGACACGCCTTCGCTCTTCAGCGAGATTCCCGGCGAAGACGAGCTGGTCATCACGCGCGCGCCCGCCCCGGCAGCGCCGTACACCATGTTGATGGCCGCCACTTCGCTTTCGGCCTGCAGGTAGGTGCCACCTTCCTTGGGCATGCGCTTGGCCATGTAAGCAGCGAGCTCCGTTTGCGGGGTAATGGGATAGCCGAAGAAGAACTTGCAACCGGCGCGCAGGGCGCTTTCCGCAAGAGCCTCGTTCCCCTTCATCAATACCTTCTCTGCCATGATGCTCACCTCCACACCGTTATCGCCACGTCAGGGCACATGGTTGCGCAGTTAGCGCATCCGATGCACTGGCTTTCGTCGGTGCAATAGGCCGGATGATAGCCCTTGTCGGTGATGACCTCTACGTTCAGCGCAAGGATGTCGCACGGGCACACCTCGGTGCACAGCCCGCAGCCCTTGCAGAAGAACTCGTCTATCTGTACGCGTGCCATAGCCTTCCTTTCGACTCTCATGAATGCCGCGCAAAGCGATGTGCTGTCGCGACATTGCGAGGATTACGTTTTATCATACCGGCTCGTTCGGCCTATCGGCTTTTAGGCGAACAGCCTATATATCGTTCCGATGACGAGCCATCTACTTGCAGGTTTGCCAGGGACCTGTTTCACGGGGGCCCTATAATGAGCCCATGGGCATCGTGCATGCAGATCATGATTTCGACGCGCGCCTGTTCGAAGGCGCGTCGGTGGCGTTCGGCGTGTTCGATGGGCTTCACCGAGGGCATCGCTACTTGCTGGACCAGGCACTCGCAACGGCGCAGGGCGAAGCGGGCTACGAAGGCATGTTGCCGCGTGCGTTAGCGCTCACGTTCAGCGTTGATCCCGACGAAGTGCTGCAACCTCACCGCACCTGCAAGCTGATGAGCAACGACGAGCGCATTGCCGCCCTTGCCGATTGCGGCGTGGATGATGTGGTGGTGCTCCCCTTCACGCGCGAGTTCGCGAACTTGGAGCCGTGCGAGTTCCTCGATCGCATATTCGGCCACAGCACGCCACGCCACCTGCATGTGGGCGACGATTTCCGCTTCGGCGCACACGCTGCTGGCAGTGGCGAAACCTTGAGGCGATGGGGCGCGCCGCGTGGCATGCAGGTTCACGAGCATCGCCTGGTCGAGGAGCTGCAGCAACCCATCACGGCCACGCGCATCCGTGCGACTCTCGCTCAGGGCAACGTGCGCGAGGCGGCCGACTTGCTAGGTCATCCTTACGGGCTCTGCGAAGACGTGGTGCGCGGCCGCGGCGACGGCGCCGATTTCGGTTTCGCGACGGCGAACTTGCACATATCGCCTGAGCGCATGGTGCTCGGCGATGGCGTGTACGGCGGCTATGCCTATGTTGATGGCAAGCGTTACAAGGCTGCTATCTCGGTTGGAATCTCCCCTACCTTCGCCGACGAGGCTACAGCCAACGTAGAAGCGCATCTGCTGGATTTCACTGGCGACCTCACAGCACGCGAGTTGCGCTTGGAGTTCGTCGAGCGCTTGCGACCGATGATCAAGTTCGACTCAACCGACGCCCTCATCGCGCAGGTGAAAAGCGACATCGCCTGGATTCGCGCGAACCTATAACCCTTTTCGCTTCCAACTCTCGCTCGTTTTCTCGAAATCCCTTGACCTGGACATAGTATCCACGTTTAGACTGCTTTGCCAGGAGGTCCAATCATGCAGAAAAGCGGATGCGCCTAGCAGAGACCGATTTCTGCATAAGACAAGCCGAGTTCTCGCTCCACTTGCGCGAAGAACTCGGCAGGGTCGATTGCCGTAATGGTGCTATTGACGAAGCCGGTCTTGTCGCGCGTCAAGATGTAATCGGCCTTGACCTTTTGAGCACATTGCTCGACAAGGCAATCCTCGAAACCACCCCAACGCTGATCTGATGCGCGCTTCACGTCTGAGCCATCCACGCTGCAGAGATTGAGGTACTTGAAGCTCTCGTCGAACGCCGCGTAGATGTGTTCTGCATCGAACTCGCGAGACAGAACATAGAAGATATCCGTGAACGATTTCGCTGAAGCCCACAGCTCCACATCGCCGAACTGCTCCATGATGAGGAGCTTTTGCGCCACTTCGCCTTGCGGCGCCCGACGAGCGAAGAGGTCGATGATGGCATTCGTATCAAGAAGAATGCGCATAGCGATCATCCCTCGCAGCATTCAGCCGTTCTTTGAAGCTTGGCGTAGAGGGTTCCGTGTTTGCGTCGTCGGGCAAAACATGCAAGAAGGTCGATTAGGCGAAAATGCGGCAACGATGCATAATGGAAAGCCCGTCCGGTTAGCAGGCTAATGAAGCAGCGAGCGAGCGAGCACGGGCGCGGGCAAACCGTCAAGCAAGCACGTGAGCAAACCAACAAGCGAACCGGCCAACAGGTAGGCAAGCACCCAGAGGAGAAACCATGGGAAAACGAGGCATCATCATCGCGAACACCGGCACTCCCGATGCGCCCGAGCCCGAAGCAGTGAAGCGCTACTTGCGGGAGTTCCTGACCGATCCGCGCATCTGCCCCATGAACCCTTTGGCATGGAAGCTCATCTTGAATGCCTTCATCTTGCCCCGTCGCTCGGTTGCATCGGCCGAGAAGTACAAAACCATCTGGACTCCCGACGGCTCGCCTCTCGCAGTGAGCATGGCATCACTGGCCCAAAAGCTGGAAGCGAGCTTGGCCGCGAACGCCAGCATCGGCGAAGCGGCAGCCGCAGACTCGGACACGCCAAGCACAAGCGCGACCAACGCGAGCAACACTCCTACCCCTATCGTGCGCTACGCCATGAACTACGGGTCGCCCTCGCTGAAAGAAGCGCTTGCGGACCTACACGACAAGGGCTGCGAGGAAGTAATCGCGATCCCGCTGTACCCGCAAAGCGCCTTCTCCACCACCGAAGCAGTGCTCGATAGGGTCCGCAGCGCCCTCGAAGAACTCGATTGGCATCCATCGCTTGTAGAGGTGCGCGGATACAGCGAGCACCCTCTCTACTTGGCTGCCATCGCCGATTCCATACGCGCCAGCGGCTTCGATGCCGCAGCGGGCGACCGCCTACTGTTCGCATTCCACTCGATACCCGTTACAGACATCGACGCAGGCGATACCTATGGCGAACAAGCACATGCCACCGCTCAGGCCATAGCCCAGAAACTCAACCTAGCCCCCGGCGAATGGGGCATCGGTTTCCAGTGCCGCTTCGACAAGAGCCGAAGCTGGCTGGGGCCTTTCACCATGGAGGCGTTGGAGCAGCTGGAAGGCGTGAGTCGAACAACCGAGCACGCGAGCAGCGACCATCCAGCAAGCACGCCTGCTAGCACGGGTCGCTTGTTCGTGATAGCGCCCAATTTCTCCGTCGATTGCCTGGAAACTCTCTACGATATAGAAATCGAGCTGCGCGAGTCTCGGCGTGCTCAGGCCCTGGCAGTCGGCGCCGACGAAAGCGCTGCAGCCACAGCTGCGGACCTGCATTACATTACCAGCCTGAACGACAGCGACGCCCACGTGCGCCTGCTTGGCGCCTTGATTTCAGAATACGGCGATAGGCCGACAGACGGAGACGCCTCATGACCATGCTTCAGACAATCGTTCCCTGACATGATTCTGACAGGTTTCTAAAGGCGACGCTGTCGCACCATCAGCCTGCCGACTGAAAAGCCAGGGTGGCCTGAACCGGATTCTCCTCATTCAGCCTTGTCTCCCATCTGGTCTGAGCTACAGCATCTGCCAGTTGCCTATCATGAGTGACTAGCAGAAACGCCCCCGGAAAACCAACTAGCATCCTCTGAAGCGCCTCGATCGACCCAACGTCGAGGTGGTTGGTAGGCTCATCGAGCACGAGAAAGCTCGGATTCTGGACAAGCTGCTCGGCCAACATGAGCTTACGCAGCTCGCCCGGGCTCAGGTCGCTCCCATCGAGAATGCCCTCAGGATTGGAATTCAGCTGCGCCACGACTGAAAGCACTCGTCCCTTTTGCTCTTGCGTCAACGTGCGCAACACGAACAAAGCGTGTTCGCGTTTGCTAGACTCGACATCCTGGGACACGTAGGCAATCTTGATGTTGTCCCGAATCGAATCCACGATGTTTCGAACAACCAAGCTCTTGCCTGTTCCATTCGCGCCTGTAAGCACAATATGGTCTGTTGGAGAAATCCAGAGCTCCGGTATTTTGAGGGAGAATTCGCCAGCGTGGAGCACGGATTCCTGCAGATGGGCAACATGACTGGCCCTAGACGCCTCGCCGAACTCGCCGATACGATGGCTGTATCTTTTCATGACGGTCTTTTCCGCAAGCTCCTTTTGCGCCTCATCAAGCCTTTTCCCCATAGCAGAAGACAGTTTCCCCGCAATGCCGTCTTTGCCTGAGACTATCGCACGCCCGATCTTCTCGCGTCCGTCGCTGTCGTTTTTGTTCAACGATCGCTTGCTTCGCTTTCCCTTCTGGCGAGCAGCCTCTTCGCTTCTGCGCTGAGCCTCCGCTTTTAAGCGCTTGACCTCGCGAGTTGCCTTCTCGCGATCCTTCACGGCAGAAGCGCGCTCACTTGCTGCCTGGCCGCTTGCCTTCGAGTATCCTCCCGAACGCATGGTCCAAATGCCTCCTTCGCAAACCAGGCTCTGGCTTACCATTTGGTCGAGCAAGTCCCTATCGTGGGAAACGAGCAAGCCGATGCCCTTGTAGGATTCAAGCGCCATTCTCACGATATCGCGCGCCTCGATATCCAAGTCGTTCGTTGGCTCGTCCATGATGAGGACATCGGGACGAAGGTAGAGCGCGCAGGCAATCTGCACGCGTTTCTGCTGACCGCCCGATAAGGTGTCGTAACGCCAGAACCACTCGTCCTCTATGCGCAGCAAGGACTTCACGCTTGCAGCTTCTTGCCCCCAATCAGATGCGAGGTCGAAAACGTTCTGTGGCATCCGACTTGAGTCCTGTTCGCAGAAGGCAGAGAGCAGCTGAGGGCTCACAGAGCCTGAATCGGGCTCTATGAGCTGTGCGGCAATTCGGGCAAGCGTGCTCTTGCCGCATCCGTTATCGCCGATAAGAGCTGTCCACCCCGATGGGAAAGTGGCAGTGACGTCTGCTATTGCTGGCGACTTAGCACCAGGATAGGTGTAGGTGGCATGAGCTAGATTCAATTGCATGGCAAGCTCCTTCGAGAAAGAAGCCGCGCAGAAGCAAGGTGCGAAGCGTTTGATTGCTGGGAGGAAGACGCTGAAGCGATGCGGCACCCGCGAATACGCGACCGAATGAATGAGATGGTCGTTTGGGCGCCCTTGATGGGCATCGCTAGCTCTTCATCTACCTGGCCTAACTCGAAGCGTCGCTTGCCAAAGGCTCCGCTGGATGACTGGTATCGGCATTATAGCATGCAACTGAACCTGATCCAGCATATGCCAGCATCGCAAGACAGAGCGGCGCGTTTGTTGTTTGCTTACATGTCCGAATTCCGCTAGTTATCGAAGTTCGGCGGCGTAAAATCGTCAATGCAGGCGAGGCAACTTCGATTCGACCGCAATGCGACCGTGGTGCAACCTTGAGTAATCGCGATGCGACCGCGAAGCGAAGACGGGCAAGCGCAACGCGAGCGCGAGAGCGAAGATGCCATAGCGCAAGCCGGGCACGAAAGCGCGTCAAAGGCGCTTCGCCATTCGCATGAACAGGAAGCAGAGGTGTTCCCCATGGCTCTTGACCAAAACGCGTGCTACGAAGCGCTCAAATCCAAGGACGAGCGATTCGACGGGCAGTTCTTCGTCGGCGTGTCGTCGACGGGCATATACTGCCGTCCCATTTGCCACGCCAAGCTTCCAAAGCGGCAGAACTGCACGTTCTTCGAGTCGGCTGCGCAGGCCGAGGCAGCTGGCTACAGGCCTTGCTTGCAATGTCGTCCTGAGTTAGCTCCCGGCATGGCTCCCGTCGACTCCGAGCGGACGCTTGCCAAGAAGGCAGCACGTCGGCTGCAGGAAGAATGTGGCTCGCGCGTCAACCTCGAAACGCTCGCTGGAAAGCTCGGATACACCGATCGGCACTTGAGGCGCGCCTTTGCCGAGGAGTTCGGCATTACCCCCAACCAATACCTCCAGACCTGCCGTCTGCTGCTTGCCAAGCAGCTGCTCACAACCACCGACTTAAGGGTGTCGCGCATTGCCGAAATGGTGGGCTTCGGAAGCACGCGCCAGTTCAACGAAGTGTTCAAGAAACACTACAGCCTAACGCCAAGCAGTCTCCGGCGTGGTCGTCGAGCCCCCAAAGCTAACGAGGCGATCGTCGTCGAGCTCGATTACAGGCCCCCCTTCGCCTGGGACCGACTGCTCAGCTTCTTGGAAATGCGCGCCATTCCCGGCGTGGAAGCCGTTCGCGACGGCGCCTACCTTCGCTCGGTGCACCTCCCCAACAGCCATGGCGGCGTAGCACGAGGATGGATATCGGTGAGCCCCGAGCAAGGCCGAAACCGAGTCGCCGTGCGCGTGTCTGCCTCGCTTCTGGATGTGATATCGCAGGTAATAGCGCGCGTACGCCACCAGTTCGACCTAGACTGCAACCCTATCGCCATCGACGAGGGACTCCAAGGATTCGCAAAGCGATTTCCCGATGCCTACCTTTCTGGCACGCGTCTTCCCGGCTGTTTCGAAGCGTTCGAGATGTGCGTACGCGCCGTGCTGGGGCAGCAAATCTCCGTGAAGGGCGCAAGCACTCTGGCAGGGCGCGTTGCCGAAAAGTTCGGCGCTCCCCTCGACACGCCCTTCGAGGAGATACGCTGCACTTTCCCCCGCGCCGAAGACATCGCAAGCTTGGGCGACAAAACGCAAGACGAGCTGGGATCGCTTGGCATAGTAGGCGCCCGTACGCGCACCATAGGCTGCCTGGCACAAGCGATAGCGGAAAGCTCCATCGACCTATCCTACGGAGCCGACCCAAGCAAGACCATCTCCCAACTGATTGCGCTGCCGGGTATAGGTGCTTGGACCGCGCATTACGTATCCATGCGCGCAACCGGCAATCCCGATGCGTTTCCCTCCACCGACCTGGGCGTTAAAAAGGCACTCGAGGGGCTCTCGCAAAAGGAGATCGAGCAGATAGCCGAGGATTGGAAACCCTGGCGGTCGTACGCCACCATAAACCTCTGGTCTCACTGAGCAAAAGCTAACGAAAATAACCACACCGAACATGACAGCATGATTCCGCTTAATGGGACCTGCCTAGTTGGCCACCAAGAACCGGACGAAAAGAATCAAACGAAAGGAAGCAAGATGGGAGCGATATCAAACAAGAGCAGGCCTGCTACGAGCACGGCCTCTGAGGCGCGCACAACAGACGCGCCCTCGACATCGCGCATAACGGATGCAGCTCCTGCAACGCACGCGCCATATGCCTCGTGCACCTACGAGTCGCCCGTCGGCACGCTGACGCTTGCAGCTGCCAACGATGGCCTGAAAGGCCTGTGGCTCGACGGGCAGAAGTACTTCGCGGGCACGCTGGATGCCCCAATGGAAGAAGCGCCCTGTGCGCACCTCGACGCAGCATGCGCGTGGCTCGACGAGTACTTCGAGGGAAAGAACCCGTCGCTCGACGCGCTCGTGCTTGCGCCGATTGGCAGCGATTTCCAGAAAGTGGTCTGGCAGCTTCTATGCGAGATCCCGCTTGGGCAAACGCGCACCTATGGCGAACTTGCGCGTGATGCGGCAACGCGCATGGGAAAGAAGGCGATGAGCGCGCAGGCGACGGGAGGCGCCGTAGGTCACAACCCCATCAGCATAATCATCCCCTGCCACCGCGTGGTAGGAGCCAATGGGAGCCTAACGGGATACGCAGGCGGCATATCCCGCAAGCTGAGCCTGCTCCAGCACGAGGGAGTCGATTGCAGCGGCTTTTTCGTGCCAGCCAAAAGCACCGCACCTTAGGCGGCAGGGGGGTCAGGGCAGGTGTCCTATTCGGCTCAAGAGCCGAAATTCTGGAGGCTTCGACAAGCAGGTCAATCGCACCTGCAAGCGCTACAGGGATTGCCGCAATGCCCTTGTGGGAGGAATCGGGGATGCGTGCGAGAGCGCGGCGGCGCGCATATCCCACGACGAGGCGGGCACCTTCTTCCTCATCGAGTTCTCAGAGCGCATCGACGAAGCGGCTTTCCTCGGAAGGCTTGCGAAGCGAGAGATGGCGGCCGCTTTCGTGTCGATAGGCAGCGAAATGCGCGAAACGGATGGCCCACGACCAGCTAGCAAGCTGATCGTGGATTACAGCTCGCTCTCGCCCGAAGAGGCCACCCAAGCAGCAAGCATCCTGGCCGAAGCGCCCGACGCATGCTGACATGCGTTCTAGTCTTGCGACCAGCGCTTCAAGTGCGGCAGCAGCGTGGCCATGAGCGAAACGGCCTCGTCGCGCGAGATGCCCATCGCATCCGCTTCCATCTGAGCCGTGGCCTCGATGAACTCGTCCATATCCACGTCCTTGGCCGTGAAGTCCCCTTGCTGGTAGCAATACTTGCAGTAGCTCTCGCTCGGCGAGCCATCGGCCTCGGTGCCATGCAGCTCCGGTTGCGGAATGGGCATAGAGCAGCACTGGCAGTAGTACTCCATCGGCATGTCGAAGAAGCGCTCCAAGGGCACTTGGAAGGTGGTGCAGATAAGCTTGACCATGTCGATTCCCGGCGAGGTTTCGCCCGTCTCCCAACGCGACACAGCCTGGCGCGTCACATACAGCTTGCGCGCCATCTGCTCCTGGGTGAGACCCTTCTCGTCGCGAATCGCAGCGATCACGTCCTTCATTGCCATGGAGGTTCCTTCCTCTCGTTCGATTGCTCCGCTCATTATCCCAGGAAGGAAGCAAGCGACAAGAAACAGACTGTTGCGCTTGGCGGCTTCAGAGCAGCCTATTCCCCCACAATCGCACCAAGCCGACGGGCAAGGGCAGCTGCTTGGTAGAGGCCGAGCTTCGCGCCGTAGACCTCGTGCATGTCGTCGGATAGAGTAACTTCCTCGAGCTGACATGACGTAAGGTCCAGGCCGACGAGCTTCGTGCGAAAGAGACTAGTGCCCATTAAGCGATCGTCGCTTAGTTGAACAGAGGTTAAGTTCATCTCGACCATATCGGCCGCAGAGAAGTCGCAGGCGCGCGCACGGACGACCTTCCAGCGGCAACGCCCGAATACGCCATAGGCAAACGAGCAGCCCTGCGCCCGAACATGCTCCCAAAGCGCCTCCACGAACGACGCTCCAGCAAACTTGCAATCCTGAATCTGGCAGCGAACGAAGGAGGCGTGGTCGAGAACGCTGTTCGAGAAGTCGCACCCTTCGAAGACGAGGTCGGAGAAATCAGCTCCGGCGAAATCGCAACCTTGGAAAGAGCAGCCAACGAAGCGACCTCCGGCAACCGCGAGATCGGCCAAATCGGCGCCTTCAACATGCGCATTGCGAACCTCGATTCCCTCAAGGGAGTCGCGCACTTCCGAAAGGAGCTCTTCATGGGGAATCTCGCTGAGAACTGCAGGCACGCGAGGCTTCTCTGGCTCGCGGGACCCAGCCGCACGCTCATACGCAGCCCTTGCTGCACTAGCAATTACAGCCATATTCGCCTTCCTTCTGTTACCGCTCCAAACCTCTAAGCTGATTGGATGGACAATTGAAACTTTCCCAGGTATAACTTGAAAAAGTTAACCTCTGATAAACTTTTCTGGTTATATCCGTAAAAGCCTGTTTCATGTAATCGCGCTCTCCCGACGGATATCGTGCATATCGAAGAGATTACGTCGTGTCATCGTCTCGAGGCATGTCATCTTTCCGGCTCCCGGCAAGTATTCCCGTCGTCCGACACGAAGCGCCCCCTGACGCAAGGCGTCACTTGCGAGCATGGCGGCCGTGCATGGCACTGGCTAGGCTGCGCCGCCTCAGGCCACATGCGAAAAGCGCGGCAGCCGCAATGGCGGCAAGCGTCAGCAGCGGAAGCACCGCCGTCATGAGCCCGTCGCCCGTTTCTGGCAGCGAAGAGGATGCGCTCGCACCGCCAGGCACGGCTTCTGGCGCGACATCTGGCGTGCTGCCCGTTATGCCACCCGGCGTGCCGCCCGGCACGCCGGAAGCCGCATCCTTGTAGGCGATCGCATAGGCGGAGAACCTGTCGGTCTCGAACGTGAGCGTCTTCGCGCTCGCATCGAACAGAGCGGGCAGCGTCTCTACCTTGCCATCATGCACGCGAACGACCTCGTATTCGCGCGCCTTCGAAACGTCCGCATCAACGACCGAATCGGGCAGCATCAAGC
This sequence comes from uncultured Eggerthellaceae bacterium, assembly GCA_947565915.1. Taxonomy (GTDB): domain Bacteria; phylum Actinomycetota; class Coriobacteriia; order Coriobacteriales; family Eggerthellaceae; genus UBA9715. The sequence goes on along the minus strand of CANOHY010000023.1, from coordinate 9,140 downwards.
GCACGGCAACGGGAGAGTTCGTCTCGCGAACCTGCTTCGCATGCCCGTCCACCTTGTAGAAAAGCGTCAAGTCAAAAGCTTCAGCAAGGGTCCAATCTCCCAAGCTAGCAGCCACCATCTTGGCCTCTGCCTCCGAGATGCCGTCGACCGACTCAAGCCAGATGTCCACGTTCAAACCGCCAACGAGCTGGCTCATGTCGTCGGGGCTCAGCACCTTCTCGGCGAGCGACAGCCCTGAATCAACGAGCATCGCATCGAGCGTATTGCCAGCTGCATCGGTGACATCGGCGATATCGCCTATCCTCAACCAGGTGATGCTGATCACAACGGGGGTGGAAGGCATGACGAACCGAGCACGATGCCCGTCCTGGTACGTGAAGCTCACCTCGTCTTGCGGGCTTGCATTCCAGAACTCCACCATGTATCCCTCGCGCTCGCCAGCATAGACCGTCACGATATCGCCCTCAGCGTATTCGCCCTGGCCGCTTTCCTGCGCATAGCTGTCGCGCACGGCCACAGGAAACACCTGCTTGCCATCGCGCGTATCCTTGCAAGCGAGCCCGAACGAAGCGAAGCGGTTGGTCCTGAACTGCAATACGTTGCCAGCAGCATCGTAGGTGCAAGGAAGGGCGGTTACCGCTCCATCGCAGACGCAGAGAACCTTGTACTCGCGAATTATCGAAGGATCGGCGTTGACCAAAGAGTCGGAGAGCTTCAAGCCGATCAGCACGTTGCCGTCGTCTGTGGTCTCCTTAGCTGCCTGCTGCGGCGACTCGCCATCAACCTGCCACCAACAGGTGAGCCCGAAGCTTGTCAGGGGAAGGAAACCGTCCAGATTCCCTTGGATAAGAGCCCCGTCATCGTCGCTGACGCCGCGAGTGGATTCCAGCCATAGACCCACATCCTTGCCTTGCGAATTCTGCTGCAACGCGTCGGCATCAAGAACGTAATCGGCAACGTAGTCGCCAGGCTGCAAGAAGTTCGCGCCCAGATAGTTGTCGCCTGCCACGGTCACGTTCTCGATACGACCCGGCGCCAAATCGACGGAAGCCGCAACGGTTCCCTCGGCAGAAGACTGCCCGGCTGGAACGTCTGCAGGGAAGTCGGAAGCAGGAAGAATGTCGAGGTTCTCGGCATTCGCAGCCATGCCCACCACAGGACAAAGGGATGCGACAAGCGCCACGGACAGAACCGAAAGGGCGATCTTTTTCATGCGTCACGCTCCTGCAATTCGCGATAGATCCATGGATGTCATTCTACCAACCAGGCCACGCGCGCGCATTGGGGCCCAACGCAAACCCCTGCAATTCGAGCATCGCCCCTTGCCGGAACGAGGCCGCTTCGTTTTCGCTCAGCTCTAGCCTTGCGCTACTTCAAATTTGTGGCGCTTGCATGCTTCTTGAGGGGCGAACTCGAGCTTTTCCCGGACTTACAGCGACTTCGAGGGACTTCCGTACGGCTTCTCCGGTTTTCCAGCCGATTACGGCCAGTTGGGGCCGTTTTCGTACCTCTTCTCGGTCAATTCCGGCTGCGCATCGGGCCCAGCTTCGCATCCGGGGTGTATCGTGCCTGCTCAGCGCGCAGCGACTTGAAAAGCGAAGTTCGAGTTTCGGAAGCAGAGGTACGAAAACGGCCCCAACTGGCCGTAATCGGCTGGAAAACCGGAGAAGCCGTACGGAAGTCCCTCGAAGTCGCCGCAAAAAAAGCAAGGGGTATTCGCTTTGTCCGTGAAGGCCACCGGAGGGAGGGCAGATGCAGCAAAAAAGGGGGGCTGCCGCCGCCCCAGCTAAGCGCGCTTCTTCTTGCGAGGCTTAGGAGCGGGAAGCTCGGGATACATGGCCTCGAGCAGCTCGACCATGAGCTGCCGATTCTCGATAGCATCCACCAGCAGCATCTCCTTGGCGCCTTCATAGGGAATCTGGCGCTCGGCATTCGGCAACAACGCAGAAGCTACTTGTTCTCCTCCACCACGCGCTCGTAGGGCTTGGTTCCCACATAAATCTGATTCTTCAACGGGTTCAGCTTCAGCTTCCGCACGCGGTAGAACTGATACGCGGCCAGTGCAACGTTGGAAGCAAGGGCGACCAGGCTCACCACGAAGAAGGCTGCCGGATTATGCGTGGTGGGAATGGGCGCCAGCACGTCCGCGAATTGCGGCACCGTCATCACGAACATGATCCACAGAGCCAGCGTCTGCGCCCGGTGCTGTAACCAGGCGCCCTTCTTGATGAAGAAGGTTGGGATGGTGCAGGCGAGCAACAGGGCCAACCCGCAGTACGCCGAATGGTCGGAGATGCAGTTATAGGTATATGCGAAGTTCCAGAGGTCGTAGGCAATGATCCAAGGCCAGATCATATCAGGCCAGATCATGTCCTTCGCAGAATCCTTCGAAATGAAGATTCCGAACCAACCGCAGATGGTGACGATGTTCAGGATGCCGGCGATGCCGTTCATGATGTTCCATGGACCGGAAATCGTCCACAGGTTCTCTACCACGCCACCTTCCCATAGCCCGAAACCGAACACCTGGAAATCGCGAATCACGGCCTCGGCGATGTTGATGGCCAAGATAAGCGGCGGAAAGCAGAGAGCCCACTTCTTCTCGTAGAGATAATGCGTCTTGCCATCCTTGCCCTGCCACTTCACGAAGCGCAGCGCCATGAATCCCAGGCACCCCGCCAAGGCCGAGTAAGTCTTCACCCAGTTGAACCACGTGCCCGTTCCGTATTCATTGCCGGGAGCGGCAGTCTCGGGCCACACGAAAATCGTGAGCGCGATGGGCACCACGGCGAACAACGCCAAGCCCGCCCAGGGCTTCACGCGTCCGAGTTCGTTGAAGGCCATGAGCGCGAATAGCACGAACAGCCAGATGGCCCAGTAAATCGGATCGGCTGCCTGATAAAGGATTCCCATGATTGCCCCTTTCCCTCGAAAGCGCTTCTGAACAGGGATTTAAGCGGAGTTTAGCACGGTCGCCTATGATAAGATTTCACAGAAGCAACCTGTTTGTGAAAGGCAAGGCAACGGTATCGTGCTTGCTGCTCAAGGAGCGCAGCGGGATGGAGCCAGCAAGGTGCTATCCGGCAGGTCGCTGCGTGGCAGCGCATGACGCAAGAGAGAGCGCGCAGTCGACCACGGGCGTCCACGGGCGACCACGGGCGACGGCGGCAATGGCGACAGCACCAGCACCTCGCACGCACGGCATCACCCGAAAGCAGCATCGCGTTGTCGGAGCTAGCGCCCACGAGCAACCATCCGCGAGCGGAGGAAGAGCCATGGCTACCATCGCCGATTATGGAGAGCGCACGCCGCGCGAAGCGGCTTCCCACGTGCGCCGCCGCAGGAAGGACCTTGCAGAGTCGCGCCGCCTTGCGGGAACAAAGGGCGCGATCGCTGCCGCAGCGCGCAAGCTCTTCGAGCGCGACGGCGTGCAGGCGACCACCGTCACCGCCATCGCCCAAGAAGCGAACGTGACCCGCGAGCTCATCTACTATCACTTCAAGAACAAGAATGGCGTGATCGAAGCAGTGATCGACGATTACGTGGAAGACCTCGTGGAAAGCGTAATCGCCTGGAACGAAGAGCGCGTTTTCGGCGATACCTTCGGGTCGCTGAAGAAATGCATCCGAGCCTTCCGCTATGCGCTCTACGATGCCAACGGGAACCCGCGACCAATGATTGGCGTGTTGGAGGAGCTAGGCATACGCGACGCCTTCGACGTGCGCGCGACCCAGGAAACGGTCGATTGCTTCAACGACCACATCGTTACCGAATACGCTGCCTATCACCAGATTGAGATAGAACTGGTGTACGAGATGTTCTGCGTGGCCATCTTCGGCCTGGTTGGATTAGTGAAGGTGAAGCCCACCATCAGTGACGAGGATCTGATGAAGGTGGTGGAGCAAACCTTGCGCTTGGACATGGTGCCCTTGTGACGAAAGCCGCATCGCGTTAGGAAACAGAGACCCGTGAACGCTCGCCACAGGCGCGCTCGCGCGCCAGCCCGCAGCGCGATCCTGCAGCCCGCATGCGCAGACGCTTGCGTCGCAGCGCATGGACGCGAAGCCAAGCGCAAAGGGCAACGAACGGGCGCGCCACCCTGCCCTGCAGGCGCACCTGCCCAAACCGGAGCGCTAGGCGGCAAATACCGCCAGGATCGCCAGCACCACTCCCACGATGGATTCGCCGCCAAGAATGCCCGAGGCAACGATCACGCCTGTCTGCTGGGCAGCTTCCGCACGCCTCACACGCTCGTCGGAATCGAGGCGACACGTGCGCCTCTTCACCACAGCGTCTACGATCAGCTTGATGACGCAACCGAGAAACCCGGTAAGCGACATGTAGAACGGCAGGTAGATGCCAAGCCCCACCATCATGGAGGGCAAGCGCAGCAAGTACAGAACGAAGCCGATCACCAACCCCACGATGAAGCCCGGAAGCGACGGAACGCCGCCCACCAACGTTGCCACCACGCTCGCCTGCGCTGCAACGAATTCGCGCCCAACGCCGAACGCCTCGGGTCCATAGGCACCTACCAGGGCATACAGGGCGATTGCGGCCACTACGGCTCCGATGATGCCGCCGATTGCCTGCCCGGCCACCTGTGCGCGGGGGTTCGTCCCCAAAAGCGCACCAGCCTTGAAGTCATTCATCACGTCGCCGCCCAGCCCACAAGCAACAGCGATGATGGCCGCCACGAAGAACAGCTGCAGCTGCGGCGTATCGCCGATGAAGGCAACCACCAGAAGCACGATGAGCCCGAATATCTCCATGGGATCGATGCCTGTCTGACCAACCGACTGGGCGCTCATGGAAACAGTCACGAATGCAAAGAGCACCACAACCACACTAGTGATGGGGCCCACGCCCACGAAGACGCAGCCCACATAGGCCAACGCAGCCGCGCCCAAGGCCAGGAGGCCACGACGCATGCGTGCGCTCTGAAGTGCGCCGGCTTCCGCTTCGTTCGCCGCGCCAGCTTTGCCAGCCGCGCCAGCCTTACCATCTTCGCCCGGCACGCCAAACGCGCTCGCGCTGTTCGCATCCGCCCGCGAACCCTTGCTCTGCGCCAGCGCTTGAGCGCCGCGCGGCAGCACGTCCTTGCAAATCACCGCCAAACCGCAGCCCATCATCACGCCCATGCCCAAGCTGCTGTTGATGGCCTGCGCGCTGGCAACGTTCAACAGGCCCGCAGCGCTGCCACCCGATACGAACACAAGTTGCCAGAGCGCGCCTGCGAACCACGACACCATGGGCACCACGCCCACCAGAAAGCCCACCGAGAGCATCATGGGGCTCAGGTAGATGCCGAAGGTCACGCCCGCGAGCGGAACCTTGTTCAGCACCATGGCCGGTATCGCCTTCACCAAGTCGCGCAGCACCGTCCAAAGCGCCGCGAGCCCCATGCTGGCGAAGAGCTTGGCTCCCACGCGGTCACCAGCATTGCCCGCCTTCAGCGTTTCGGCGGCAGCGCGTCCGATGGGGAATTCCAACGCCTGGCGCTCAATGAACAATCGGCGTAGATAAGCGCTGGCCACAAGCCCCAGAAGCGTGCCTGCCAACGCTATGACGAGCATCTGCGAAAACGATGCCTCGCCTGCGCCAAGGATCCAAATGCCGGGAATGGTGAAGGCCAAACCGCCTGCCACCATGGCGCCAGCCGACATGATGGTATGCGTCACGTTGGCCTCGTTGAGCGAACGCGACCCGCATGCGCGCAAGAAGAAAAGGGAAACGAGCGCTGCGAACACGATGGGCCACGGCAAAGCGCCCATCTTCAAGGCGGTATAGACCGACGCAGCGGTGATGATGATGCAACCCACGCAGCCGATGATTACGCTGCGCAACGTCAATTGGCCTTTCATCGGTAGCGCCCTAGCCTCCCTGTCTTCGCGCGGCCAGACAAGGTGTTGGGTTCGCCTGCACCTTCTATGCCATTGGTCGTGATTGAGCGCCCATTATAGCCGCCCGCAAAATGGCTTGCGCAACAACATCGGCGGCAAGTGCGCCCACCACGTCGAGCGGCGCTTGCACTTCGCCTCCTGAAACAGCATAGAGCGAATCGCCGTCCATGGATGTGTGAACGGGCCTAATGGCACGCGCCATGCCGTCATGCCCCATGCCGGCCACCTTGCACAGCTGCGCCTTCGAAAGCGCCGCATTGGTGAAGATGACGCCAATGGTGGTGTTGGTCACCGCGCCCTGCCCGGAAGCAGCCTGCCCAGCAGCGCCCTGCCCAGGGGCAGCGGCCTCGTACATGGCTGCAAGCGCTTGCAAGCCGTCGACGAAGCTGCCGTCTTCGCCTCGCGCGCCGGCCACGATGGCGCCGGTTGCGGGGTCGACCACATTGCCCAAGGCGTTCACCACCACGATGGCTCCCACCATGAGCGGACCCACCTTGACAGCAGCGCTCCCGATGCCCGACTTCAGCATGCCCTGCGGACCCAGCAGCTTGCCCACCGTGGCACCGCACCCGGCCCCAAACGCCCCATCGCGGTAGTTGCCCGCATCGGGATGCCCCCAGGCGGCTTCGCAGGCAGCGCGCGCCATGGCCGCATCGGGTCGCACGTCGGCGCTCCCGATGCCCAGGTCGAATATGTCCGACTGGCACACGAGCGGCACGATCGTGCCGCCGACGCCCACATCGAGCCCCACGCCGCGCTCCTCCAGAAAGCCCATCACGCCACCAGCCGCGTCCAGCCCGAAAGCCGAGCCCCCGGCCAGCACGATGGCATGGATGCGCTCGGCAGCCGCCAGCGGATCGAGCACGCGCGTATCGCGGGAGGCCGGCCCTCCCCCGCGCACGTCCAACCCTGCCGCTACGCCTTGGGGCGCGAGCATTACGGTGATGCCCGTCTTCGCGGCCTCGTCTTCAGCCTGGCCAACGAACAAGCCGCATTCGCGCAAAACCTCGCGTATGTCGATGGATTCCATTTCGGCTCCTCCCGTGTCACCCTTTTCGTCCGCTTCGCGTCAGATGCAAGATGCGCACAACGCCAGCGCAACCTGAAGCTCGCGCGCACCTAAACCATTGCATACCTCTCTTGCTATAGCTTTACAAGTTGGCTGTCGATTGCGCATGCAGTATCTTCCGCCAGATTCGCCTCGTCGGCAAAGGACATCCAATGCTCTCGAGCATCAAGCACGTCAGCTATTATCGAGCGCGCTTTGGACTGCTTGATGCTCATGTACCGAGCCGCTGTAAGGCAATCGTCTAACGTAATCGAATCGCTCTTTCCGTTTATCGTCATCTGATGCCGCGAGGTCCAAGCACCTTGCGGATTATATGCATAGGTCACATCGTATGCCGGAGCCAGCGCCCACGTTCCCGACCTATCCATAAGAAAGCTCATGTTCTTCACGTGATCATCGTGGTTTCGGCCGACCACATTAAAGACCATGCGTCTGAAAATCTCCTCTACTTCAACCTGACCAAGCCCAATTCGGCGTGCCACGTCAACCGCCTGCTCGTATCCGTGAACTCTCGGCTCGTTGAAATCGAAGTGAGCAAGAGCCCCCAAAGACTGCATATGAATCTTATCGCCCGTCTCAACATTGCGGTCGAACCTGCGCGCGAGAAAATGCCTGCGACCCCCCTCATCGAACAGACGCATCTCCGGCATATCGATTCCAGCAAAGCGCGCCATAAGCGAATAGGCATATTCGATCACCGTATAGCAAGGAGCATCCTCGCCTTCTTTATCGCCATTGCCGCGAACCCCATCGAACTTCATGACCCATTGGCCGAAGCCGCTTTGGCTCTGCGCTTGGCCAGACCGAACCTCTCCCGTTTTCTCGTTCCATGCCACAACAGCTTTTGCGCGAGCGCCCCCTGCAGATGTGCCGACCTTGATAATCTGCTCCATAGCATGCTCTTCTGCCGAAAACGAAAGCGAATCCCTTTGCGAGAGAATCCGCGTCGCAAGTTCCACTAGCTCACGAGCTTGAAGAACCTCACCATCGTTGGCGAGCGGGCCTATGGAAGGAACATATTCCAAAGCACCCATGCCACGCGAACCCGTATAGCAAAGCCGCTCAACCGCATTCAGATCTTCCGAATTCCTCCCCTGAGACCTCAGCCAACTCGCTATGACAGCATTGCCGAACTTATCGGGTAGAGAGTCGGCAAGTAGGCCTGGAAGCCCATGAAATGTTCCTATCGCTAGCTGCGGAAAGGAATACACACGACTCGACAAGGGCATCGTGAGGGGAGCTAGCTCGATTCCACTGCCCAGAAATGCTGGGTCGTACTCGAAGCGGGCATATTCCTCACCTTCATCCAAGGCAACATAGCCCACAGCCGTTCCCCATAAATGAACCTCAGCCGTAGCGCTCATTGCTCATCGCCCCACTTCCAACCTAGACGACTACCGCCTACTCTCGGGTGGCGCACGCGCTTACGAACCGGCTTTCCTTTCGCCAAGTCCAGGGGATGCGTGTCCTGCTCGGGTACGAGCACCTCGAATCGCGAAGCAAGACCAAGCGCGCGCATAATGCGAATCAGATTCTGCAGAGAGCCGCCCTGGCCTCCTTCCACGTTCGCAATCGTTCGTGGCGAAACGCCGGCACGTTGTGCCAATTGCTGCTGGGTAAGATCTGAAGCGATGCGATTAGCCCTCACCCGAAGGCCTATCTCACGAATAATCGCATCATCTGGCGTTATATCAGTCAGCTTCATGGAACCTGCTCTTATTTACTTGCACATTTCTGCTATTTATCATGCTATAGACTATTATATATGCAATTTTTTGCATTTTACATATTATTCAACAGTCATGCAAAAGAGAAGAAGGGCAGAGGCTGAGCTGCATAAAAAAGAGGGCCAGCGAATCTGGGGTTCGCTGGCCCTTCGAGAAGAAAGCGCTCTATAGACTCGGGCGGGCTCGGGTCGGCGCGCCACTTCGCACTTGGCTTCGCGCCATTCATATATCCGTTGCTCCCCGCCTTGATGCGACACAGCTATTTCTGGAGCGCACAAGTGCAGGCGCTTGTGCCGTTGCGCTTGGCGGCGAAGCTTTAGCCGTGCGCATTGAGGCGGGGCGCAACGATTGCCGACCCGAGCGTCACGCCTTACCTGGTGTAGATCACGATCTGGTCCTTCGCCGCAGCCTCGGCCTTCTTGGCCAGCTCTGCCACCGTGC
>CANOHY010000022.1 GCA_947565915.1 uncultured Eggerthellaceae bacterium | reverse complement strand
ACCCGAAGAAGGCTTCCAGCCGCCTGATCATCCGCAGGCGCAAGAAGTAAGCGGCACAGTCGTAAGGAGAAACAGTGAGCAGAAGTTTGAAGAAAGGTCCTTTCGTCGAGCCGCGCCTCTTGAGCCGCATCGTGGCCATGAACAACAGCGGAAACGAAAAGGAAGTCATCAAGACTTGGTCGCGCGCGTCGACCATCTTCCCCGAGATGGTGGGGCACACCATCGCCGTCCACGATGGACGCAAGCACGTACCCGTATACATCACCGAGTCCATGGTGGGCCACAAGTTGGGCGAGTTCGCCCCCACGCGCACCTTCAAGGGCCACTCGGGCGATAAGAAGAAATAGGAGGGGTGAAAATGGAAGCTAAGGCTATTGCACGTTACGTGCGCGTTTCGCCCCGCAAGGCGCGCATCGTCGTCGACCTCGTGCGCGGGCAATCGGTTCCGAAGGCGCGCGAGATTCTGGCATACACCAATCGCGGCATCGCCGAAACGGTGGAGAAGTGCCTGAACTCGGCAGTGGCGAACGCCGAGAACCTCTATCACGTGGATCCCGATTCTCTCTACGTGAAGACTTGCTTCGTGGACGAAGGGCCCACGATGAAGCGCATTCGTCCTCGTGCCAAGGGTTCTGCTTCGCGCATTCGCAAGCGCACGAGCCACATAACCATAATCGTGTCGACTCGAGAGGAGGCATAAGGTCCTATGGGTCAGAAGGTAAATCCGATCGGCTTCCGCCTGGGCGTCACCGAGGATTGGCGCAGCCGCTGGTTCGCAGGCAAGGATTACGCCGCCAACCTCGAGAACGACCTCGCCATCCGCAAGTTCCTGGATAAGGAGCTGGCTCGCGCAGCTGTGTCGGGCGTGCAGATCGAGCGCGCTGGCGACAAGACGAAGGTGATCATCACCACTGCTCGTCCGGGCGTGGTGATCGGCAAGAAGGGCGCCGAGATCGACGCTCTGCGCAAGAAGCTGCAGAAGATCGCTACGGGAACCGTTTCCGTGGAGGTCATCGAGGTGAAGCGCCCCGAGCTCGACGCCGAGCTGGTCGCGCAATCCATCGCCGAGCAGCTGGAGGGTCGCGTGGCCTTCCGTCGCGCCATGCGCAAGGCCGTGCAAAGCGCGCGCAAGTCGGGTGCCCAGGGCATCCGCATCCAGTGCTCGGGCCGCTTGGGCGGCGCCGAGATGTGCCGTCGCGAGTGGTACAGCGAGGGCCGCGTGCCGCGTCAGACGCTGCGCGCAAAGATCGACTACGGTTTCGCCATCGCAGCTACCACCATGGGCTCGATCGGCGTGCAGGTTTGGATATATCACGGCGAGGTGCTGCCGGGCCAGAAGGCTCCGCAACCAGCATTGGAAGGCACATCTCGCCCGTCGCGCCCCCGTCGCGATCGTCGGGGCGATAGAGGCGAAAGGGGTGCTCGATAATGCTTTCACCTAAGCGTGTGAAGCACCGCAAGGTGCAACGCGGCTCCATGAAGGGCAAAGCCAAGGGCGGCACGAAGCTGAACAATGGCCAGTGGGGCATCCAAGCGCTCGAGGCTGCTTGGATCACCAATCGCCAGATCGAGGCTGCCCGTGTTGCCATGACTCGTGAGATGAAGCGTGGCGGCAAGGTGTGGATCACCATATTCCCCGACAAGCCCATCACCAAGAAGCCGGCCGAAACCCGCATGGGTTCGGGCAAGGGCAATCCTGAAGGCTGGGTGGCTGTTGTGAAGCCCGGCCGCATCATGTTCGAGATCGCAGGCGTTGAGGAGCCCGTTGCCAAAGAGGCTCTTCGCCTTGCCATCAACAAGTTGCCCATCAAGTGCAAGATCGTCAGTCGCGAAAGTGAGGGGCAGCAGTAATGAAACCAGCAGAGATCCGCGAGCTTTCCGCAGAGGACCTGCAGGAAAAGCTGAAGGAAGCGCGTGAGGAACTCTTCAACCTGCGCTTTCAGATGGCCACAAGCCAGCTCGACAACACAGCCCGCGTCCGTCAGGTCAAGAAGGACGTCGCTCGCATCCAAACCGAGATGCGCGCACGCGAGCTTCGGGCCCTTAACTAGCACAGGGAGGAATTGAGATGTCTGAAGAAACCCGCAACCTGCGCAAGGTCCGCCAAGGCGTTGTGGTCAGCGATGGCAACGACAAGACCATCGTTGTTGAGATCAAGGAGCGCAAGGCTCATCCCATCTACAAGAAGATGATGACCTCCACCAAGAAGCTCCATGCTCACGATGAGAACAACGAAGCACACATCGGCGACACCGTGCGCGTGATGGAAACGCGCCCCATGTCGAAGATGAAGCGCTGGCGCTTGCTCGACATCGTCGAGAAGGCCAAGTAGTTAGTCGGCTCGAGGAAAGAAGGTACACGCAATGATCCAAGTGCAAACCAGGCTTGCCGTTGCCGACAACTCAGGTGCCCGCAAGGTCCAATGCATTAAGGTATTGGGCGGCACGGGTCGCCGCTATGCCGGCCTCGGCGACGTCATCATCTGCTCCGTGAAGGAAGCCATTCCCAACGCAGCAGTGAAGAAGGGCGATGTTGTTCGCTGCGTTGTGGTGCGCGTCAAGAAGGAAGTGCGCCGCAACGATGGCAGCTACATCAAGTTCGACCAGAATGCAGCAGTCCTCATCAACGAGGATGGTTCTCCTCGCGGCACCCGTATCTTCGGGCCCGTTGCCCGCGAGCTTCGCGAGAAGAAGTACATGAGAATCGTATCGCTGGCACCGGAAACGCTGTAGGGAGGTGTTTTTGATATGCCAGGCATGAATGTGAAGAAGGGCGATACGGTAAAGGTGATCGCCGGCAAGGACAAGGGCAAGCAAGGCGAGATCATCCGCTCTGTCCCCAAGAAGGGCCGCGTGGTGGTGGAGAAGGTCAACATCGTGAAGAAGGCCGTCCGTCCCACCCAGAGCAATCCTCAGGGCGGCATCACCTCTATGGAAGCGCCTCTGGACGTGTCCAACGTGATGCTCGTTTGCCCCAGCTGCAAATCCGCTACGCGCGTTGGCCATCGCTTCAAGGAGGATGGTTCTAAGGTTCGAGTTTGCAAGAAGTGCGGCAAAGATATTGATTAAGCACGCCGTGGCAACTCGTCTTGCCCCTTGTTTTCCACGCATCGCCGCACGAAGGCGGCTCGGTGGAAAGGCGAGGCAATCCGAATTACCACAACGCGCTTTCTCAGCATCTTTGAGGATTAAGTAACGGTGACTCCATTAACCAACCTGACGGAGCACCACAGCACGTTTAAGAGCTTTGAGTTAGAGGGAAATGGAGCTAGACAAGCACCCCAGCTCCATTAACCAACCTAACGAGCCGAGCATTCGGTTCGCCAGGTATGAAAGCAAGGCATATGGCCCTCTCGGAAGAGAGGGACGCGGGGTCGGAAATCTCGCGTTCAAACCATCGGAAAGGAAACGAACAATGACTCCTCGCTTGAAGGAACGCTACAACACCGAGATCGTGCCCAAGCTGGAAAAGGAACTGGGCATCGACAACGTGATGCAGGTACCGCGCGTGCAGAAGATCGTCGTCAACATGGGCGTTGGCGAGGCTGCTTCCGACGCGAAGATGCTCGATGGCGCTGTGAACGACCTGCGTGCCATCACGGGCCAGCAGCCCAAGATCTGCCGTGCGAAGAAGTCCATCGCCGGATTCAAGATTCGCGAGGGCATGCCCATTGGCTGCAAGGTCACCCTGCGCGGCGACCGCATGTGGGAGTTCATGGATCGCCTGCTGTCCACTGTGCTGCCGCGCGTGCGCGACTTCCGTGGCATCTCGCCCACTAGCTTCGACGGGCGTGGCAACTATTCCATGGGCCTCACCGAGCAGCTGATCTTCCCCGAGATCGACTACGACAAGGTCGACCATACCCGTGGCATGGACATCACCGTTGTGACCACCGCTGCCGACGACGACCAAGCCTTCGCTCTGCTGAGCGATCTGGGCTTCCCGTTCAAGGAGCGCAAGTAGCATTCCGTTTCGAGTGCAGAACCGTAGGGTGAAAACCGCCAGAAGCGCGGCTTATGAGAAAGAAGGACATGCATGGCTAAGAAATCGATGATCGCTAAGGCGAAGCGCGAGCCGAAGTTCTCGACGCGTCAGCATAACCGCTGCGTGCGCTGCGGACGTCCTCGTGCCTACTACCGCAAGTTCGGCCTGTGCCGCATCTGCTTGCGGGAGCTTGCCAATAGGGGCGAACTTCCTGGCGTGACGAAGGCTTCCTGGTAGGCAGCCGACTCATCCGGACGTGCAACTGCATCAGGCATGGTTGCTAAGGGCATCCATGAACCGGGCAGATTGTTCATCAAGGACCAAAGGAGAATCCAAATGACAATGAGCGACCCCATTGCAGACATGCTCACTCGCATCCGCAATGCGAACATGGTGGGCAAGGAGACGGTGAGCATGCCGTCGAGCAAGAAGCTGATCGAGATCGCCCGCGTGATGACCGAAGAGGGCTACATCAACGGGTTCGAGGTCATCGACGGCGAACCTCGCCCAACCCTTGAGGTCACCCTCAAGTATGGCGACAAGAAATCCAAGACCATCCGTGGCATCAAGCGTATCTCCAAGCCGGGCTTGCGCATCTATGCTGGCAAGGATGAGCTGCCGCGCGTTCTGGGCGGCCTTGGCACGGCAATCGTATCGACGAGCAAAGGCGTGATGTGCGACCGCGATGCCCGTAAGGCGGGCGTTGGCGGCGAGGTCATCGCCTACGTTTGGTAGGAAAGGAGCGAAGGAGACATGTCCCGTATCGGAAAGATGCCCATCACCGTTCCTTCCAACGTAACGGTGACCATCGATGGCTCTACGGTCACGGCAAAGGGGCCAAAGGGCGAGTTGACGCGCACCTTCAGGCCAATCGTCACCATCACCCAGGAGGGTGATGTCATCACGTGCAACGTGCCCGACGATTCCCGCGAGGCTCGCTCGCAGCATGGCCTCGTGCGCACGCTGATCGCCAACATGGTGGAAGGCGTATCGGAGGGCTATAGCAAGAAGCTCGTGCTGGTTGGCGTCGGTTACCGTGCTGCCCTTAAAGGCAAGGACCTCGAGATGCAGCTCGGCTATTCCCATCCGGTGCTCGTGCAATGCCCCGAAGGCATCACCTTCGAATGCCCGCAACCGACCGAGATCGTGGTGTCGGGTACGAGCAAAGAGCAGGTTGGCCAGGTGGCAGCAGATATCCGCAAATGGCGCAAGCCTGAGCCGTACAAGGGCAAGGGCATTCGCTACGAAGGCGAATACGTACGTCGCAAGCTTGGCAAAGCTGCCAAGTCCGAGTAACCGGGCCTGAAAGGTAGGGAATCGCAGATGAAGAATCTGAATGCTAGGAAAAGGGTCAAGGGCTTGGAGCGTCGCCATCGTCGCGTCCGCGGCAAGGTGAGCGGCACCGCTGCGTGCCCGCGCATGTGCGTGACCCGTTCGAACAACAACATCTACGTGCAGGTGATCGACGACACCGCCGGAAAAACCATTGTGGGCGCCTCCACGATGGGTGCCGACTTCAAAGCTACTGGCAAGAAGGCGGCTACCGTTGAGGGCGCTGCCGCACTTGGCCAGATCATCGGCAAGAAGGCACTGGATGCTGGCATAACCGAGATCGTCTTCGATCGCGGCGGCAACCTGTACCATGGTCGCGTGAAGGCTGTGGCAGAGGCTGCTCGCGAAGCAGGACTGAAGTTCTAGAAAGGGAGAATCCATGGCTCGTAAACAGCAACAAGCAGAAGCCGGGGTCCCCGAGCTTCAGGAGCGCGTCGTAACCATCAAGCGCGTGGCGAAGACCGTCAAGGGCGGCCGTCGCATGCAGCTGACCGCCCTGGTGGTGGTTGGCGATGGCCAGGGCAACGTGGGCGTTGGCCTGGGCAAGTCGAAGGAAGTCCCCACCGCCATCTCCAAGGGCGTCGAGGACGCGAAGAAGAACATGTTCAAAGTGGCCATCACCCCGGAGGGCACAGTGCCGCATGAGGTAATGGGCGAGTTCGGAGCAGGCCGCGTGCTGATAAAGCCGGCCATCCGTGGTACCGGCGTTAAGGCTGGTGGCCCAGTGCGCGCCGTCATGGAGCTGGCAGGCGTGTCGGACGTCATCACGAAGTCGCTTGGCACCAACAATGCCATGAACATCGTGAAGGCGACCGCCGAGGGCCTGCGCCAGATGCAGAGCCCCGAGCAGGTAGCCGAGCGTCGTGGCCTGTCGGTAGGCCAGATGTGGGGCAAGAGCGAAGAGGCTCCCGTTGAGGTTGCCGAAACGGTAGTGGTTGAGGAGGCCGAATAATGGCAGAGGCGAAGAAGCTGCGCGTCACGCAGATAAAGAGCCAGATTGGCCGCAAGTATGATCAAGGACAAACCTTGAAGTCGCTGGGGCTTGGCCACATTGGCAAGACCCACGAGCTTCCCGACAACGAATCGGTTCGCGGGATGATCTTCAAGGTGAAGCATTTGGTGGAGGTCGAAGAGCTCTAAGGCCTTGCCGTATAATCGTTTCAGAGTTCGCTGGCGAGCGAGCTGCCAGCACGAAGCGCGTTGCTTCGTATAGCGAAAAGGAGTTACAAGCATGGAGTTGAAGGATCTTTATCCCGCAGAGGGTTCGCGCAAGAGCCGCAAGCGCGTGGGCCGTGGCCCTGGTTCTGGTAAGGGCAAGACTGCTGGTCGCGGTATGAATGGTCAGCTGTCGCGCACGGGTGGCGGCAAGCGCGCTGGCTTCGAGGGTGGTCAGACCCCCTTGGCCCGCCGTCTGCCCAAGCTGCCGGGCTTCCGCAACATCAATCGCGTCGAATACGTGGCTGTTAACGTGAAGACGCTCGAGGAGCGTTATGAAGCAGGCGACGTGGTGGATCGCGATTCGCTGATCGAGAAGAACATCATCAAGCGCTACGAGCCGCTTGTCAAAGTGCTGGGCGATGGCGATTTGACCAAGGCTCTCACGGTGAAGGTGGACAAGGTCTCGAAGAGCGCGCAAGCGAAGATCGAGGCTGCGGGCGGAAAGGTTGAAGAGCCTTGCTAAGTTCGATAATCGATGCATTCAAGGTTCCCCAGCTGCGCAATAAGATCCTGTTCACGCTGGGAATTCTTGCGCTCTATCGCGTAGGCGCTTACCTGCCGGTGCCGGGCATTCCGTT
This sequence comes from uncultured Eggerthellaceae bacterium, assembly GCA_947565915.1. Classification (GTDB taxonomy): domain Bacteria; phylum Actinomycetota; class Coriobacteriia; order Coriobacteriales; family Eggerthellaceae; genus UBA9715. The sequence continues at coordinate 28,043 of CANOHY010000022.1, read as the reverse complement.
CAACGAGTTCGCGAATTCGTTCATGGAGGAATCGCAAAGCGGTGTGGGTGGAGCTTCCATGACCATGCTGGACTTGCTCACCGGCGGCGCTCTTTCGAACTTCTCGGTTTTCTCGCTGGGAATCATGCCCTACATCACCGCATCCATCATCATGCAGCTGATGCAAGGCGTCATTCCGGCAGTTGGCCGTTGGGCTCGCGAGGGCGAGACGGGCAGGCGCCGCATCACCCAGATCACGCGCTACATCACGCTGGGCCTGGGCCTCATCAACGCCATCGGGTATTTGCTGCTGTTCCAATCGGCGCAATACGGCGTGGTGTTCAGCAGCGAGGTTCCGGCTGCGCTCACGTCGGTGGTAATCGTGTTCACGCTGGTAGCGGGCACGGCGTTCATCATGTGGATGGGCGAGCTCATCACGCAGCGCGGCATCGGCAACGGCATGTCGCTGATCATCTTCATCAGCATCGTGTCGCGCGTGCCGGCTGCCATCTTCGATTCCATCACCACAACTTCCGACATGGGCATGGGAATCGCCATCACCATCCTCATCCTCATCGTGGTGCTGCTGTGCATCCCAGCCATCATCTTCGTGGAGCGCGCCCAGCGCCGCATTCCGGTGAATTACGCAAAGCGCGTGCAGGGCAACCGCATGATGGGTGGCCAAAACACCTACATCCCCTTGAAGGTGAACGCGGCAGGCGTTATCCCCATCATCTTCGCAAGCTGCTTGATCTACTTCCCGGCGCAGCTGGCGGCGCTGTTCAACGTGGGTTGGCTGAGCGTGTTCGCCGATGCTGTTTCGCAGGGTTGGGTGAACTGGATTCTCACGGTGGTGCTCATCGTGTTCTTCGCGTACTTCTACACCTCTATGGTGTTCAATCCCGATGAGACGTCAGATAGCATCCGCAAGCAAGGCGGCTTCATACCGGGCATACGCCCTGGTAGACCTACCGCCGAGTACATCCGCAACGTGCTGCGGCGCATAACCTTGCCGGGCGGCTTGTTCATTGCAGCCATTGCCGTAATACCTTCGATCATATTCTCGTTCACCAACAACGAGTTGATCCAGGCATTCGGAGGCACCTCCATCCTCATCATGATCAGCGTTGCGCTCGATACGATGTCGAAGGTGGAATCGCAGCTGAAGATGCACAATTACGACGGATTCTTCAAGTAAGCTATGAGGGCTGCCAACTGGTAGCCCTCTTGCTTTCCCGCTCAGGCTTCCCGGTGCACGCACCTGAGCCATCCAAAGCACACGCCATGGCCACAAGGCCAATGACGCGTGCTTTTCATTACTCTGGCATGCACCTCGTAAGCCCTGAACCTCTTATGGGCGCTAACCAGCAGTGCAAAGTAAATTTGTAGATATCATTAGCTGCCATCACGGGGCAAATCGTTATTGAGATAATTAACGTTCATATGCTTGGAAACGTGAACATACCCTATGCCATATGCAGCATCCTTGCCTTCATTCCGGCTATCGTGTTACACGAGGTGGGGCATGCCTTCATAGCGAACAAGCTTGGCGACAAGACGGCCAAGAGCGCCGGTCGCATATCCTTGAACCCCCTCAAGCACATCGACCCATTCGGAACGGTGCTCATGCCGCTTCTGCTTATGCTGGCGGGGTTGCCCGTTTTCGGCTATGCGAAGCCGGTGCCCTACAACCCGCATAATTTCAAAGACCCGCGCAAAGGCGACCTTCTGGTGGGTTTGGCAGGTCCTGCGACGAATCTGGTGCAGGCGCTCTTTGGGGCTGCCATCGCGTGGCTGATATACTTGAGCTTGCCCGTTTCCACGCTTGCCGCAACCAACGTGGTGTTCCTCTACTTCTGGTACTACTTCTTGCCGCTGTACGTGCTCATCAATCTCTTCTTGATGTTCTTCAACATCCTTCCCATCCCGCCCTTGGATGGTTCGTCCATCTTCGCGTTCTTCTGTCCGGTGAAGTACTTGCCCGCCTATTACAAGATCCAGCAGTATGCGCTGCCCATCTTCCTGGTGGTGGCAATCCTTTTGCCCGAGGTGCTGCATGTGAACCCTATCGGAGCTTACCTCGACGTCACGGCGTATAATCTGTTCTCGCTGATATACCCGTGAGACCAAGGGGCTTATGTCGTACCGCGTGAGAACAGAGAACTTCGAAGGGCCCTTCGACGTGCTGTTGTACCTGGTAAGCCGCAAGCAGGTTGATATCGGGGCAATACCCATCGCGCAAATCGCCGATCAGTACCTCGAGGAAGTGAATCGGCTCAGCTTCGTCGACCTCGATGTGGCAAGCGATTTCCTGCTGGTTGCATCCACGCTTTTGGAGCTCAAAGCTGCCAGCTTGGTTCCGCGCGAGAAGGACGAGACCGAAGAGGAGATCGCCGAGCTCAGCCCCTCCGATGCGCGCGGGCTTTTGGTCGAGCGGCTGATCGAGTACAAGAAGTTCAAGAATGCAGCAGGCATGTTGCAGGCGCGCGAAGAAGCGCAAGGTCGTATGCATGCACGTCCCTTTGGGCCACCAGTAGAGCTCACACGCGGGCTGATGCACGACTTCCTGCGCGGGGTTAGCTTGGAAACCCTGGCCGTTCTTGCGGCCAAGGCGTTGGCACGTCGCGAGATTGCCCTGCTCGATGCCGAGCACATCGCCGCGAAACCCATTCCGGTTGAGGTGTATGTGCGAGCCACGCACTACCGCATCATGAACGAGAAGCATCTGCGCTTCTCGCAATTGCTCGAAGAGGATGCTCCGAAAGCCATTGTGGTGGTCACTTTCTTAGCGGTGCTCGAGCTGTACAAGCGCTCGATGATCGATATCAGCCAAAGCGAAGTGTTCGGCGACATCGACATCTCCTACATCGAAGGTTCGGGCGAGCTGACCTTCGACCGCGATGGCGATGATCATTACGAGGGTGAAGGCGAGGAGGCTTGATGTTCCAGGGTTTGGACGAATCCCAGATCGAATCGGCAATCGAGGCGCTTTTGTTCGTTTCGGACGAAGCGGTGAGCGCTTCTTCGATTGCCTCCCTCTTGGAGGTTGAGGCTTCAACTGCACAGAAGGCCTTGGAAAGTCTTCAGAAGCGCCTTGAGGAAACCGGCTCGGGCATTCAGCTGCTTCAGGTGGCAGGCAATTGGCGTCTGTTCACACATCCGGCCTATCATGAGCTTCTGGAGAAGTACATCTTGTCATGGGATACGCGAAAGCTCTCGGCTGCTGCGTTGGAAGTGCTAGCTATCGTAGCCTATCTGCAACCGCTCACGCGCGCGCAGATTTCGTCCATTCGAGGCGTCACTTCCGATGGTCCGCTGAACACGTTGCTCGAGCGCGGCTATGTGCGCGAGACGGGCGTAGCAGATGCTCCTGGCAACCCGGCGCTGTTCGGCACCACGCGCACGTTCCTCGAGAAGTATGGCTTGGCAACGCTCAAGGACTTGCCTTCCTTGGAGGAGTTCGCGCCCGACGAGGCATCGGCACGGCTCATTCGCGAGCGGCTTGGGGCTGTTGCTCTGCCTGGGGCCGTCGCTGATGCTGCGCAGGCTGGCGCGCCGACTGCTAGCGCGCTGACGGGCAATGCCCCTGACGCCGAAGGCGCCAACGTTGCCGATGTGGACTTCTTTGCCGAGAATGCCGCCGCCACCTTGTTCGGAGTGGTGGAGAAGATCGACTTCGATTCGCTGACGTTCAATACCGATGACGAATAGCACGCAAGACTCGCAAGGCACGGCCCAGCCCATGCGCCTTCAGCGTTATCTGGCTCGTGCTGGCGTAGCCTCGCGGCGCGCAAGCGATGAGATGGTTGCCACCGGGCGCGTGAGCGTGAACGGGGAAGTAGCGCTTGTTGGCCAGAAAGTGGTGCCGGGCATCGATGTGGTGCGCGTCGATGGCAAGCGCATCGATTTGCTCGATGTGTCCGTAACGCTGATGCTCAACAAGCCAGCTGGCGTGGTCACGTCGATGAAGCGTCAAGGGCATGAGCGCATCGTGGCCGACCTGTTGCCGCTCGAGCGCTACCCGGGGCTTTATCCGCTTGGCCGTTTGGACTGCGATGCCACGGGGCTTCTGCTCTTCTCCACCGATGGCAGCCTGGGCCATGCGCTGCTGCATCCTTCGCATCATGTTCCCAAGACCTATGAGGTTACGCTGAACGGCACGTTGCTGCCGGAAGAAGCCGAGCAGCTGCGTCAGGGCGTGAAGGTGGAGGGGTTTGCTGCGCAGCCGGCTGAGGTGCGCGTGTTCGGCAAGCGCGGCAATCGTGCCGAGATCACGGTCCATGAGGGGCAGTACCACCAGGTAAAGCGCATGTTCGAAGCTGTGGGGCATAAAGTGGTGCAGCTTCGTCGCACGAAGCTGGGGCCCTTGGAGCTTGGCGATTTGGGTTTAGGCGCATGGCGGCAGCTCACCGATGCGGAATGCGCAAGCTTGCATGCTCTTCTGCAGGATGCGCAGGGCGATTCTGGTAATCTCCGATAGGCATGATGCTTTTGTCTCGAATGCATCAGCTTCGCAGGCTGCGACATCGACTTATCCATGCTTGATGCTGCGTTCTTCAATCGTCATGTGCAGTCGCTTGCCCCGTGCTAGAATGAGGTGCATTCAGGGAGGAAGCGTGCATGTTCAAGCAAGTAGTCATAGTGGGCCTCGGGCTTATTGGAGCCTCCATAGCGCAGGCCACGCGGGATGCGTGGCCCGATATGCGCTTGATCGGCTTCGATATCGATGCGCGCACGCGCGAGGTGGCACTTGCAGAGCATGTGGTCGACGAAGCGCTTGAACCCACTTCCGATAACCTTCAGCGCGCCTTTTCCGGACAAACCGATTTGGTGATCTTGGCCACGCCGGTGGAAGCAGATGCAACCTATTTCGAGGCGATTGCGAAAAGCGGATATGCGGGCATCATCACCGATACCTCTTCTACGAAGGATCGCATCGTGGAGATGGCCCAGCAGCTGCTGGAGGAACCCGAGAATTTCCTGCCGGGGCATCCGATGGCTGGCTCGGAGGTAAATGGCATCGAGGGAGCACGCGCCGACCTCTTCCAGGGAGCTTACTGGATTCTGTGCCCCGACGAGCGCACTCCCGTGGACTACTTGCCGCAGATGCACGAATTCATCGTGGCGCTGGGAGCGCGCGTCATCGTGATTCCCCGCGAGCAGCACGACCACGCCATTGCCGTGGTGAGCCATGTTCCGCATTTCGTGGCGGCATCGCTCGTGGAGCTTGCTGCGCATGCGGCCGACGACCAGCAATCCATCATGCGCCTAGCCGCGGGTGGCTTCAAGGACACCACGCGCGTGGCTGCCGGTTCTCCGCAGCTGTGGAGCGGCATCGCATTCGACAACAAGGATCAGGTGCACACGGGCCTTCGCGAGATGCAGGGCATATTGGGCGAGTTCATAGATGCGCTCGAAGCGGACGACCGAGCGCGCCTCACAGGCTTGCTTGCCAATGCTGCCGAGCTTCGCCGGTCCCTTCCCGCTTCCTGGGTGCCCAGTGCCGATAACCTCATCGAGGTGCGCATTCCCATTTCGAACCATCCTGGTGCGGTTGCGCAGGCAACCGCCCTGGCAAGCGAAGTGGGCTGCAACATCCAGTCCATCGACATCGACCACGTAACCGAAGATCGCGCCTTCCTGTCGCTTGTCATTACCGACGAAGGCGACATAGGGCAGTTCTCATCCGAGCTCATTTCGGCAGGGTATGCCGTTTCGTTTCAGCCGCTCAATCCGAAGGAGCATGCTCATGTCTTGCAATGAACAACCCCAAATCATCTATCCGCTTCTGGGGCCCTTGGTGGGGAAAACCGCTGTTCCAGGCGATAAGTCCATATCGCATCGTGCAGTGCTGTTCTCTGCCATGGCCGAGGGCACATCGAAGCTTTCGGGCGTGCTGGATTCCGAGGACGTGCGCGCATCGGTCGATGTGGTTGAAAAGCTGGGAGCGAAGGTCGATATGACCGAGCAGCCCGACGGGTCGCTTGCGGGCACTATCGAGGGCTGGGGAAGCGCGGGGCCCCAGCAGCCGAGCGAGCCTTTGTATTGCGCGAACTCGGGTACCACGGCACGGCTTCTGATGGGCATGCTGGCACCCTGGGACATCGAAGCGCGCATCGAAGGCGATGCCTCGCTGTCCAAGCGTCCGATGCGGCGCATCACGGCACCCCTCATGAAGATGGGCGTGACCTTCCAGCCAGCAGGGGCAGAGACGCTTCCCATCGTTGAGCATGGCACGCGTAACCTGAAGGCCATCACCTACGATTCGCCCATGGCCTCGGCGCAGCTGAAAACGGCTATCTTGTTGGCAGGCGTGTTCGCCGACGGCGTGACCGAGGTCAACGAGCCGTCGATTTCGCGCAACCACACCGAGCTGATGCTTCCCGAGTTCGGGGTGGACACCACGGCGGGTGAGCAATCGGCGCGCGTGGTGGGCCCTGCGCGCATGCATAGCTGCGACGTGCATGTGCCTGGTGATCCCTCCTCGGCCGCATACATACTGTGCGCCGCAGCGTTGAAGCGGGGTAGCGAAGTTACCATCACCGACGTGTCGCTCAACATGGCGCGCACCGGATTTCTCATAACGCTGGAGCGCATGGGCGTTGAGGTTACCGCACGGCGTACCGGGTGCGCTGGCAAGGAGCCCTTCGGCACCATCAGCGTGGGGTATGCGCCCAACCTGCGCGGTTGCGAGATTCCTGGCCATAAGATCGCCAGCTTAGTGGACGAGGTGCCTGTGCTTGCCATGGTGGCGGCGCACGCGCGCGGCATAACGGTGTTTCGCAACGTGGAGGAGCTGCGTGCGAAGGAGTCAGACCGCTTGGCGGCCATCGTGGATGGCTTGGGCAAGATGGGCGTGGATGCCTGGACCGAAGGCGACGACCTGTTCATAGAGGGGCAGCCCGACTTGGAGATTCCCGATGGGTTGGTGTTGGACTCGCGCGGCGACCATCGCCTGGCCATGACCTGGTCGCTTGCGGGGCTTGTGGGCAACAAGCCTGTTCAGGTTACCGATTTCGATAGCGTGCGGGTAAGCTTCCCGCATTTTCTCGACACGATGGAAGGGCTAGCGCAATGATAATAGCCATCGACGGACCGTCAGGTGCGGGGAAATCCACCGTTTCCAAGGCAGTGGCGGTCAAGCTTGGGTTCTCTTGCCTCGATACGGGAGCGATGTATCGCAGCGTTGCCTGGTATGCCCTGCAGGAAGGCGTGGCACTGGACGACGATGAGCGCCTTACTGGCATTGCGGCAACGAAGCAAATCTCGTTTTCGAGCGAGCCGGGAAGCGCGATGCCCAAGCAGGTGTTCATCGACGGCATAGAGGTTACCGACGCCATTCGCACGGCGGAGGTAGACCGTGCGGTCTCGGCCGTATCGGCCGTGCAGGGCGTACGTGAGTGGCTCACGCGCCAACAGCAGCGCATCGGCGAGCAGGGCAACTACGTGGTCGAGGGGCGCGACATCGGCACGGTGGTGTTTCCCCATGCGGAGCTCAAGGTGTTCCTGACGGCAACCGACGAGGCTCGCGCGCGGCGCCGCGTGCTGCAAAACGAGCAGCGAGGTGTTGGTTCGACCGATTTCGACGAAGTGCTCACCGACTTGCGCCGCCGTGACGAGAAGGATTCATCGCGCGCAGCGGCACCGCTCAAGGCAGCCGATGACGCAGTGGTCGTGGATAGCTCGGACATGACCGAGCAGCAGGTGATCGATCGCATCTGCGCCTTGGCAGAAGAGCGCATGCGATGAGCGGCGAGGGGTCTGGCGATTCGAGGCCAGTGGAATCGAAGCCTCCTAGCGAGGCTTCGAGCAACGGGGAAGAATCGCGCGCGGGCGAGCGCGCTGCGAAGGCTCCTGGCTACGCGCGCTACTTCGATTTGCCCATGAACGATGTGCCGGGCAAGAGGCACATACCGCGCGGCTTCGCCATTTGCGCCGTGGCTATCGTGCGCCTGATTGCCAAGTGCTTGTTCCGCTACAAAGTGGACGGCAAGGAGAAGCTGGAGGCGCTGGCGGGCAAGACCGGCTTCGTGGTAGTGGGCAACCATACGTCGTTTCTCGATGTTGTGTTCATGTTCCTATCCATTCACCCGCCGCTCTGGCCCCGCTTCATAGCGCGCAGCACTCTCTTCGAGAAGGCGGGTGGCATTTTGGGCTGGGCCTTTGCGCTTCTGGGCGTGATACCCATCAAGCGCGATAGCGCCGACCGCACGTGCATCAAGCGCGCGGCCCGCTTCCTGAAGGATAAGGAACCGGTGGTGATCATGCCAGAGGGAACGCGCCGCGGGAAGTCGAACATAGAGCCGACGCTCCATGGTGGTGCGGCGCTGATTGCGCGCATGGGCAAAGCGCCCATCCTGCCTATGACGGTGCGCGAGGTGGATAAGATCAAGCAGAAGGGGCAGCGCATCCGGTTTCCCAAGGTAACCGTGGAATTCGGGGATCCCGTGCTGCTGAGCGATTTCGGTTTTCTGCCGAAGGAGGAGCGCTTGGAGGGCTGCACCTGGTATGCCATGCGCGAATGCTTTGCGCTTTCCCGCCGCTGCAAGCCTAGCGAGGTGGACATGCGAGCGCTTTTCCCCGAGTCGGAGGATTTCTCGGCTGCTTTCGAAGAACATCCGATTCCCGTCCACGATGCCGCACAGCTGGCAGCGAGCCTTGAGGGCTAGCATGCGCGTGATCAAGGCCAAGAACTCGGGAGCATGCTATGGCGTGCGGCGTGCCCTTGACATGGCCGAAGCCGCTTCAAAAGGCGTTGGCGAAGTCCATACGCTCGGCGAGCTCATACACAACCCGGGCGTGGTTGCGCATCTGGAACAGCAGGGCGTGCACGTGGCCATGAGCATCGATGACATCCAGAGCGGCACGGTGGTCATTCGCAGCCATGGCGTGGCACCTGCTGTGTTCGACAAGCTGCTGCAAAAGGGACTCACCGCCATCGATGCCACGTGCCCCCATGTGCTTCGCGCACAGAGGTCGGCTGCTGCGCTCGCCCGCGAAGGCTGTCACGTGATAGTGGTCGGCGAAGAGGGGCACCCAGAGGTAGAGGGCATCAAGGCGCACGCGCTTGATGCAGGAGGCACGGTGAGCGTGGTTGCAGATGGAAGCGACGTTCCCGAAGGCTTGCAGGCACCCGTGGGCGTTGTGGTGCAAACCACTCAGCCCGAGGCCAAGCTGTGCTCGGTGGTGGCCGCGTTGCGTGAGCGGGGCGTCGAGCCGCAAGTGAAGAACACCATTTGCACAGCCACGCAGATGCGCCAAAGCGAAGCTCGAAGCTTGGCGACGATAGCCGATGCCATGATGGTGATAGGAGGACGCAATTCCTCCAACACCACGCGCCTGGCCGAGATATGCTCGGAGCAGTGCGCGCGTACCTACCATATCGAGTCTGCCGAAGAGGTGGAGCCTTCCATGCTTGCAGGTGTCGAGGTGGTGGGCATTACAGCTGGCGCATCAACGCCAACGAGCCAGATTGACGATGTGGCCGGGCGCATAGAGGAGCTCGGCGGCATTCTGGAAGAAGACGGCTTTTCAGAGGAGTCGTGCTCATGACTACCACGGGTGCGCCTGAGTCGGGTGCTTCGCAGACCTACCCACCGCGTGATGTAGAGAAGGCAGCTGCCCTGTGCGCTCAGGGCAGTGCGGCACTAGGCGATGCTGCGTCTTGTCAGGCGACTGCCGGCCCTGTCGTGGAAGTTGTTGCAGTTGAGCCTGGCTCTGTGGCCGAAGAGGCGGGCTTTGCGCCGGGGTGGAAGGTAACCGGGCTCGATGGCGAGCCGGTGAGCGACATCATCGACTGGCAATGGCGCTCAGCCGGAGATTGCATCGAAGTGGGCTATGTCGACGCCGAGGGCAACGAGGGCATCGCCGAGCTCGAGCGCGAATGCGGTGAGCCTTGGGGCCTTGAGTTCGACCTGCTTGTGTTCGACGGGGTGAAGCAATGCAGGAATGCCTGCAGCTTCTGCTTCATGCGGCAGCTTCCCGCTGATATGCGCGAATCACTGTATCTGCGCGACGACGACTATCGGCTGAGCTTCTTAGCCGGGACGTTCGTGACGCTTACCAACTTGAGCGCTGCCGATGAGGCGCGCATCGTGGAGCAGCGCCTCTCGCCTCTGCGCGTTTCCCTGCATGCCGTGGACCCAGCTGTGCGCAAGGCGCTGATGGGCGCCCATGCGCAAGCGGGGCTCGATGCCTTCGAGCGTTTGCTCGCTGCGGGGATCGAGGCGCATGTGCAAATCGTGCTCGTGCCGGGCGTCAACGATGGCGAGGTGCTGAAGTCTACCTTGGATTGGGCTTACCGACGCGAGGGGATTCTCACCGTTGGCATTGTGCCTCTTGGCTATACGCGGCATCAAGAGGCATTCGATTCGGGCCTAGATCGACCCTGGCAAGCCGAGGAAATCCTGCGCCTTATCGAGCCCTTCCAGCAGCGTGCGCTGGCAGAGCGCGGCTACGGGTGGGTCTATGCTGCCGACGAGCTCTACCTCACTGCCTATGGGCGCCAAGTGCTCGAGAAGCTGCCTGACGCCTCGTTCTATGGGGAGTTCGACATGTTCGAGGACGGCATCGGCATCGTTCGCAGCGTGCTAGACGAATGGCATGATGCCGAGCAATCGGGGCTATTGGAGCAGGTTGGAAGTCACCTTGTGCATGAGGGCTTGCAGGTTGCCCTGGTGTCGGGCTTTGCGCCGCAGGCCTATCTGACGATACTTGCGCGCGATGAGCGCTTGCAAGGCAGGCTGTTGCCGTTCTACGTGGAAAACCGCTACTTCGGCGGCAATGTTGATGTGACGGGTTTGCTGACGGGCCAAGACGTGATAAATGCGCTTCAGGCGCTCGAAGGCATGCAGGTGGCATCGACTGCGGCAAAGCGCATCGTGGCGTTGCCGCGCGTCATGTTCAACGACGATGGCCTCACGCTTGATGGCATGGCGCTTACCGACATTGCCCAGTCGCTGAGCCTTCCTGTTGCCGTGGTATCCTGTTTTCCGAGAGAATGCTTCCAACAGCTGCTGGAATTGACGGGTGCAGACCTCTAGGCTGCGCGTGCCCGAGCAAGGAGAGAACCCATGGCGCTTCCCTTGGTGGCGGTAGTCGGCTGCCCGAATGTGGGCAAATCGACTTTCGTGAATCGCATCGTTGGCTCTGATGAGGCCATCGTGCATGAGATGCGCGGAGTTACGCGCGACCGCTCGTATCATGAGGCCGACTGGAACGGCGTGTCGTTCATGCTGATCGACACTGGTGGCATCGAGATGACCACCGATGACGACTTCCAAATGTCCATTCGCAGCCAAGCCTTCACAGCGGCGAACGAGGCTGACGTAATCGTGTTCATCGTGGATAGTCGCACCGGCGTGAATGCCGACGACGAGGAAGTCGCGCGCATATTGCGCAAGTCGGGAAAGCCGGTGGTGCTTGCGGCCAACAAGCTGGATACGCCGAATCGCTACGACGACATGTACGAGTTCTATAGCTTGGGGCTCGGCGAAGTGTGGCCGCTCTCGGCGGCCCATGGCCACGGAACAGGCGACATCTTGGACCAGGTGGTTTCCGCCCTGCAAAGCTCGGGCGCGCTTGAAGGCGATGTTACACCCGAGGACACGGGCATAAACGTGGCCATCATCGGGCGGCCGAATGCGGGAAAGTCATCGCTCACCAACCAGCTAACAGGCAACGACCGCTCAATCGTCTCTGATGTGGCGGGAACCACGCGCGACGCCATCGACACGCCCATCGTGCACGATGGCGTGCGCTATACCATCGTGGACACGGCAGGTTTGCGCCGTAAGAGCCAGATAGACGAAGACGTGGAGTACTACGGGTTCGTCCGTGCGATGCGGGCCATCGATCGCGCTGACGTGGCCGTGTTGGTGATCGATTCCACCCTCGGCTTGACCGATCAAGACCAACGCGTTGCCCGCTTTGCCCACGACAGGGGCTGCGGGTTGGTGATAGCGCTCAACAAATGGGACTTGCTGGAAGGCCCCGAGCCCAAAGAGCAGCTGCGCGAGCGCATTGCCGACCGCATGATGTACGTGGGTTATGCACCGGTGGTGGCCATATCGGCACTCACGGGCAAGAGCGTGCAGAGGATCTGGGAGGCAATCGACGTTGCCTATGCCAACTTCTCGAAGACCATTCCCACCAACCAGCTGAACACGTGGCTTGCCGAGGTGCGCGAGGTCGGTCATACCATTTCGAAGGGCAAGGCGCACTTGCGCATCAAGTACGTCACGCAAACAGGCACCTGCCCGCCCACCTTCACCTTCTTCGCGAACAGGCCCGATATAGTTGACGACAACTACGAGCGGTACCTGGAGAACAGCATGCGCAAGGCATTCGACCTGAAGGGCACGCCCATTCGAATCAAGTTCAAGAAGAAGGACTGATGCTCGCAAGATAGATGCTCGCCGCCGATAGCAGGGTTGTTGTTGGCCTGGCTGCAGGGCTGGTTGGGTATCATGGGCTTTGTCCGTTGAGCGAGAGGGGATAGGTGTGCCGTTCGCTGCGATTCTCATAGGGCTCTTTGCCGTCTGCTTCCTGTTGGGATCGATTCCCTCGGGAGTCGTGATTTCGCGCTTGTTCTATCACCGCGACGTTCGGCAGTATGGTTCGGGCAACATCGGCACCACCAACTCGTTTCGCGCCATGGGCAAAGTGGGCGGTTGCGTGGTGTTCGTCATGGATTTCGGAAAGGGCTTGCTGTCGGGCCTTCTCGCCATGTGGCTTTGCCAATGGCTGGGCGTAGCGAACCCAATGGACGCCCTGCCTCTCGAGCAACCAGTCGTGCAGATACTCTATGCGGTCTCGTTCTTGGGATGCGTGTGGGGGCACATCTTCAGCCCCTGGCTTCGCTTCAAGGGCGGCAAGGGCATCGCGGTTGCCGTGGGGTGTCTCTTCGTGGTGTTCAACGTGTGGGGTGCGTTGCTGGAGCTCGCCATATTCATCGTTTTGGTGGCTGTTACCCGCAAGGTGTCGATTGGCTCCTTGGCTGCGGCTGCCGCATGTCCCTTCATCTCGCTGTACGTGTTCTGGGGCAATTGGCTTGCATGGCTCATCATGACCATCGCAGCTCTTACGGTGATCTGGGCACATCGCAGCAACATCGATCGTTTGATGCATCATGAGGAATCGACCATCGGTGGCTCTTCGAAGAAGGATGCTACCAGCGAACAGTCAGATTCTGCCGTTGTGGTCGAGGCAGCTTCTGCCAAGGCCGCTGGTTCGTGCGAATTCGCCGTCAAGGCAGACGCCGTACCCGAAAGTTGTGCTTTATGAGGGTAAGCGTCATCGGGGCTGGTTCGTGGGGAACGGCGCTTGCCCAGCAAGCTGCCCTTTGCGGGCACGAGGTGAGCCTATGGGCGCGACGGGCCAGCGTGGCTGATGGCATTAACAGCGAGCATCGCAACCCAGACTACTTGAGCGATGTGAGCCTGAGCAGTGCCGTTTGCGCAACGACCAGCCTGCAACACGCCCTCGATGGTGCGCAGGCGGTTGTGGTGGTGGTTCCCTCGAAAGTTGCACGCGATACGGCGATGCGCCTTGCCGACGCGGGCTTAAGCAGCGATGTGCCCATCCTGCTGTGCTCCAAGGGAATAGAGCTTGAAACCGGCATGGGATCGGTGCAGTTGTTTGCCGAGGTGCTCGGAAGTGAAAAGCGCCTTGCCTGCCTTTCGGGGCCGAACCATGCAGAAGAGGTAGCCTTGGGCGTTCCGGCAGCTACAGTGATTGCGAGTGAATCTCCCGAGACCGCAGCCCTGTTCCAAACGCTCATAGGTTCGAATGGGTTTCGGGCATACACGAGCGACGATGTGGTGGGTACCGAGCTTTGCGGGGCTGCTAAGAATGTAATCGCCATAGCCGTTGGCATATCCTATGGTCTTGGACTTGGCGACAACACCGCAGCCATGCTGATGACGCGCGGCCAAGCGGAGATGTCGCGTTTGGTAGAAGCTTGTGGCGGAAGCCCGCTCACGTGCATGGGGCTGGCTGGAACGGGCGACTTGATAGCCACCTGCATGTCGCAGCATTCGAGGAATCGCACGTTCGGCGAGGCAGTGGCAAAGGGGGAATCGCTCGAGAGCTACGAAGCACGTCGCCATATGGTGGTCGAGGGCGCGCAGGCATGCAGATCGCTTTTGGCCCTTGCGCACAGGCAGAACGTCGAGCTTCCCATCGCCCAGGCCGTAAATGAGGTTGTGTGGGAAGGCGTGAACCCGCTTCTGGCTGCCGAGGAGCTCACCAAGCGCAGCTTCAAACCCGAGTTCTACTAGCTTGGCAGCAAAGCGCATATCCCAGCCGACACACGCGCTGCTTTGGCTTCGCGCCCAAACGCAACGATAAAGTCTTTTGCGATTTGCTTAGAGTTGGAGGCACTTTCGTACGGTCTCTCCGGTTCTGCGGCCAGTTACGGCGAGTTGGGGCCGCTTTCGTATCTCTTCTCGGTCGATTCTGGCTGAGCATCGGGCCCGGTTTCGTATCTGGGATGCATTTTGCCTGCTCAGCGTGCTGCTTCTCGGAGGACGAAGCTCGAGTTTCTGAAGAAGAGGTACGAAAGCGGCCCCAACTCGCCGTAACTGGCCGCAGAACCGGAGAGACCGTACGAAAGTGCCTCCAACTTGTCGTAGTTACTTAGGGAATTACAGGTTCTTCATCCGAGAAAGAAGAATCGGCTCGAACTCGTGGCGTGTTTCGCAAGGGAACCTGCCGACATGCGGCTAGCAAGATGCTTGGGCATGCTTCTCAAGCATGCGAAAGGCGAAGTACAGCGCATGATGCGCATTCGCCTGAGGTTGCTCGACGCGATGCACGGGCACCAGCGGCGCAAGACGGCACTCGCCGAGTGCTTTGCCAATCGAGCGATACGAGCTTGGCCGCCCCAAGCGCGCGGCCAGGTCGCGCGCCATGACCACTTGCCCATAGGGAATGGCTACAGCTTCGCGCCAGACTGCTTTTTGAAAGTCGGTACCTTGCATGTCGAGTGGAACCGTGAAGTCGAATCGCTTCCCAGCCAAATATTCCTGCACCTGCGTGGCGGCAAGATTGGTCAGGGCAGTTGCGCCCCGCTTGCCCTCCATTGGTTGATCATCGAAGGCAAGAGCGACTATTCCTGCTTGCGATGCCTGCACGGTAAAGAGCCCATAAGGCGACACGTAGGTGTTAAAGCTAAGCGAAGATGGCTTCAAGGGCATCACGGCTCTCCTGAAACAATCGAACGATGACTCGATAATACCTGATGACACGCCTTCTATGCGCTAGAATGACAAACGAGAGCCAACGATTCGGGAGATGACATGTTCCAACCCCTCAAGATATCCCCATCCATACTTTCAGCCAACTTCATGAGCTTGGGCAACGACATCGAGCTCATCGAGGGTGCCGGAGCCGATTGGGTGCATGTGGACGTGATGGATGGGCATTTCGTCCCGAACATCACCATCGGCATACCGCACGTGCGCCAACTGAAGGCTGCAACCGCGCTTCCGCTCGACGTTCATCTGATGGTGGCAAATCCATGCGATCAGGTTCCCTGGTTCTTGCAGATGGGCGCCGACATCGTGACGTTTCATGCCGAGGCCGTAGATGAGCAACAGATGCGCTCCCTCGTTTCGCTGATACACGAAGCGGGTGCCAAGGCTGCAGTGGCCGTGAAGCCCAAGACCGACCTCGCGGTGCTGAAGCCGGTCATCGCCGATCTGGACATGGTGCTGGTGATGTCCGTAGAACCAGGGTTCTCGGGGCAAAGCTACATAGAGGGCAGCGATGAGCGCATAGCACAGGTCGTGAATATGGCGCGCGAAGTTGGAAACGATGGCTTGTTGATCGAAGTTGATGGCGGCATAGGGCCAGGAACCGTGGAGTTAGTGGCGCAGGCTGGCGCCGACGTGATCGTGTGCGGAAATGCCGTGTTCGCACAGAGCGACCCTGCCGTGGCCATCGAGTTAATCAGGTCTGCAGGCGATGCGGCGCGCGCAAGCGCTCTTGTGGCTGTCGGAAGCCAAATGGACTAAAGAGGCGCATCTGCGATTGCAGGGGATGCGCGAGAAGGGAAGTACCTCGCGTGAATGAGCCGGTAAGCTCGGATTACATCTATTTGGATTGGGCCGCCACGGCACCGCTTCGCCCTGAGGCGCTCGATGCCATGATGCCCTTTCTTGGCCCAGGACGTCAGAACATCCCCTTCGGCATGAACCCGAATTCCCTGCACACGCCTGGACGAACAGCTTTCGCTGTCTTGGAAGACGCGCGTCGCCATATCGCACGTTGCATTGGGGCACGCCGCCCCTCCGAAGTGGTATTCGCTTCGGGAGCTACCGAGGCGAACAACGCAGCCTTGTTCGGCATGGCGCGAGCGGTTGCTTGCGAGCGCAAGGCGCAGGGCAAGGCCGCCCAGCCGCTTTCAGTGGTTACCAGCGCCCTCGAGCACGATGCGGTGTTGCATCCGGCCGAACAGCTCCGTCGCGAGGGGTTCGACCTCGTGAAGCTTGCTCCCACGCGCGCGGGCTTCATCGAGCCGAGCGCTCTTGATGCGGCACTGGGCGAAATCGAGCCTGGTGGCGTGGCGCTTGTTTCCATCCAAGCAGCGAACAGCGAGATAGGAAGCATGCAGCACGTGGCTGAATTGGCCCGCATCGCCCATGCTCATGGTGCGCTTTTCCATGTGGATGCCACCCAAGCCTTGGGCAAGGTCGAGTTTCTCTGCGAGCCGTTAGGCATCGATGCTGCCTCGTTCAGCGCACATAAAGTGGGTGGTCCGAAAGGGGTTGGGGCGCTGTATCTGCGTGCGCGCACTCCCTTTCAACCGCTGCTCTTGGGAGGAGGCCAAGAAAGCGGCTTGCGTTCCACCACCCAAAACGTCTGCGGCATCGCGGGATTCGCTGCCGCCTGCCAGGCTGCCCTTGCGAACATGGAAGAGGAGTCGGCACGCCAGCGTACGATGCGCGATTGGCTCTATCGAGAGCTGACGAAGATCGATGGCGTGCAGGCTGCCGTGCTGCCGCCCGAGGGATCGACCGATTACCTTCCGAACATCGTGACAGTGCTGGTGAGCGGCTGGGAAAGCGAAACGCTCATATTGCGTTTGGATGCTTTGGGGTTCGGCGTTTCGGGTGGGTCGGCGTGCTCGTCGCAATCGCTCGATGCCTCGCACGTGCTGCGTTCGCTTGGCATCGACGCAGACCTCGCGCTCGGCGAGTTGCGCATCTCGTTTGGCAGCCTTACGAGCGAAGATGACCTTCGGAAGTTTGTCCGAGCGTTAACGGATTGCATTGCCTAGCACCGTTGCTGCGCGCAGTTGCTACCATGAGAGAAAATGCGCAGGCGAAGGGAGCATGATGGAAACCGGGCGAGGCATGATCAAGCCAAGCGAAGAGCTCGTCAAAACCAATAGCGGCACCATATCGCGCAATTCAGCGCCGATTTCGATTGGGACCTTAGAGCTTCGGTTGTTGGAGCGCTATCCCGTTGCCGACGCTGAATCGTGGGATCGCATGGGCTTGCTGGCGGGCGACCCTACAGCTCTGGTTACGAAGGTGCTCGTTGCCCTCGACCCTACGGCTTTCTCGATCGATGCTGCCATGCATGCAGGCGCGAATGTTTTGTTGTCGCATCACCCGGTGTTTCTCGAACCGCCCTGCGAGTTCAAGCCGCTCGATACCACGTGCTCGCTTCCAGGCTCGCTTGTTGCCTCAGCGCTGCAAGAGGGCGTATCCCTCATCAATCTGCATACGGCGCTTGATTGCTCGTCGGAGGCAAACCGCCTGTTGCCCTCGCTTCTGAACCTCGAGTGCGTGCGCGTGCTGGCACCGCGGGAAAGCGACTGCGCCAAAGGCTATGGCCAGATATGCTGGCCGACGGACGGAAAGCCTATCAAGCTTGAGCATCTGGCAGCACGGTGCCTGTCGGTCTTCGGTTCCGTGCCGCGCGTATGGGGCGCGCCGGGCGACCTCGTGCAGAACATCGCCGTGGTGAACGGCTCGGCTGGCTCTCTTCTTGATGATTGCATCAAGGTGCATGCGGATTGCCTGATTTGCGGTGAGCTTCATTATCACCAAGCGCTCGAGGCGCTGCAGAAGGGCATGGCAATCATCGAGCTCGGACACGATGTGAGCGAGTTTCCGCTTCTGGCTTTGCTCGCGCAGGCTGCGATAGCTGCTGGCGTTCCCTCCGAGAAGGTGCTTGTGTACGAAGAGGTTCCGCGCTGGTTCACCCCCGAGGCTACGCGCGTCTGAGGCTCTCTTCGTGCTCATCGCTGCCACAGTTGTGAGCTGGGGCTCTCTTCATCTGGCTAAATGCTCTTTTTGCGTGTGCGGTATTCCCCGCGCGTGCGCATAATTGCTACAATGCAGGCAAACCACACGGGCTGAAAGGATTGCCATGCAAGCTACGTATGAGGATCTCGCGGTTCTCGTAGAAGTCCAGCGAATCGACATAGAGGTTCTGCAGGCGAAGAAGGAACGAGCCTCTTTGCCACAACGCATCCAAGTGGCGAAGATTCGCAAGAAGCGAGAAGAGGTTCTCCCGAAGCTGCAGCAAGTTGAGGAATTGCAGAAATCAACGCAGGCGAAGATGACCACCATCGAAGACGAGGATCGCTCGCTTGCCCAAAAGCAAGAACGCGCACAGGAGATCATAAAGGCGGCAGGAAGCGACTTTCGCAAGGCTGAATCTCACTCGAAGGATATGGCGGGCGTGGCCAAGCGCCGCGATACGCTGGCGCAGAGCTTGGCAAAGCTTACTGCCGAGATGGACAAGATCATGTCTGTGCAAGGACAGCTCCAGCAAGCCATCGCTGCCTTCGATGCCGAAGAGAGCTCGTTGGTGGAGGCCTATCAATCGAAGGATGCCGAGCTCGTCGAGAAATCTCGCGCTCTTTTGGAGCAAAGGGGAAAGCTGGTGGCCAAAATTGCGGCCGACCTGCTGGATGCCTACAGCCGCACTGCTGCTAAAACTGGCGGAGTGGCTCTTGGCGACCTCGAAGAAGGTGGCGTGTGCAGCGTGTGCCGTAGCACCATCAGCGGCGGACGCTTGATCGACCTCGTGAGCCAGCGGCCTTTGGGCGTGTGCCCTTCCTGCAATCGATTGCTGGTGATTCATTAGCGGTTGTTGGCTTTTGCGGCCATTAGCGTCACGATCAAGCATGAAACCCTTGTGGTTGCAGTAAATCCTCATGCACGCTTGAATGCCTTGTGCTATAGTTCATAGGTCTTTGAATGCGATAGCCACGAAACAGCGTGGTTGAAGGTAGCAAAACGGAGTTGATGAACATGTCGAAGATTTGTGAGATTTGTGGGAAGAAGCCAGTAGCTGGCCGCAATGTGAGCCACTCGCATCGCGTGACGAACAGGTGGTTTCGCCCGAACATCCAGCGTGTGACCATTCGCGATTCCAAGGGTCGCGTGCGCAAGGCTAACGTGTGCACCAGCTGCATGAAGGCTGGCAAGGTGGAGCGCGCATAAGCTCGCTGCCTCGCTTGTTTGATAAAGCCCGCTGCGTGCGGGCTTTTTTCTTGAGCGGCGCACAACAGGCGTAACCGTGGGTTAAAATAGTGGTTCGATTGCAACGAAGGCGCCCAGCACTTCTTAACGCGTGCGAAGCGGCGCTTGGGCTTAAGGCCCAGGGTGTGAAAGGACGATACGATGGCAGAACCGATTCCCGGCAAGCTGCATGTTGCTAACGACGTATTGGCCGACATGGTTGGCCATGCGGCCATGGAGTGCTATGGCGTGGTGGGCATGGTGGCCCCCAATGCGGCAGATGGCATCGCGAAGATCCTTCCGCCCTCGCGCCTGCGCCGCGGCATCACCATCGACAATGCCGATAACGGAATCCGCGTGAATCTCTACATCGTGGTGGAATACGGCACCAACATGAATGCCGTTTCCCAGAATCTCATCGACACCGTTCGATTCGTTTTGGAGAACCAGGCGCGCGTTCCTGTCGAGAGCATCGACGTGCATGTTCAAGACATGAAGGTGCGCTGAATAGCCGAACGGTCGCGTTCGCTTATCGTGTGAAGTCAGATCTGAAGGAAGACGCCAGATGCCAAATATAAACATCCCGCAGGTATTGAGCGCCATTGCAAGCACCAGCCAGACGCTCTCGGAGCGCAAAGAGGAGATCAATCGCCTGAACGTGTTTCCCGTGCCCGACGGCGATACCGGAACGAACATGTCGCTCACGCTGGACTCGGTGGTAAAGAACCTTGCCGCGCTTCCGCAGAACGAGTCGATCGAGGATATCGGCCGCGCCATCACGACAGGCGCGCTTATGGGCGCACGCGGGAACTCGGGCGTTATCACGTCGCAGATCCTTCGCGGCATTTGCGAGGGCATGGTGGATGCGCAGGCCTTCGATACCCAGGCTGTTGCCAGGGCATTCGCTCGTTCGGTAGAGGTGTCGTTCCAGGCTGTGCGCAAGCCAGTCGAGGGCACCATCCTCACCGTGCTGCGCGACTCTGCCACTGCGGCAGCTCAGGCAGTGGAATCAGAGCTTTCGCTTGAGGAAGCGCTCGATGCCATCGTGGCCGAAGCCTATGCTTCGGTGCAGCGAACACCAGAGCTCTTGCCCGTGCTGAAAGAGAACAACGTAGTGGATGCCGGCGGCTTCGGTTTGGCTATCCTCTTCGACAGCTTCGTGTCGGCGCTGCTCGGTCGCGATGCGGCAGCGGGGCGTGCTTTCGAGTTCGATCCCGCCACAGCCCCACGTGTGGAGATAGAGCAGATCAACGACTGGGAAGGTTCCCAATACCGTTACTGCAACGAGTTTCTGGTGCACTCGGATACCCTCGACAAAGATGAGGCCTTGGACTTCTTGGGCACCATGGGCGATTGCGAGCTGTGTGTGGGAACGAATCCGCGCTTCAAGGTGCATGTGCATTCGAATCGCCCCGATGAGGTTCTCGCATACTTCCTCGATCGCGGCCAGGTGTTCGAAGTGTTCATCCATAACATGGACCTCCAGAGCGTGGAGCGCAACGAGAAGCTGCTTGCCGAAAAGGAGGAATCCCAGCGCAAGCACTTTGGGCTGGTTGCGGTAGCCGCAGGCGAAGGCAATGCGAAGATTCTGGAGAGCCTTGGCGTGGACGTGGTGGTGTCGGGTGGCCAAACCATGAATCCTTCCACTGCCGACCTTCTGGATGCGGTCAACAAGACTCATGCCGACAACGTCATCATCTTGCCGGATAACTCGAACATCGTGATGGCGGCCAACAGCGCTGCTGAATTGGCGGAAGTGAACTGCGGCGTGGTGGCCACCAAGAGCGTTCCACAGGCTTTCTCGGCGCTCTTTGGCTACGATGCGGATGCATCACTCGACGAGAATATCGAATCGATGACCGACGCCTTCGCAGAGGTGAAGACGGGCGAGGTAACCACGGCCATCAAGGATTCGCACGATTCCAAGGGCAATCCCATTGCCGAGGGCGACGTGATTGGCATAGCGGATGGTTCCATAGATGCTGTTGGCAAGGATCTTATCGGGGTCACCCTTGATTTGCTGGCCAGCATGGATGCCGAGGACGCTGATACTTGCACGTTGCTCGCTGGCGAGGATATGTCCGACGAGCAGCTCGAAGCGCTTGCGGCCAGCATCGAAGAGCATTACGAGGATCTCGAACTAGACTGCCAACGTGGCGAGCAGCCCCTCTATCCGCTCGTGTTCTCGCTCGAATAGGTGGAAAGCCCTGCTGCACACTACGATCGCTTGAAGGCAACGCTCAGCCTTGATGCACCTGTCACCACGGTTCCCTTGGTAAGCGCCAAGCGAGCTCAGCTGCTGCGCAAGATGGGCATCTGCACGGTGCGCGACTTGCTGGCAAGCTATCCTCGTCGCTACATCGACATGTCGCAGGTGGCCACCATTGCCTCGGCACGCATCGGGCAGACGTGCACCATCAAAGCAAGGGTGCACGAGGTGAAGGTGAAGAAGCCCAAGCCGCGCATGGTGCTTGCCGAAGTCACCGTTACCGACGATACCGGCACTTTGATCATCACTGCCTTTCGTCAACCTTGGCTGGCTGACCAGCTAAAGCCCGGCATGCCGGTTGCGGTGTCGGGGAAAGTGGAGTTCAACTACGGGTTCAAGCGCATGACGAACCCCTATATCGAATCGCTTGAAGGTGAAGAGGCGCTCTTTACGGGCGTGGTGCTGCCCGTGCATCCCCTCACGGCAGGCATCAAGGCTGGCCTGATGCGACGGCTGATGTCCAATGCGATTCTCGAGATTCGCGGATTCATCGACCCGCTGCCCTTGCAGCTGCGCATGAAGTATCGGCTGATGAGCAAGCAGAATGCGCTTGCTTGCATCCACTTCCCGCGCACGATGGACGAACAAGTCCAGGCGCGTCGGCGGCTTGCTTACGAGGAGGTGCTGCTCCTTGAGCTCTCGCTCATGCGCGAAACCGAGCAGCGTGCCCAGGATGCTTTGCCTGTTTCCCATGTGACGGATGGCGCCACGATGAGTGCGCTCGATGCTGCATTTCCCTTCGAGCTCACCTCGGAGCAGTCGCAAGCAAGAGACGACATCCTTGCTCGCATGGCTGCGGATTCCCTTATGAACCACATGCTCCTTGGCGATGTGGGCACGGGCAAGACCATCGTTGCCGCCTTCGCCATCGCTGCGGCAAAGGACACCGGTTGCCAAGCGCTTCTGATGGCGCCGACCGAAATGCTCGCTTCGCAGCACATGCAGAGCATTGGCTCGCTTCTGGCAAAGGCGGGTGCCGCGGTGGCGTTGCTTACGGGATCGACGCCACGCGATGAGCGCGAGCGAATCATCGATGGTTTGGGAGACGGTACGATCGACGTCGTCTTCGGAACCCATGCGCTTCTCGAGGAAGACGTGCAGCCCAAGCACTGCAGCTTGGTCATCGTCGACGAGCAGCAGCGCTTCGGTGTGGAGCAGCGCCAGGCGCTTCTGGACAAAGCGGCTAATGCCGACGAGCTCTATCTTACGGCCACGCCCATCCCGCGCACGCTCGCACGCGCTCTTTTCGGCGACATGACGCTCTCGTATATCAAAGAGCGACCGCATGAGGCGTCGGGGCGCACCACCAAGGTGCTTGGCGACGACGAGAAGGGCTTTGCCTTCGATGCTGCGCGCAAGGCACTCGAGGCAGGGCAGCAGGTGTATGTGGTGTGCCCGCTTGTGGGCGTGAAGCCTCAGAAGCTCGAGGATGACGAAGCGGCGCAAGTCGGAGATGCGCCTGTCGAGGCCTATGAGGTGATTCAGGTTGAAGATGACAGCGACATGATGCAGGCGCCTCTTGCCGCTGCCCAAGGTGAGGCCGAGTTCCTGCAGCGCAAGGTGTTCCCGGAATTCAACGTGGGCTTGCTGCATGGCAAGATGCCCTCGGCGCAAAAGTCGGAGGTTATGGAGAGCTTCCGAAGCGGGCAGACGCAAGTTCTCGTTGCTACCACCATCATCGAGGTTGGAGTGGATGTGCCCAATGCCACGGTGATGATTGTGGAAGATGCCGACCGGTTCGGCTTGTCGCAGCTGCATCAGTTGCGAGGCCGCGTTGGGCGCGCCGAATTGCCCGGGCAGGTATACTTGGTGTCGGGCAACCGCAGCGATGTCGCCGTGCAGCGCCTTGCTGCCATGGAATCTACTGAAGACGGCTTCGAGTTGGCTGCCTACGACCTGTCGCTTCGACGAGAAGGGGATATCTTGGGCAATAGGCAACATGGTGCTTCGCTGCTCAAGCTGGTCAATGTGATGCGCGATAAGGAGCTCATCGAAGCTGCATGGTCGGATGCGCGCGCCATCATGGACGAGGACCCTCTTCTGCAAGAGGATTTGCACAAGCCGCTCGCCCGCGAGATGGCCTGTGCGCTCAAGGAGGCCTCGTGCGAATCGTAGCAGGCGCCTATCGAGGCCGTCCCTTAACTCCGCCCGAGAGCAAGGCAACGCGCCCAACCATCGATCGCGTGCGCGAGGCGCTGTTCAGCAGCCTGTACAGCTTGCGCGGCGACTTGGAGGGAGCCGTGGTGCTCGACGCCTTCGCGGGATCAGGCGCTCTGGGGCTGGAAGCGCTTTCGCGCGGGGCACGAAAGGCTGTGCTTTGCGACTGCGACCGTGCTGCCCAGCAGGCTATCAGGGCGAATGTCGAATCGCTGGGTGCTGCTGATGCGGCTGAATTGCGTTGCGTGAACGTGCTTGAGAAGATCCCTGTGCTGCCGGGAAGCCCCTACGATTTGGTTTTGCTGGACCCGCCGTACAAGATGCCGGTTGCAGACGTCATGGCGTTTCTGGAGCTTTTGCGCTCGAAAGGCGCTCTGGCAAGCGATGCCATCGTGAGCTACGAGCATGCGGCAACCGAGGTGGAAGCCGCAGCAGCGTTGGCCCAGCAAGCGGGATTCGAAGTGATCGCACAGAAGAAGTACGGAAAAACGAGGATAACGCTATTGAGGGAGAAGCCATGAAACGAGTTCTCACCCCGGGCACGTTCGACCCCATTACCTATGGGCACCTCGACATAATCACGCGTGCTTCGCAGCTGAGCGATGAGGTTGTGGTGGCAGTTGCGGCCTCGCCTGAAAAGCATCCGCTGTTCACGCTTGAAGAGCGCACCGAGCTGGTGAGGGTGGTTACGCAGAACCTTCCCAACGTGGAGGTGAGGTCCTTCGATGGCTTGCTCGTCGATTTCGCTCATGAGATGGGCGCACGGGCGCTTATCAGGGGGCTGCGCGCCATCACCGATTTCGAGTACGAGTTTCAGATGTCGGCGCTCAACTACCAGCTGGCCGATGACTTGGATACCATTTTCATCATGTCGCCGCCTCAGTACATGTACCTTTCGTCGTCCATCGTGCGCGAGGTGGCAAGCTTGGGCGGGAATGTTGACCGCTTCGTGCCGCCCGAGGTTGTGCGGGCACTCGATGAGAAGTTCGGACTGCGCTAAAGTGTTCCCAGTGGATGCGAGGAAGGAATCGTGATGGCAGATCCAAAGATCAAGCGCGCATTGATATCCGTTACCGACAAGACGGGCGTGGCCGAGTTCGCTCGCGCCTTGAGCGACGAGTTCGGCGTTCAGATCATCTCGACCGGTGGAACCGCGCGCATCATTGCCGAGGCGGGCGTGCCTGTTACTCCCATCGACGACGTGACCCATTTTCCCGAGATGATGGATGGCCGCGTGAAGACGCTGCATCCTCTGGTGCATGGGGGCCTTCTTGCGAAGCGCGACAACCCTGAGCACATGGCGCAGGCAGCCGAGCACGGCATCGACATGATCGACATGGTGGTGGTGAATCTCTACGCCTTCGAGAAGACGGTGGAAAGCGGTGCCGATTTCGATACGTGCATCGAGAACATCGACATCGGCGGGCCTTCCATGCTGCGCAGCGCTGCGAAGAACTTCGAATCGGTCACCGTGGTGACTGACCCCGCCACCTACGATGCCGTACTGGATGAGATGCGCGCGCACGGGGGAGCAACGCGTCGTGAGATGCGCGCTGCCCTGGCGCTTGATGTGTTTCGTATCACTGGTGCCTACGACACCACCATTGCGCGCTGGATGGCAGCTCAGATGCAACGGGTGGAGAAGTTCCCCGATGTGGCCAACATGCAGTTGCGCAAGCAGCAAGACCTTCGCTATGGCGAGAACCCGCATCAGGAAGCAGCCTTCTATCGCAGTGCCGATGCATCGCCTCATTCCATTGCGAATGCGCAGCAGCTGAATGGCAAGCCGCTTTCTTACAACAATCTGCTCGATACCGACGCTTGCTGGGCCATCGTGCGCGAGTTCGACGAGCCCGGGGTGGTTATCTTGAAGCATCAGAACCCTTGCGGGTCGGCGGAAGCTGCCACCATCGCCGAGGCATTCGACCGCGCCTTCGCTTGCGACCCCAAGAGCGCCTACGGCGGCATCATCGCTGCGAATCGAACGGTGAGCGCTGAGATGGTAGAGCATATCAACAACGAGAAGCTCTTCGTGGAAGTGCTCATAGCGCCCGATTTCGAGCCCAAGGCGCTTGAGCTTCTGCGCGAGAAGCCGAACCTCCGGGTGCTTGCGACCGATGGCATCGATGCGCAAGGCGTTCAGCTCGAGTTTCGCACGATCGATGGTGGCGTGCTCATCCAAGATGTGGATAGGGTCGATGAGGATCCTGCCACCTTCACCGTTCCCACCAAGCGCAAGCCCACCCCTGCCGAGATGGACGACTTATTGTTCGCCTGGAAAGTTGTGAAAGGTGTGAAGTCCAACGCCATCCTTGTTGCAAAGGATCGTGCTGGCATCGGCATGGGCCCTGGCCAGCCGAATCGCGTGGATTCTGCCGAGATTGCCTGCAAGCGTGCTGGTGATGCGTGCAAGGGCGCCGTTGCCGCTTCGGATGCCTTCTTCCCGTTCCGCGACAACGTTGACGTGCTGGCAAGCTATGGCATTACCGCCATCATCCAACCCGGTGGCTCCATTCGCGACGAGGAGTGCATCCAAGCTTGCGACGAGCATGGGATTGCGATGGTGTTCACCAATCATCGCCACTTCCGCCACTAAAAGCGGATTGTGGGGCTTGATCTTCACGCTTTCCCGGTCCCTCATGGCGCAAGAGGCCTATTCGGTCCCGGGACGCGCGAATCTCAAACCCCACAACCGCTTTCACGAGAGGGAAGCTTGATTCTCGAACTTTCCCGGTCCTTCATGGCGCAAGAGGCCTATTCGGTCCCGGGACGTTCGAATTATAGGCCCTACAATAGCTTTTTCAGCTAGGTGGAAAGGATGAGCCTCACAGGGCTCCATAGTAAGGATGGTTGGTAACAATCTCGACCAAGTTGGTTCGGTGAAGCCAATGAATCTAGGAAGCGAAAACGAGCAGAGAGAGTTCAAGAAGTCCACTTCAGAGATGAAGGAGGGTATGGCGTCTATTGCCTCTATCCTGAACAAACATGGTGCAGGTGAGCTGTACTTCGGCGTTCTCAAAGATGGCGAGGTGTGCGGGCAAGACGTTTCCGAGTCTACTCTTCGCGAGATCAGCCAGGCCATCGGCAATCACATCGAACCTTCGATCTATCCTTCGATAACTCATGAGAAGACGCCTGATGGAAAAAGCTATGTCAAGGTGGCATTTGAGGGCGATACCGCCCCATATTCTTGTTCGGGAAAGTATCGCATTCGAGTCGCGGACGAGGACGTGCTCATGCGCCCCGAGGAATTGCGCGCACAGTTCAGGGAGGCTGAGAATCGCATCAATCCCTGGGATGGCCGCATCTCTGACAAAACCGTCGCAGATGTTGACGAGGAAACGCTTCGCAAATTCGTCGAGCGCGGGCGCGAGAAAGGAAGGATCGCCTTTGACTTCTCCACCGTCCAGGATGCCCTTGAGCGCCTTGGACTCGTGAAGAACGGCATGCTTCTCAATGCCGGAGCTGCGCTATTCTGCCCGTCTGCCACAACCGACCTGAAGATGGGCGTATTCACGAATCATTCCCGGACGGACATCGTGGGGCTTCAACATGAGGATGGCGTGCTCTTCGACCTGGTGAGGCATGCAGAGATGTTCGTCATATCGAACACGCGAAGCCGAGTGGACACTGCCGTGCCAGGAGCTAGTGACGTATACCCAGAGATTCCGATCAAAGCCCTCCACGAAGGGCTGATGAACGCCTACGCTCATCGCGACTGGGAACGCGGTAGTGCCGTGATGGTCGAGATATTCAACGATGCCGTCGAGATCATAAGCCCAGGCTGGTTCGTTGAGGGCCAGGACCCGGCCGAGCATCTTGCGGGCAAGAGCGTGTCTCCTAAGTCGAGGAATCAGAGGATAGCTCAGACGCTCTTCAAGTCCGGTGACATCGAGTCGCAGGGAACCGGGATAAAGCGTATCAAGGACCTTTGCGATGAGATTAGCATGGAGGTGGAGTACGTGCGCACGCCTGACGGAACCAAGCTCATATTCCATCGAAACGATGCGTTCGGTCAGAGCCTGATAATGGATGCCCCGACAAGTGACAGTACAAATGGCACGTTAAATGGCACGTTAAATGGCACGTTAAATGGCACGTTAAAACTGAGCGATAGAAATCGGAGGGTTCGCTCTAGATCGGAAGAGCACACGTCT
>CANOHY010000021.1 GCA_947565915.1 uncultured Eggerthellaceae bacterium | reverse complement strand
CCGAAACGAAAATCCCCGAAGGATATCTCGACAATGCGGTTCCCCTGGCGGTAACCATAGAACAAGACCCCGCCACAATGGAATACCGAATCGAGTTCGATGAATCGCTTACAGAAGCGGGTACCGACTCCGATCCGCTGCTCATAAGGAACATGCGCGGCTACATAATGCCCCCAACGGGAGGAATCGGCACCACGGTGTTCACCGCAGCTGGCATAGTGCTCATTGCTGTAGCCCTGGCTATTCTGTATGCTCGTCTGAGGCGCGAGAGGTAATGATCTAGTGCTGGAGAACGCCCATGGCGCAAGTTCCGTACGAGCATAGGCCCGTGTAGAAGAGGCTTGAGCAACTTGCAGGACTCGCTATTGAGGGAAGCTCGCGCGCCACAACGTCGAAGAAGGCAGGCAGCCAGCGGCACGCATGCTCCTCGACGAAGCTCGCAATCTGCCCGCGACGTGTTGTTGCCGCCTCCTCGTCGCCCGAATCGAGGGCCTCGGCCTCGCTACCGAGCAGATACGCTAGGAACATGAACTCATCCCATGCGCTATCGCATGGCTCAACGCGTGAATCGCTCGGCAAAACGCCTGCAGCGCGCATCGCCTTCTCGACGGACAGGGCGATAGGCGAGCGGAACATGGCAGGTTCGCCCTCCTTGCCCGACTCGACATGGATAAATGCCGATTCGTAGGGCCATACGGCAACGCCGTCGCCCTGGCGCACGAACAGCAGGGAATGCGCTCGCTTGAGGTCGGACAGAAGCGCATCGCTGCTCTCGCCTGCCAGATTCTCCCACAGCTCGCAAGCAGCCGATGCCTCGTCGGACGGCACGCCGCAGTCTTCCAAGCACGACCGGGCGTCCCCCACCAGCCTGCCATCGGACAGCGCGCTCGCGAGAGCCTCGTCCGGAAAGGCAGTGGCCCTTGCAAGCAGCTCGCAGGCGTCAGCCAGCCCAACGATCCTTCTCAGCGCCCTTTCGTCACCCATGCCATCTCCTCATGCGTCGTGCAGCGTAGACGCCGCGCGCCGAAACCCAGCGCCGGCATCGTCGGAAAGAGCCGACCTGCATCGCGGGGAGGGACGAAACGATGCAGGTCGGCAACGAGCAGGCTCGCGCTAGCCGCGCTCGGGCGGCAACAGGTAGTACACGCTGGGGTTCGTGCCAGCGCTCTCGCGCAGCTTATGATACTTGCGACCATCGATGGCCTTGGACACATCGGACTCGGGATCGTCCAAGTCGCCCCAGTAACGAGCGCGCCCAGGGCACAGATCCATGCATGCGGGCACCTCGCCGCGGTCGATGAGATTCTTGCAGAACGTGCACTTCTCCACGATGCCAGCCATGTGAATGGGAGCATCGTACTCGCCCACCACTACGTCGAGGTAATACTCCGGATCGCCTTCGTTGAGCGTGCGCACTCCCTCGTAGGGACAAGCCATGATGCAGGCGCCGCAGCCGATGCACAGGTCGGAATCGACCCAAACGATGCCGTCGTCGCGCTTCTGCGTGGCACCCGTGGGGCATACGCGCAAGCAGCTGGGATTCTCGCAATGCTGGCATTGGATGGGCATGAACTCCAAGATGCAATCGGGGAAGGTGCCGCCGGCATTGTCGTTGGCGATGGCGCCCTTCACCACCGCGGTGCCGAAGGAGCCGTCCCAATCATGGTCGGTCTTGGTGTACACCACGTTGTAGCTGAGATCCTTGGGCAGATTGTTGGATATCTTGCAGGCCGTGGTGCAGGCCTGGCAACCGATGCAGCGGTACAGGTCGATGGCCATTCCGTAACGGGTCATTTTCCCATCCTCCTTAGAGCTTCTCGATGGCCACGGCGCAGTCGAAGTAGGACTGGTTGCGGCACGCCTGGTTGTAGTCGTTGAACGTGGTTGTGGCGAGGTCGCCGTCGATATGCTCGCGGGTGAGGAAGCTGCGCGGGCAATGGAGGGCCTTGCGCTGCTCGCCGGGGTTGATAGTAGCCAGCAAGGTCACCGAGCCGCGATCGTTGTACAGGCGGATGGTATCGCCTTCCTTGATGCCCAATTCGGCGGCATCCTCGGGATTGATGCGGCAGCACGGCTGCCTCTCGAACTCCTTCATGTAGTCCACGTCGTACCACTGGGTGTGGGTACGGGTGCGCATGTGCTCGCAGCAGATGGTGAAGGGATACTTCTCGCGAATGGGGTTGTTCAAGTCGGCCTCGCGCGCCGGCTCCCAGAACAGGGAGAACTTCTCCTTGTCGATGTCGAGCTCCTGGCCCATCATGTAATCGGGCTTGGGATCCTCGCGATAGAACGAAGCCCTTCCGGACGGCGTATAGAACGCCCCGTTCGCATGAGCAACGGGCCCGGTGGTCTCGCAGCGCAGGTAGTTCTTCTCGCGCACCTTGTCGATGGTGACATCGTGGGCCTTGCCCCAAGGGGTGGCCAGCAAGATGTTGAGGTACTCGTCGTCGGTAAAGTCGAAGAAGTCACCGTAGCCCATGGCATCGGCAAGCATCCGGTAGATCTCGGCATCCGGCTTGCTCTCGTACAGCGGCTCGATCGCCTTCTCGTTCCACAGCAGATAAGGGTTGCCGTAATAGCGAATGCGCAGGTCGGTGGTCTCGAACCAGTGGCAAGCAGGCAACAGGATATCGGCGTAGAGCGAGGTGTCGTTCATCGTCATCTCCTGGATGACGATGAAGTCGATGGCCTTGAGCGCCTTGATGGTCTCGTTCTGCTCGGTCTGGTTGGAGACGATGTTGGTGCACGAAGCGTAGAACGACTTGATGGGGAAATCCTTGCCCATCTTCTTGCCCGTCTGGACGATGTTGCAGAAGTCGGTCCAGTTGATGGTGGCACCGACGCCCTTGGGCTTCTCGCCCGATGAGCTGGGGAACGAGATGGCCGTCTTGGTGTCGCCCTCGCCGAAGTTGCCTTCGCCAGTGTACATCCCCCTGCCAGGAGAGCACATCTGACCGGAGATCAGGAGCAGCGAGTTGATGCATTTGGAAGAGTACATGCCGTTGTTGTAGTGGTTGAGGCCGTACTTCATATCCGTCATCACGTTGCCCTCCTGCGTATAGAGGTGGGCAAGGTGCTTGATGTCATCGATGCTCACGCCGGTCAACTCGGAGACGCGCTCCGGCGTCCACTCGGCTGCAGTCTCGCGAATCATGTCCATCACGGTACGCACATGGGTGCCATTGACCTCGGTCACGTTGCCGAGCGCGGGCTTGACGGCTTCGGTGTAAGGCACAGCAGTCTGGGTTTCCTCATCCCAAACAACTTGCGGATCGACCACAACATCCTGACCCTGCGCGTTCTTGGAAGTGGTGGGCGCAACGCCGAAATCGCTCATGCGCAAGTATTTGCCGTCATCCTTCACGAGGAAGGGGGCCTCGGTATGATCGCGGAGAAGATCCGTGGCTTCCCAACCCTGCTCGAGGATCTCGTTGATGATGCCGAGCGCCAACGCGCCGTCGGTGGCGGGATGGATGGGGATGAACTTATCGGCCTTGCCAGCCATCGTGCGGAAGGCGATATCGATCACCGTAAGCGTGGCGCCGCGATCCCGGCCCTCGAGGAAGAAGTGGGTGCGCTGCTTCTCGGATACGGCGGTATCGCCAGCCCAAATGACGAAATGGTCGGCATTGACGGTGTCGGCGGCGCGATGGCCATGGGCACCGGGACCGAACATGTAGGTATGGGACATCGGCGTGGCGATGTCGCGGTCGGGCAGCACGCGGCTCACGCCCATGACGTTGAGCAGGCGCGCGCAAAGCGAACCCTCGGGCGCCGCACCGCCCAAAGTGCCAGTGTTGCCGCTACCGAGGAAGAACGCGATGGACGTGGGCCCATACTCCTCGATATAGCCCTTCCATTTGTCGGTAACCTCCTGGATAGCCTCGTCCCAGCTGATGCGCTCGAACTTGCCCTCGCCACGCTCGCCGATGCGGCGCATGGGATACTGCAGGCGCTCGGAGCTGTAGACGCGGGCCGGCGACGAGATGCCCTTGGGGCAGATGCGGTTGAACTCGGGACCATCCTCGAAATTGCCGGCGGTGCAGCGCACCACCTGGCCGTCGCGCACATGCACGTTCAGGTAGCACCCGTTGGCGCACTGGGAACGGCAGGCACCCGAATAGATCTGGGTCTCAGGCGCAGGACCATCGGCTGCGGTCAGGTTCGAGCTCTGGGCGCTGCATCCGGTCAAAGCGCCAGCAGCACCGATAACCGCAGCTCCCTTGATGAAGCTTCTGCGCGAGAAGCTGTACCTGCTCTCCTGCTTTTCCATGAAAGCTCTCCTTTCCTCGATCCCCCTTGCCGAGGGATCGCTCTCTTGTTTGCAGGATGCCTCGCTAGAGAACGCTCGCGGCGTAGAATCCCCAGCGGCTCAAGCACACGCCGACGAGCACGCAGGCAACGAGCGCACCCGCTTGCCAGCTAGCCGACGACTTCTGGGCAGCAACGGTAACGGCGATGCCGCCCGCTCCCGCTACGATCAAACCAGCGAAGATCAGCAGCGCATTGTTGCCAACGGCGGCGAAGTGCAAGCCCGTGAGCAGCAAGACCACGGCAAGCACGGCCAGCACGACGATGAGGGCCAGGGTGAAGGTGCGATTTCCGAGGGACTCCTTCGAGAGGATCGCCCAGAGCGCAAGGCCCATGGCAATATCGCCCACCACGAACAGGGGCACGGTCGTCCAGTTGGCCCAAGCAGCAGTGCCCACGTTCACCACATAGGCAAAGCCCATGATGAACGTCAAGATCAAGCCGACGGCAGCCGATATCCAAACGAGCACCTTGGGCGCTTCGCCCTTGCGCCAAGACACGATGAGCAAGACCAGCAACAACACGCCCAGCACGATGCCGCAATAGGCTTCTTGCGCGATGCCAGCAGCAGGATTGCGAAGCGCCAGCAGGAACAGCGCAGGCCTCTTCAAATGAAGGAGCACGCCAAGCATGCCGACCCCGAGCAGCACGAGCGATGCGAGCGGCGCAAGCCAAGGACGCTCTTGCTTCTCGGTAGGCGGGAACAGCGCCATGGCCATGACGAGACCGGCGGACAGGCCACCGAGAGTCGTGAATACGAATAGCGGGAATTCAGAGATCATGGAACACCCTCCTTACAAGCTCTAGAAGTTTGACTGGCAAC
This sequence comes from uncultured Eggerthellaceae bacterium, assembly GCA_947565915.1. Classification (GTDB taxonomy): domain Bacteria; phylum Actinomycetota; class Coriobacteriia; order Coriobacteriales; family Eggerthellaceae; genus UBA9715. The sequence continues at coordinate 30,557 of CANOHY010000021.1, read as the reverse complement.
GATCGAGCCAGCCTTCGATTTGTTTCGTCGAGGTAACGTCCCTATGCGACTGCGGCGTTCGAACGCCGATCAGCGAGGGCTCGAGCTCCGCGCAGAACGACATAGGCCACGAGCAGCACGCTGTACGCGCATACCCCTTCGGTTGCAGCTGCCCCTCCCCCTAGGGCGGAAGGCAGCAACATGAGCAGCGCATGCACGCAGGCCAGCAAGAAGAACGCATACGCGAGCCGTTGCAAGCGCTTCCATTTCGCTGAATCCATAGCCCGTTTTACTCGCTGGATGGAAGTGACGCCCAGCACAACGAGCAGAACCGTCAGAACGAGAGCTGCAACCAAGCCAACCACTAGGAGCGGATTGGCCAGAGCACCTGCGATGACCCGCGGCGCATACGAGACGACGTAGCCGATGACGTGGCCCGCGCACAAAATGCATGCCACGATCGAGATCTCGGAACGCACAGGGCGCATCCAAGAGCTCGCACGGCCATCGCGCGGCAGAACCCCAATGAGCATCACCACGGCGAACAGCGCCATGGCCACATTGCAGCGCTTCACGAGCAGAAGCAGGGCAAGGTCAACCGATTTGGGCAATCCGAGCGATGTGGATGCGAGCTGAGCTACGACGGCAACGGCGGCGAGCACATAGAAAGCCACCGGGCAGCGGCGAAGCGGTTCGCGCAGGATGACGCATGCTACGAGCACTACGACGAATGTCAGGGCGAAAGTCACAGATCGCAACCTCCTCCCCCGAGAACGGCGAATCTCTCTTGAATCATAAGGTACCCCCTCTCCCTTCGGTTTCCCAGGTCCCTATCAAGAGATGATGCTGGACAACAAGATCCTTCCCTCTAAAGTCTCGTTGCCCTCTCGTGCCTCCCTCTGTTGCAACCGAGCAAGCATTCGCTTTGCTTGCCCTACATCGAACGGTCATCCACTTCGCGGCCGCAAGATGCCCGTTCATCCGATGGTGTCATACTATACCGATTCACTAGTATGGTCAACTGGTATTTCATTAACAGGAGAAATGTGACATAATTCCCTGCGACCAATCCGCAGAAGCGCTGCCGCAATGAGAAGGATGACGTGTACGGACCATTGATCATAGCGTACCTGTTCCTCGGCGGCACCGCTGCAGGCGGCTTTCTCGTGATGGCCGCATGCGATCTGGCGTATTCGCTCGCCGGCGATGCCCTGGTCCCTTCCGCTCCCGCCGCTCGCAGCTGGCGCGTGAGCCGAGCATTCAAGTCGTTTCGGGCGCGAATGTACACGCTTTGCCTGCTGCTGCTCATCCTCTCGATGCTATTCTTGCTCTGGGATCTGGGAGTGCCCGAGCGCGCGCTCTACATATTTCTGTACCCCCATGCCACCGTTCTCACCTTCGGGTCGATATCGCTTCTCGCAGAGCTGGTCATAGGAGGCCTGCTTGCCCTCAAGTCGGCGTTCCAGCTTCGCATCCTGAACGGGCGCGCCCACCGAGCCCTGTGCGTCGCATGCTGCATCGCATCCGTTGCCATCATGACGTACACGGGCGCTTTCCTCATGAGCAACGTCGGCATCGCCTTTTGGAGCAACTGGGTCATCGTGCTCCTTTTCGCCAGTTCCTCGCTGTCGTGCGGCCTTGCGCTCACGCTCTTGGCGAACTACTTCGCAAACGAGCACCTGCTCTTCTCGAAGACGATTCGCGTGTTCCACATATGCCACCTCGCGGCCCTCGCCGTGGAAGCCATATCGCTCGCGCTGTTCGTGCGCGCCGCATTCGCCAACCCTGCAGCTGCCAACGCCTGCGAGAGGCTCCTCTCCCCCGACATCCTGCCCGTTGCCATCGTCGGCGTGGTCGGCTTCGGCCTGGTCATCCCTGCAGTCTGCGAATTCGCGGCGCTTTCGCGACGAGGGAGCGCCACGATGCCCGTCGCCGATGCTTTTTGTCTATGCGGTGGATTGCTCTTGCGCTTCCTCATCATCACTTGCGGGGTATACTAATATGTGCTACCTATCCCTTTGCCGAGAAACGACCGGCCCACCTATAGCGAGAGCAAGTGCTATGAACGACTCGGACAATACGATATTCCGCGTTGACGAAACGTCGGATCTGCCCATATGGGCACAGCTGCGAAACCGCATCGCCTACTTGATTCGCACGGGACATTTCGCTGCCGGAAGCCAATTGCCCAGCGTGCGAAGCCTGGCGGCGAATGCGAACATCAACTACAACACCGTGACGAAAGCCTATCGCGACCTCGAACTGTCCGACCTCATCGTGTCCGTGCGCGGCAGGGGCATGTTCGTGCAGCAGAACATCTCGCCCGAGAACGAAGACCTCGAAGCCGCCAACGCCCTTTTCGAGAACTGCCTGCAGCAGTACCGATCGTGCGGCATGTCCTACCAGGATATCCGCAACCACCTCATCGAGATAATAGAGCGATTGGATAGCGAAGCAAGAGCGGCCGAAGAAGAAAGGCAGCGATATGGGACGGTCTAGCAAGCGCAAGAAGGACGGCTTCGGGAGCAAGGGAGCATCAAGGAACTCGGCCAGAAGCGCGCGCGGCAACGATATCGAGGCGATCAATTCGCCCCACTCTCGGCAGCCAAGCGACAACGCACCGCAGATCTTCTCTGCGGTCGTTTTCGTCATAGCATTCGCCTTGGCCATGGTAATCGGCTACCTCGTTATGGGCGAGGTGAACATCTGGACGCTCTGCATCGGCTTCGCAGTTGCCATCCTTGCAGCCTCGACCATGCGCATCGCATCGCAATGGGAGCAAGTGGTCATCCTCAGGCTCGGTTCGTACAATCGCAACGCAGGGCCGGGGCTGTTCCTGGTCATTCCGTTCATCGAGCATGTCGCGCTGCGCGCTGACATGCGCATCATGCTCACGGGATTCTCGGCAGAGGAAACGCTGACCTCCGACCTCGTCCCCGTGAACGTGGACGCAGCGGTGTTCTGGATGGTCTGGGATGCCGAGAAGGCATGCCTCGAGGTCGAGAACTACTACGATGCCGTGTCCATTGCCGCGCAAACGGCACTGCGCGACGCCATCGGCCGCAAGAACATCTCGGACATAACCGTTCACCGCGACAAGCTCGACCAGGAGCTCAAGAACAAGATCGAGGAGAAGACGACCACATGGGGCGTGTCCGTCCTATCCGTCGAAATCCGCGATATCGTGATTCCCAAGGAGCTGCAATGCGACATGGCCGCAGCAGCCAAGGCCGAGCGAGAGAAGGATGCGCGCATCGTCCTGGCCGAAGTCGAGCGCGATGTGGCAGAGATGCTCTTGGATGCAACGGAGGTCTACCGCAAGGACGAGATGGCCTTCGACCTGCGGTCCATGCATCTGCTCTCCGAAGGCGTGAAGAAGTCGAATGGCACCCTCGTCATCCCGAGCGCATTTTCCGAGGGGTTCAGCCGTGGGCGGGATCCCCGCCCTGCCAGCGACGATGCGCAGGGCGCTGGCACGGCAGACTAGCGCCAACGCCTCGAAAGGGCTTGGACTGGGCCGGTCAGGCGATTCGCCTGCAGCTCGCGGCACGCTTGGGCGAAGCAGGGCCTCGCGTTCGCCCGCGCATCAGGAACGGCGCCAGCGATGATGCATGCCCGCGGAGCCCGAATCGTCCCCAGCTGCGAGGCCATGCCCTTGCCCGTGACCAGAAGCGGCAGTCCCGTCGCCTTCGCCACTGCCCGCATCCCCGCAACATTGCGCGATGCGGTCGCGCAGCTGCCTCATGGTGAGATGCGCGCAATCGTCCAAGCTCACGGAATCGTCGATGGATGCGAGCTCCAAGGCCGCCGCATAGCGGCCGCACCCCATGCCGCGAGCATGGGCCTCTTCGCGAAAGGCCATCGAAACCGCATCGCACGAGCCTTCCAAGGGAAGGCTTGCCAGGCAGGCTTCGCCTTGTCCCATGAGCTTCTGCTCTTGGGCCTTGTCGTCGGAGGAAACGCTTAGGGCAATGAAGCCATCGTCGTCGAGATAGGCAGCCAGCCCATCGCTTGAGGCAATGGCCTCGAGAGCCTCGTCGAAGGGAAGCCCGGCGAGCGCCAGATCGGCCGCCATCGCGCGCCCGTCCTCGTTCATGCCCTCAACGGCTATCACCGTATCGAAGCGATTGACCTGCAGCTCGATGGAAGGATTGATGTCGATGCCCACGAACGCCGTGGGCTCCGTGCCAAGCCGCACCACGCCGAAGAGGGCAACGATGGCAACAAGGCATGCCGCAACTGCTCCGATGAGGCGATTGCGCAAGCGCGGCTGGATGCGCTTTCCCGTAACGGCTTGGCTTGGCTCGTCGGCGTCATGTCGCGCTCGGGACTCGAGGCGAACGACCTTTGCAGACGACGAGGAGGACATGCCCGATTCCCGAGCGCTATCCGCCTCGGCCGATTCCTCTTCCGAAGAGCGTATCGATTCTCTTGCCTTGGCAAGCAAGAGCGGCGGGACCTCGAAGCTGTCGAAAGCCTCGCGCACGCGATCTTCGAGTTCGTTGTCGTTCACGACAAGGCCTCCTTCAATGCTTTGCGGCCTCGGGAGATCCAAGAGTAGACGGTGTTCACCGGAGCATCGAGCATCTTGGCGATCTCGGGTGCCGAGTACCCTTCGTAAAGGGCGAGGTACAAGGGAAATCGAGGCGGGTCGTCCAAGGAGCGAAATGCTTCGAGCACCTCGAGATGACGGGAATCGGGCTGGCTGTCGCTATCGGAGGACGCCAACTGCCAAGCGTCCTCCTCGTCTTCGAGGGATGAATCCTTGCGACATGACGCCCGCAGCATATCGCGGCAGACGTTCGATGCGACGCGTATGAGCCATGCCTTGCGATGATCATCATCGGCAAAGACGACCTCCGACGAAAGGGCATACTTCACGAACGTTTCCTGAAAAGCATCTTCGCTATCCTGTCGAGAGCGGAAGAACCCGAGGCAAACCCGCCACACGGTCGAGCCATAGCGCTCCATGGCCCTTTCGATGTCCTCGTCATCGCGCAACGCTGAGATCCCTCGAGCCGAACCTAGCAGTGACGCCCGCCATGGTGGTATCCGCCGCCGAAGCCCCTCGGGCAGCCCTGCGCTCCTTGGCCGGCCCCGAAGCCTTGCCCGTATCCCGAGCCGGAGCTGCCGTTGCCCGCGCCGTATCCCTGGCCGCGATTGTCGCAAACGCCATCGCCGTTGGCATCGACGTAGCCAAGGCACGATGCGCTTCCCTGGCCCGCTCCGATGGCCTGCCCTTGCCCGAGGCCATTGCCCTGACCGGCGCCTTGGCTAGCGCAATGCCCCGATTCGTAGTTGTCGCAAACGCCATTGCCGTCGGCATCGACATAGCCCAGGCATTGCGCCGGTTGCACGGATGCCGCCCCCGGCACTGCCACCGAGACCTCCCCTTCCGCAAAGGCCAACGTGGGAACTGCCAATGCCGCGCAGCAAGCCAGAACCAGAAGTGCGATCATTCCCTTTTTCATCCTAAGCGCCTTTCTCGCTATTCTCGCCTTCACTTATAACACGATTGGCAAGCGCGAATCCTTGCAACTTTTCTTCGCGATCGCGAAATGACCGGAATGCCAGCGCATCGAGCTTGCGAGCGCAGCTGGCGCAGGCGCGCGACCGGCTGCCCTCTGGGGCGTCGGCGAAGCGCCCGAACCGACAGGCACGTCGGCGACGGGCACTATCGTCCGAAAAGATGCGAGAGCTCTCGACGGTAAAGGACCGTCAAGCGATGAAGGGCCCTAGTGATGGCCACATAGAGCAGGTTGCGATCCGCTTCCGTGCTATACAGCGACGAATCGGCATCCAATAGCACCACTTCATCGAACTCCAGCCCCTTTGCCAAGCGGATGGAGCTCACCACGATGCCATTAGGGAACTCTGCGGTTTGATCAGTGAGCACCGAAACGTCGTGGTCGAGCGCAAGCAGCTGGCCATAGCGCTCGGCGAGCATGTCGCTTTTGCAGATGATCCCCAAGTTACGCTGACCCGACTGGCGAAAGCGCTCGATGGCATCGGAGATGGCCACAAGGGTTCCGCGCGTATCGCCGCATTGAACGAAGCTTGGCTGCTCGCCATGTCGCTCAACGCTTTCGAAGCCCGGAATGGGCTTGACGCGCTGCGCTAGCTGATTGATCTCGTAGCTCGAGCGATATCCGCGCATGAGCCTTACCAGCCTGCTTCCGGGATAGCATTGGCGCACCTTCTCATCATCCACGGCTAGTCGACCATCCACTAGCTGATTCACATCTCCCAAAATCGTCTTGTCGCCAGGGAACAATCGAGCGATGGCAACATGCTGTGCGAAGCTGAGGTCTTGCATCTCGTCGATCACGAGATGCCGGATGGAGGCAATCTGCGGCATATCGTCGCGCCCGTCGAACACCAGGCGGCAGAGCACCAAGGGAAACGCGTCCTCCCATTCGATGGCACCCTTCGCAGGCTGCTCGAACAAGCTCTTCGATTCGCTTTGGTCCAAGAAGCGCTTGTAGAGCGCAACGGGATTCCTTGCCACCAGCATGCGCTGCAACTGCTTCTCCACTTGCTTTTGACCTGGCAGCTCATCCACCTTGAAACCATGCGAGAGGCCATGAGCCTCGTGCAGGATGTCCTCGGCCATGAGCTCCAGGCGCTCGTTGATGGGTATGGGCGCATAGCTGCGGAACCGCTCGTCGAGCCACTGCGCTTCCACTTGGTTGTCGCCAACCTGCAGATCTGCTCCTTTGAAAAGGTCAGCCGCCCCCTCGGCGGCAAGCGCGCGGTCTAGAAACTCGACCAACGATTCGGCGAACTCCGCTCCCGACTTAATGTTCGCCCGCATGAATCGTTCGGAAGTCTCGTCGCCCTCGAAGGGAAGGACGCTTTGAATCTCTACGATGCCCTTCAGTAGCGAAGAGGCGAGCTCGTGCATGCCCCATTGCTGAACGGGCTCCTCGCCAAGCTCGGGCAGCACGTTTCCAATGTAGTCGGAGAATACGCGGCTGGGAGAGATAATCGCAACGTTGCGCGAGCTCAGCGTGTCCTTATGGCGATAGAGCAGGTAAGCGATGTGATGAAGGGCGATCGACGTCTTTCCCGAGCCGGCCACTCCCTGAATCAGAAGCGTTCCCTCTTGTTCGCTACGAATGATCGCATTCTGCTCGCGTTGGATAGATGAAACGATGGTGCGCATGCGCGGCTCGGTGCTACGCGAGAGCTCTAAGGCGAGTATCTCGTCTTGCGCCGACGAGGTGGAATCAACGGCATAGATCAGCTGGCCATCTTCTATGCGAAGCTGCCGCTTGAGCGAGAGCGTGCCCTGACGCCTTCCCGCTGGCGTTTCGAACGAGGCGACGCCGAGGTCGAAATCGTAGAACAGCTCGGCTATGGGCGAGCGCCAATCCGACACCACGGGCTTGCCATCCCACGTGAAGGCAAAGCGCCCGATATAGGAAGCCTGAGGCACATCTTCGCCCTGGTCGGCAAAATCAACTCGCGCAAAGTAGGGAGATTGCAGCACCTTGGCTAAGCGCTCCTTCGACTCCTCTGCCAACCCAGCCTGGCGTCCCATTCGAATGAGCTCGAGCTTGTTGAGCTTCATCTCATGGCCATCCATCTCACCGCGCACGCTCACTAGGTGCTTGGCCACTTCGTCGTAGGATGCATCGGTTCGGTCCAGCAGCGCCTCGGCCGCAGCATAGGCGAAACGCGCCTGGTCCATAACCTCCGCCAGATGTGCCCGCTCCTCGGCTTCGATGCTTGCGTTCGTGTTGGCTGATCGGGCATCATCGGCCATGGGATCGCTCTCCCTTCATCGGAGTTCGACGCAGATTAGCTGGCTTGCAGCGGAACGCAACATCTTACACCTTCGATGTGCCGAATGAAAGGGAATCTATCGCCTTTTTCGGAAGACTCAAGCAGTGAGCAGCTTGCGCACTTCGGCTGCCAGTTGCCGACGCGCGAGCAAAAGCAACGTGATGGCAAGCAAGCCTGCGGCGATGGCGCTCGCATAGCAGAGCCACGGCCAACTCACCCATCCCGCCAAAGCCAGAACCAAAGGCACGAAACCGAGCACCACGTCGTAGAGCAGGTACTTTGCATAGCCTTGCACGAAGGTATCGCGCAGGGCGGCAACAAGCACGGTGTTGGCGACCAATGCAACCAAGCAGATGAAAGGAATCACCAGAGACGCCAACCACGGCACTCCCGTAGCCAGCCACCACAGCACGGCAATGGCTATGATTGCCAGGAACCAGCGCTCAGTTACGCGCAGGGTATCGGGGCGATGCACCACCACGTTTCGAAGGAACAAATAGTTCACCAGCAGCGCAACGCACGTAAATGCCACGGGCCACGGCGAAGACCCCATCATCCATCCCGCTGCGACCGCGCAAACCATGCAAATCAAGGTGATCGCCCAAAGCGCGCGACGCGCTGCCTTGCGCGGCGCTTGAGCCTTGCGCACGGGAAAGGCCTCGGGGGTCGGCGAGCCTTCCAACGACGCTCCGCAGAGCGGGCATCGACGCAGGTCTCCCGTGAACCCCACCTTGCAATCAGGACAGCTCTGCATGCAGATCGCCCCTCTCCGCGCAGCCATGCCCCGATGAATCGTTCGCCAAAGGCTCGCTCGCTTCCTTGACTGCGGATGATCCGCCAACCATGAATCGCGAAGCAGCATCATCGCGCACGTCGCGCAAGCCGCCATCGAAGCGTGCCTCTCGCAAACGACGCACGACGCCGCGAGCATCCAGGTTGCTGTCGATAGTGCCGTGGATTCCGCGCGCAGAGAACAATCGGCACAAGTGGCGCACGGCATCGGGCCTAACCAAAGTGGTGGAAATACCGATGCAAAGATCATCGCCAAAGGTGCAGATGGTGAAGTTCAAACCGGTAGATGCAGTGAGCAGGCTTATGGAGCGCACGTGTGGCTCCACTTCCGCAGCAAGCCGTATGCGTCCCAAGCTGGACACGCTGGTAGTGACCTCCAAGGCAGACAGCCGCGTGATGCCCTCGAGCCCCGCGTCCTTCAGGAACACGGGTGCCCAGCGCAAAAGCGGATTGCGCTCAAGCGACACCATGCGATTCATGCGTCCCTTTATGGCATCAGCCGTGCATGTGGCCAGAATCTGCCGCTGCACCTCGGCAGCCACAGCTTCGAAAGGCTCGTCATGCTGGCCGGGAAGGTAGCTCACGAAAGCTAATCCGAAGAAGTTGCGCATGGTAGTGGAATCGAAGAACTGTCGCAGGTCCACCGGTACGTCCATGCGAATGGGACAGTCGTGCTTGCCCGGTGACATGGTTGCCCGTATGGCGCATATGATGGCAGCTATCACCAGAGCCGTCACGCTCACATCCAGGCTATGCGCCCAATCTACCACCTGACTCGCTGGCAAGTGATACTCCATGTACAGCGGATCGAGCCGGTTTCGCGCGCCTGGAAGCTTGTAAGCGCGTTGCGCAGGCGCCGACTCAGCAGCATCGGGGTCGTAGTGTCGCCGGAAGCTGTCCTCGGTGCGATCGGCGATAGTATCGGTAGGTTCGGGATTCCAGGCAGCTTCTTGGCCATCCCTTCCCTCCAGCTCGCCCACATAAAAACGCAGCAACTCCTGGAAGAAGCGCTTGGCACCGCGCCCATCGGCTATGATGTGCGACACCTCCAGGTTGATGCGCGTGCGGAAAAAGCTCACGCGAAACAGCAGGCTATGCGGCCCCGCATGCAAGGGAAAGCAGATGGGCAGGTTCTCCTCGTGCACCTTGGGAACGATGCCCGATGGCTCGAGATAATGCCAGAACATGCCCGTGCGCAGGCTCACATTGAAGCCGGGGTACCGCGCCACCGTGCGGTTCAGGGCCACTTGCAGGGCAAAGGGATTCACTTCGGCCGCCATGTCCGCAGAGAAGCGGAACACCGTTTGACCCTGATGTCCTGCTTGCGCAGAATAGAAACGGCCGATGTTGTCTAGTCTGTACCAATCAGGCCGAGCCATGCAGGCGCGCCTTTCTGAGCCAACTCGTCGCCGTCGAGGAAATGCTTCATTATGCGATAGGTATCGCGCACCAAGCTGAGCACCGAGGGGTATAGGAAATAACCATGCACGGCATCCAAGATGCGATAGCAGCTCACCTCATTGCCATCATGCGCCAGCTGGGCGGCGTATACTTCGCCCTCGTCGCGAAGGGGACAATACTCGGCGGTCATCACCAAGGTGCGTGGCATGCCCACAAGCGACGACGCCAGCAACGGCGCGAAGTAAGGGCTGTTGCGATCAGCCGGGTTGCGGATGTACATGTCGATGTAGCCCTCGAGGTCGCGGCGCGTCAGCAGATAGTCCTCGCCGTTCTCGCGCACGGAATCGAACGGGGTGGTCTCGCTATGGTCGTTATAGGTCAAAGGATAGAGCAGCATTTGCGTGCGCACGCGAAACTCGCCGCGGTCACGCGCCATGAGCGACACTACAGCCGCTAGGTTACCGCCCGCAGAGTCGCCGAACAGCACGATGTGCTCGGGATCCACATCAGGAAGCAGCATGCCCGCATGCAGTTGGCGAGCCACCTCGTAGCAGTCCTCTGGCGCAGCCGGGAAGGGATGCTCGGGCGAGCGCCGGTAGTCCACCGACACCACGCGCCGCTCGAGGCGCAAGGCCGTGCGCATGCAGGAATCGGTGTAGAAGCCAACATCGCCGTTGGCCCAGCCGCCCCCATGGAAGAACAAGATGGTTCCACGGCAGTCGTCGCTCACATGCAAGCCCGCCTTCAGCGAGAAGTCGATGTCGAGCGGCGTGAATACCCGCAAGGGAATCTGGTAGCCGTCCATGGCGGTGGCCGTCATGTCGTCGATGCGGCAGCGAGGGCTTGCAATGGCCAGCTTCGCGCTGGCATCCTCGGCTGCCCGTTGGTCCAAGTAGCTCTCGCGGATATCCGGCTGCATGCGAGTAATGGCAGCCAGCGCTGCTTGCGCTGCCTTGCTCAAGGGCATGGCTCCTCCCCTCTCCTGCCAAACGCAACCGGCCCTCGCCACCCTGGGCCCGTGCGCTCGCTTCGCATCGAAATCTTCGTGGACCCATCATAGCGTTTCAGCGATGAAGGCCGCCCACCTGTTGCGAAATTGCCAATCGCTCTAGAGGCGGCACTGCTCAAACCGTCCATTGCCTATACTTGCACAAGAACCACGACCACACGCATGAGGAGGAAGCATGGCAACCTTGTTCGTGAACGCTTGCCTGCGCGGAGACGAATCGCGCACCCTCGAGCTCTGCCGCGAGTACTTGAAGGGCATAAGCGACGTACAGGAAGTGAACCTGGCGCAACTTCGCCCGCAGCCGTTCTACGGCGACGAGGTGAAACGCCGCGCCGACCTAGAAGCCCAAGGACAATTCGACGACCCCATCTTTGACTTATCGAAACAATTCGCTGCAGCCGACGACATCGTGATCGGAGCACCCTATTGGGACCTCTCGTTTCCTGCAGCGCTGAAAGCTTACATCGAGCATGTGAGCGTATGCGACATCACGTTCCACTACACCGAGCAATCCCAGTGCAAGGGCCTGTGCAAGGCAAGCTGCCTAACCTACATTACCACCTGCGGGGGCAGCGTGGCTGGAGCTAACCTGGGCTACGAGTACCTGTGCGGCATCGCTCGCATGTTCGGCATCCCCAAAACGCGCTTCGTGGCAGCCGAGAACCTGGACGTGGTAGGCATCGACGTGAAAGCGCAGATGGATAAGGCGTGCGCAGCCATTGCTAAGCTGAAAGCATAGCTCACCTGCCATTGCTCCAAGGTAACGGTATCTATTCCCCCACCGCATCGCTTCCAATGCAAGCGAGGGTGCCCGATACAATGATGCTACGCGAAACAGGCAACTGAAACGAGTATCATGGACGCACAGGGCACAAGGTCGCTAGGCAAGGATTCGGTGATTGTCGGCTTCGCCCTGTTCGCGATGTTCTTCGGAGCCGGCAACCTCATCTTCCCTCCCACGCTGGGCCAGCAAAGCGGGCAGCTGTGGCCATGGGGGTTCATCGGCTTCTTGATAGCCGACGCCGTGCTGTCGTGCGTGGGGGTGTATGCCGTGAATGCGGTAGGCGGCCCGCAGCATGCCTTCAACCGCGTGCTCGGGAGAGTCGGTGGCACTATCTTGGGCACCGCAGCCATCCTGTGCCTTTGCGTGCTGTTCGCCATGCCCCGCACCGCAGCTACCACCTTCGAGCTCTCGGTGGCGCCCTACTTAGGCGATTCAGCGCAAGGGCTGCTCGCTCCGTTCTCCATCGCATTTTTCGTCGTGGTGTACTTGCTGGCTTGCCGTAAGTCGCGCGTGGTGGACATCATCGGCAAATTCTTCACGCCCACGCTGGTGATCTGCATCGTGGTGCTCATCGTTGCCGGCATCGTCCACCCCATCGGACCAATCGAAGCGCCACTTTCCAGCACGGTGTTCCAAGAGGGCGTGCGCGCAGGCTACCAAACCATGGACGTGCTCGGCGCAGCGGCGTTCTCGCTCATCATCCTGGACTCCGCCATCGTGAGCAAGCGCCCTGAAGGCCCGCAGCGACTCAAGCTGCTGGCATCGGCCAGCATCTGCGCTGTGGCGATGCTTGCCATCGTGTACGGCGGCCTGACGTATCTGGGCGCCACATCGCTCGAGCTGGGAAGCAACCTGTCGCAAGCGGCGTTGCTGGTGAGCATCGTGAAGGCGCTTCTCGGCAACGTGGGCATGGTGTTGCTGAGCATCATCGTGCTTCTCGCCTGCGTGACCACGGCTGTGGCGCTGGTGAGCTCTGCAGCCGATTTCTTCAACGAACTGCTGGAAAACCGCATCTCTTACAACGCGCTGCTCATTGCCGATTGCGTCATCGGCGCACTGATCTGCGATATCGGGCTGGATGCCATCATCCGATTCGCCGATCCCGTGCTGGCAATCGTGTATCCCCCATTCATCACCGTGGTGGTGCTCTTGATGTTCCATCGGCACATCAAGAGAAAGCGCATCTACCAAGGTGCTGCGATCGGCGCATTCGTGGCGGCCGTGGTGCTGAGCCTATCCGATGCAGGCATGCTGACGGCGTTGCCTCTCAATTGGCTGCCATTCTATTCGATGGGTCTCGGCTGGATCGTCTTCGCCGTGCTAGGCGGCTTGATTGGCTGGGCTGTTGAGCGCAAACGGATCTGACGCGGAGCGCTTGGCCTTATCGTGGGCAGGGCATGCTGTAGCAATCCCTGCGAGCGACATCCCCAACCCCAAAGCGCAAGGAAGGCGGCACAGCCATGAGCTGCACCGCCTTCTCGACCAGACTCCCGAATCAAGAGCGCTCTCTGGCACGTCAGGTCGCTAATCTACCTGCCCTTGAAGCCGCTAAGCATGCTGCACGGGGTTGAAGCTGTTCCAGAAGGGCCATACGATGGGCTCGGTCCCAAGCGCTGCCTGCTGCTCGGCGCTCATCAGATCCTTGCGGATGGCAACCTCGTACACGAAGTTGTCGAACCACCAATCGTCGCAAACGAAGTAACCGTTGTTGCCGGTCTTCTGCCCGTGGTTCTCGGTACCCCACGAGTTCTCGATCTTCCACTTGGAGGGCTTGCCGTCGGCATCCAGGTCCACGCCGGCAATCACCATGGCGTGCGTGGGCAGGCTATCCTTCATGTCGTAGCGCTGCTCCTTGTCCATGTGCATCTCGATGCCGAACAGCGCATCGAGGTCGAAGAGATTCTTGGCCATCACACCGGCGTTGCGGTCGCAATGCTGCAGCACGTCGGAGCCGAACCAGACGGGCTCGCCCGCCTTCAACTGCTTGATCACCAGCTCCTTCAAATCAGGCATGGGCACGTTCAGGTACAGGTTCTCGCGCTCGGGGATCTGATCGGAATCCTCGATGGCGTACATGCGATTGTATGGGCGAACTGCGCCAGGCACGTTGATCACGCCGATGTAGTCGTCGAGGTCGATATTCACGTACTTCTTGTAGAACTCGAGCGGCGTAATCCCGAAGTCGGCATGGTACTTGCCCTTCGAATCCGTGTACTGGAAATCGAACTTTTCGGGCGGCTCGCCGAAGCAGGTGGCCAAGATGCGATACACGTCATTCAGCATCTCGAGCTGCCTGCTGGTGGTGTCCTTGCCCTCGCGCGCCATGGTGCGAAGCTCGATGGCGTCCTGACGCAGCAAGTTGGAGAGCACCGTGTTCAGCTCTGCCGTATCGTTCGTGCAATGCGTCTCGGCCATGGCCTGATGGGGCATCACGCCATACTTCTTCACCAGCGCGCAGATCATGTCCCAGTCGCCTCCGTCTTGCATCGGTGCGCTGATGAGCCAGTTGACCTCGCGGTCGTCCAGGCTCTTGTCGGCCGTCTTCACGATGTGCTCCATGAACCATGCTGCACGCTCCAACTTGCTGTAGAAGGCAAGGTGCGCTTGCGACAGTTCGAAGGTTCCTTTCGGCAGGTCGAGCTCCTTCTCGATATGGAAGCGCAGCGTGTTCAGGCATGCGAACATCCAGCACCTGCCCGACATCTTTTGGTTCGCAACCGCCTCGCTGTCGAGGTCGATGGTGAACGCGAAGTTGGCGGGCGATAGGTTCTCCAGCACATCGACGTCCTCGGCCGATGCCAAGATGCCATTCTTCATCACGGCCCTCTGCGCAACATGCTGCGTTTTGGCCTTCGCGAACGACTCCGACATCTCCTTGATCTGGCTCTTTGATAGCTTCATCTCAATCGCTCCTATCCTTTTCTCGTGGCATTTCGCCTTCGGTAGATCCCTTTAGTCGAACAACGTCCAAGGCTGGGTTGGACGGTCTTGCAAATAGCCATCCATCCACTTCCAGAGCGGATGCTGGTCCATGAAGTCCTTTGCATTGAATTCCACGCCATCCGCGCGACCATAGCGGCCCCACATGCTCAGGTTCTTCACGTCATCGGGGCCTGCCGCCTTGGCATCGCACGACCCTGCGGGATAGAACGGGATGTTCCAGACCGCATCGGGGTCGTCGGCGTAGTATTGCGGATCCACATCGTAGTGCGAGCAGATGTCGCGACTGGACGGGCAGTTATAGCCCAAGTACACATCGTAGGTATCGGCCAGCATCTTCTTCACCACATCGAGGTCGATCTTGCCGTAGTACTGGTCGATTAGCTCCATCCACCTCTGGCGACGAGCGCCGGTTTGCTGGCGTGGGTCGTTGAAGCCGTTGTCCTTGCACTCCAGGTTGCGAATGCGCGGATCGAACACGGCATTGCATCCGAAGTAGGCGCCGTCGAATGTGCGCTCGAGCGATGTATAGGCAAGCCCTTGCTCGAAGCGGGCTATCTCGCCGGTATTGTGGTCGGCGATCAGCCACGCGTTCGCATAGCCGCCGTTGTTGCCTGCGTCCAAGCGCTTCACGAACTCATCGATGTTGCCAGCGAACTGCACGGCATCGCGGATGCGCACCCACTCGGGCATGCCCGCATCGTCGTAGCGGTCAAAGCCGGCAAGCGTGGTCTCGGTGATGTTGAGCCCGGCATCGGTCACGTAGAAGTCGGTCATGGACGACAGCATGCACGGCGCCGACGCTTGCATCACGAAGGCATGACCCTCATCGGGCTCCACGCGCTTGCATACATTGAAGTACTGGCCGCTCCAGAACTCGTCGAAGCTCTCATGCCCCAGATACGGCTTGCCGTCGACAGTTGCCGAACCGGTGGCCACAATGGCGGAGCAATGTTCCTTGCGATGCGTCTTCATCAGCGGCCGGCTCATGATCTTCCCGGCATTCTGAGGCCACCAGTAACCGGTTATCTCCATCCAATCATTCCAGGCAATCATGTCGTCCAGCGTGGTGGGAACGCCGGCGGCGGTCAGGCCGTCGGCCATACCCTCGAGCTCGCGAGCCCACCGATCGGGAATCATGCTCTTGTGCAGCTTCAGGGATTGCTCGGCGAACCAGTCGTAGGTCATGCCGAACGTCTCCAGCGTCATGTACTCGTACACGCGCCGCGCATCGGCATATTCATCAGCTAGCAAGTAGCCCTCTTGGAACCCGCATTCGTAGGGGCTCCCCTTCACCTTTATGTAGCGCCACCCATTGATGGTCTCGTGCTGGGCACGCTCCACCATGGTTTGCTGATTGGAACCAAGCATCTCAGTGCTCCTTTCCTCCCTCGCCTCGATGCGCGGGGAACGTAGCATCTCGCGTCGCAGCGCTTAGGCCCTGTGCGCTTTCGGAACCTCGCCCAGTTCCCTTAGGCCTCGTGGCGCTTCTCGTAGAAGGCAGCCAGCTCGGGTGCCATCTTCTCCAGCGTGGGCTGGTCTTCATAGGCCATGTGCCCGTTCTCGTGCACGCAGTACTCGATGCGCTCTTTGATGCTGTCGGGCAAGAACATCTTCGACATGGCATGCTTCACGTTCCAAAACGGCGTGGCAGCGTCGTGGATGCCGCCAAAGAACAGCACGCGGCAATGCGGGTTGCGGCGCAATGCCGTGCCCATGTCGTAAGCTGTGTTGGGGCACGACGGGCTGCCCATGGTGCCGGGCGCCTGATGCGTCCAATTCCAATCCATGTTCACCTTGAACGACAGCAGCATGTTCAACGGCGAACCCGCAAATCCGGTCTCTTGCACCAGCTTCATCCAAGCTGATTGATCGGGCGACATGATGGCATCGCCTGAAGGATCCTCGCCAGCAAAGAACTCGTTGTCGCCCTGCACGTCCATGTAGGCCGGTTCGGTGAAGCGCGTATCGTAGCGTCCGATGAACAGGCCTTCGTCGGCTAGGAGCAACTTGCGGAACGTATCGAGCTCGATGCGCAGATGCTTGGCCTGAATCACCTCAGCGGGAATGCCAATCAGCTCCGCCATCTCTTGGGCGATGGCCTTCTCTTCCTTGGGGTCGATGGTGTCGCACTTGATGAGAGCGCTCCCGTACTTCTCGTCAACGAAGCGCCAGGCCTTGTCGAACCACTTGAATTGGTCCTTGCCCTTGCCGGCCTTGCCGAAGTGATTGGCCGTGGCGGCATACACGGGCAGCATGCCCATGTAGTAGAGGTCGTTGCCGGAAAGCGTAGGCGCGTAGTCCAAGATGGTCGATTGCTCGACCACGCCCGTCAGCGCGATGCCTCGCTCGCCCAAGAGCCGCATCAGCACGGCGTTGCGCATGGTGCCATACGACTCGCCATACAGGTAAAGCGGCGAGTTCCAACGGTTGTGAGTAGTGAGCCATTGCGATATGCCGCGCATGAACGCGTCGGCATCACCGTCGATACCCCACACCTTCTTGGGATCGTAGCCCTTCGCCACCTTGGAGTAACCCGTTCCCAACGCGTCGATGTACACGAGGTCGGACGAGGGAAGCAGCGAATAGGGATTGTCTTCGGGCTGCGTCGGACACGGCAGCTGCTCGAGCGACGTGATGGGCACGCGACGTGGCCCCAAGCCGCCCACGTTCACCATGGCCGACGAGCCGCCCGGGCCGCCATTCCAGCAGAACGTGACCGGGCGATCGGACTTGTCTTGCTGGTCAGTGACGTAGGAGAGGGCGAACATGTGCCCAATCAACGTGCCGTCATCTTCGTGCACTGGCAGCATCTCTGCCGTGGCCTCGTAGGTGAGGCTCTTCTTCGCGCCCTTCCCCTTCCAGGCATAGGTCTTCGAAGCAGGTCCGGGGATAGCGTCCTCGGGTGCCTTTGGCTGCTCTTGCGGTTCGAGCTTCAACGTATACGCTTGCGATTCGACTGACATGATGGCTCCTTTCGGCCAGGTTCCCATATCCTTGCATGCTTGGCAGTTCGTTATCCTTGCGCTATCCGGGCATCGACTGCCCTGAAACGGGACGCCGTAGGACGTTGCCCGGTGACGCCGCAGCTAACCCAGGTTTATC
Organism: uncultured Eggerthellaceae bacterium; assembly: GCA_947565915.1. Lineage (GTDB taxonomy): Bacteria > Actinomycetota > Coriobacteriia > Coriobacteriales > Eggerthellaceae > UBA9715. Next base: position 12,759 of record CANOHY010000021.1, on the reverse strand, counting down.
TGCCGCTTGAGCACCTTGGTCAGCACCAGGTAATATGCGATGCCGATGACGATGAACACGCAGCCTACAACCAGCGCCACGGTGCCTACCGAAAGCAAGATGGCAAAGCATACGGCTGCGCCCAGCAACGGGAAAAGCAGGTGCATGAAGAACGCCTTGGCACCCTTGCGCTCCTTCAGCTGGAACCAGCAGAACACGATTACCGACACGTTCAACATCACATAGGTGGAAAGAGCTCCGAAATTCGAGATCTTTACCACCGTGTTCATGTTGATTCCGCTCAGCTGGAACACCAGCGTGAGCACAACAGACAGCGCGATTATGAAGATGACCGCATTCAGTGGAGAGTTGGTGCGCTTGTTCATCTTCGCCATGAACTTAGGAAGACATCCTCCGTTGGCCATGGTGAACATGACGAAGGCGATGGAGTTCTGCTGCGCGATGGCGGTGAACACGCCTTGGGCAAGGGCCACGCCCACGGCACAGACGATCATCAGCCAGGGGCCAGCGGCCAGCTTAGCCACGGCGTAGAATGCGTTGTCGGTATCTCCCTGGAAGGCTGCTCCGGTCGGGTCGATGCAGGTGGCGATGAAGCACTGCAGCACATAGAGCACGCAAAGCACGATGGCCATCACCATCATGGCGCGTGACGGACCGCGCTTGGGATCCTTCGCTTCTTGCGTCAAGGTGGCGATTGCACCGAAACCGACGTAGGACATCACTGCCAGCGACACAGCCGACATGGTGCCCCCGAACTCGAACTTAGCCGGGTTGAACACGTTGGTGAGCGAGAAATTCGCCGTTGCTGGATGCTGCACCACGTATATCACGCCGAATATGACGAACAGGGCCAATATGACCAGCTGCGCCACAAGCGCCACCTTGTTCACCACCATGGCCGTCTTCATGCCGATCAGCGACACGATGGCCACGATTACCAGGAACCCGAAGCACAGCACCAAGATGGGTATCTCAGGTAGCATGCTATGGATGGCAATGGCTGCGATCAGATACACCATGGCTGGGCTCACCAGGTACTGCAGCAGCATGAGCCAACCTGCTATGAAGCCCGGCGCCTTGCCGAACACATGGCTCACGTACGTGAAGATCGATCCCGATGACGGGAAGTGCTGGATCATGATGCCGAAAGAGAACACCGAGAACAGCACTGCCACGAATCCGATGATGAAGGCCAGCGTTGGCATGCCGCCGGAATCGGCGAACACGCCGCCGTAAACAGCCATGGGCGAGATGGGCACCATGGTTATCAGGCCCCATACCACCATGTCCTTCACGGTGAGCGTTGCCTTGAAGTCGTCGCCGCTCTTCTGAGTGGTAGCGACGGTGGGCTTGGTCACCTTCGACGCGTTGTTCTCGGGCATCGACATGCGATCTTTGTCGCCCTGGCTTAACGTGCCCGTTTTCTCAACCTTGCTGCTCATCTCCAACCCCCTTCGCTTCCTCAAGCGATTCTTCGCATTTGGCCAGCGTTCATCGCACAGAGCACTCGCTCGCTACTTGGAAGCAGCGTCGCTGGCATCGGTCTCCTTTGCGCTTTCAGCGCCGCCTGTCTTCGCTTCCGCAGATGCGGCAGTTGCATCACTTGGCGCGGCATCGCTCGTCGCGTCTGCCGACTCGGGTGCTGTCGCATCGGCCTTTGCGGACGTGTTAGCGGCTCCGCCCTTCGCTGCCTGGGCCTCCTTCTCGGATTGCTCGGCAGCGGCAGTGGCCTCCTTGATCTGACGGCGCGCGCTCGCCAGTGCGCTGTCGGCTTCGATCTGCTCTTCGTAGGCTTGCGCCTCCACTTCGTACTTGTGCGCGAGCGCTTCGGCATCTGCCTCGGCGGCCTTCGCCTGCGCCATCTTCTGCTGCGCTGCCTTGGCATCGGCTTCGGGGTCGTCGGGCACCTGGACCTGCGCCACAGCGCTTGCAGGCGCTGCTGGCACGTTCACGCTCATCTGCACGGGCACGGCTGCCTCTATGGCTGCGGCATCGGGATGGTTGCGCAAACCCGCAGTGGCAGCGGTACCGATCCCAGCCTTCTTCGAGATGATGGTCGGCTGGCTCATGGGAATGGCACCCAGCGCACTGAACGCCACGCCGTTGGTGGTAACAGGATGGTTCAAGGCTGCTGGGTCATCGCCGGCCTGAATGGAAGGCGATGTGGGATGATGCGTGCCAGCCGTATACTTCTCGGGCAGCACGATCTGCTCGTCGGGGTTCCAGAGCTTCTTGATGGGCATGCCCATGGGGTTCTGATCTTCGCTCATCATCTCGGACGGCACGTTGGAAAGCACCCTACCAGGCTTCTTCAAGCCCTCGATTTGCCAGGTGAACGGAGCGAACACGTTGTTGGGGTCAACCCAATCGTGCCTCTTGGATGCCTGGTACACGGCGAAGGCGATGGCGAAAGTGACCACGATTATGGCCAAGATCACCACCACGTACGTCACCGGGCTGCCAACTTCCTGGGCAACCTGAGCAGGCGGGATTATTGCCAGCACGATGCCGAACAAGCATGCCAGCAAGCCAACGCCTGCCACTATCCATGCGCCCACCTTGCCACCGGGCACCTTGAATAGGCGCGGACGGTTGGGCTGGTCGTGGCGCAGCTTCAGGAACGACACGAACATCAGCACGTAGTACATCATGTACAAGATGGTGATAGCCTGCGTGATCAGGATGACGAATCCCTCGATGTTCGGAATCAGGAAGCACAGGAACGCAACGATGGTCATGAAGCCCATCTGGATGTACATCAAGCGGCTCGGCATGCCATGCTTGTTGTTGGACTGCATGAACTTGGGCAGGAAGCCCGAGCGGCCTGCTTGGCCGAGCATGAACGACGGGCCAGCCATGTTGGTGACCAGCGATGCCATGGAGGCACCTAGGCCGACCCACACGAAGGCAACGTAGATCCAGGGGCAACCGAAGCAGGCACCGAGAATCTTGTACGTCTGGAACAGGCCATAGACCAGGTTCATGTCGGATTTCGGCGTGACGATGGCGATGCAGACGGTGCCCGCGATGAAGATGATGAGCGTAAGGATCATCGCGATGAAGATGGAGAGCGGGAACTCCTTCTGCGGTTGCTTCAACTGCTTGATGTGCGCGGCGTTCATGTCGATGCCTGCGAAGCTGAAGAACACGCCAGCAGCAAGGGCCATCGTGGTGAGGTTGAAGCCGTCAGCAAAGGGATTGAACGCCTCGACCGAAGGCGTCACGTTGGACACGTTGCCCTGCGCCAGCCAAACCACCGTCATGATGACGATGAAGCCAAGCGGGATGAACGTTCCGATGATCACGCCGTACTTGGTAAGGCCCGCAAATGCCTTCACGCCTTTGGTGGATATGAACGTGAGGCCCCAATAGTAAGCCAGCCATCCGAGGATTATCCAGAATTGGTTGGCAGGATGGTTCATGAAATCCACGGCCCAATCCCAATCGGGCGTGTAGAAGCCTATCGTAGCCGAAGCCGAGGCAACGCCCGAACCGAAGTTGATCGACGTTTGGAACCAAAGGATGAGCAGGCAGGTAAAGGCCAAGCCCGGTCCCATGGCTTCGCCGACCCAGCGGAAGATGCCGCCGCGCTGCCCCCACCCAGATGCGAGCTCGGCTGCAACCAAGCCCGTGGGGAGGAAGAACACGATCGCTCCTATGATGAACAACGTTACCGACGAAAGCCCGTAGTAGGCTTGCTGTACGTCGTTCGCAACGCTTCCGATGATGGTAACGTTCATCATCACAAGCGCCATCAACGAGATGTAGGTGCCTGTGTTCGCACCCTTGGAAGCGCCAGCCTTCGAGACTGCCTTGGAGCTTGCCTTCGAACCCATTCGTCTCACCCCTTCCTTTGCCTTTCCGCCGCCTTGCGATTCGCCCTACCCCTTGACACTGCTTTGTGCTGCCTAAGGCATTGGGCGCATGCGAAAGTGACGATTCGCACCCCTTTCTTGCACCTCAAAAATACCCTTGTGGATTTTTGCGAATGCCCGCAACGGCTTTTGTCATCTTGTCGTTGGCATTTGGGGAACCGTGCGTTTCATTGGATAACCTTGCACGTCACAGCAATGTTTCCGTTTGATTACAACCATGCCTCTCCATACCGAGCCAAGCCTGGCAAGTTGTATTAGTAAGGCAATGATGGCGTGTGCTTCCTCTCTGCGCGCTCGCGATCGACGCGCTGCAGGAAACATGCGATTTCCAAAGATGCGAGAGCCGATCAAGGAGGAAACCATGCCGTGCACAACACTGCTCGTAGGACGAAACGCCACCAATGATGGATCGACCATCGTTGCTCGCAACGAAGATGGCGAGGACTTCTCGTTCGATCCAAAGAAGATGATCGTGGTGAATCCAGAGGATCAGCCGCGTTCGTACACGGGCGTAGCCAACCATCTGACCATCGAATTGCCCGATGACCCGCTGCGTTATACCAGCACGCCCAATGCAGACCCGTCGAATGGCGTTTGGGCGGAAACCGGCATCAACGCCGCCAATGTTTCCATGACCTCCACCGAGACCATCTCTGCGAACGCACGCGTCTTGGGCGCTGATCCGCTGGTGGTCTATCAGCCAGCTCATGGCAAGCCGGGAGATGCTGATTACCGGCCAGAGGTTCCTGGCGGCATTGGAGAGGAGAACCTGCCCACTATCACGCTGCCCTATATCAAGAGCGCGCGCGAAGGCGTTTTGCGCTTAGGGATGCTCGTTGAGAAGTACGGCACCTACGAGACCAACGGCGTCGCCTTCGGCGATGCGGACGACATCTGGTACTGGGAGAACATCGGTGGGCACCATTGGATTGCCCGTCGCGTACCGGATGACTGCTACGTGGTGCAGCCGAACCGCCAAGGCATCGACCATTTCGACCTGGCTGATGCATTGGGCGAGCAGCATGATTACATGTGCAGCGCAGATCTTGCCACCTGGATCAAGGAGCACGATCTTCTAATGGACATGCCGCAGTATGAGGGAAATGTTGGCGAGACCGTCCAAGGCTTGCCACGCTTCTTCGACGCGCGCATCGCGTTTTCTACCTATACCTGGCTCGATCAGCTCTACAATGCTCCGCGCAAGTGGTATCTCTGCAAGCGCCTGACGCCATCCGACCCTCGCTTCCAAGGGCCGACGCCTCAGTTCGGCCCTGAAAGCCTTGATATCCCGTGGGCCATGCACCCCGACAAGAAGCTCTCCGCCTCGGACGTGAAGGATCTGCTCTCTACTACCTATGACGGTACGGAGTACGACCCTTACGGCACGAAGGGCACCCCGGAAAGCCGCCATCAATACCGATATGTGGGAATCGACCGCACATCAGAATGCTCTATCCTCTGCATTCGACCGAACGCGCCGAAAGCGCTGCGTGGCGTGCATTGGTTCGCGCCTGCATCCGGCCCCTTCAACACGGCATGCGCCCTGTATGCCAACGTGAAGGCGCTTCCCGTATTCGTGGATACGCCCGCGAAGGTGACCACCGACAGCCTGTATTGGAACAACCGATTGGTAGCAGGCTTGGCTGACCCGCAGTTCTTCGAAAGCTATGAATCCATCCAGGGTTATCGACTGAACACCATGGCACAAGGCTATCAGTCGTTGCATGAAACGGACGCACGGCTCATGCAGATGGCAAAGGATGGCAAAGCAAACCTGGACGATATGGATGACCCCACGGTGCTTTCGGAGTTGGCCGCGGCGAACCAAGCGCTCATGGACAAGATTCAAGCCCAAACGCGTGACCTTCTGGGCACCGTGCTTGACCAGCGCACAGTCACCATGAAGAACGCCTTCAACATGAATGACCACTGAGGCATCTATCAACTAGGAAAGAGCGCTGATGGCTTGAGCTACTTCGCGCTGCCCAAAAAGCCTGCATTGCGGATATCCCGCAAGCGGCCCTCTATCTCGCGAAGGCTCGCTTCTGAAATGCTGCGTCCCGACAGCGTGGTGGACTTCACTTCCGACGATTCGCGGTAGTTGTCCATCATCTTCGAGAACAGCTCTTTGTTGGTGGGTGGCGTGCACACGATTGCATTGGCGCCAGCTTCCACCGTCGCACGGATGCTCTGATTGGTTGAGCCGCCTGTAGCGATGAGCGGCACATCGGGAAACCCTTTCCTGATGTCTGCGACCACCTGAGCCGTTGCAGACCCTGCCGCTACGTTCAGGATGGAAGCACCTGCTGCTATGCGGTTGGCTATCACCTCTTCGCTCGCATCAACAACCGTCACTATCACGGGGATGTCTATCACGCGGCTCACCATCTCCAACGTGGTGTAGCTCGCCGGCGCATTGAGCACCACGCCATAGGCGCCGTCGCCTTCGGCATCCTGCGCGAGCATGGCCGAGCGCGGACCGGCGGTGGTGCCTCCCCCAACGCCAACCAGCACGGGAATAGCAGAGGCTTCCATGATGGCCTTCGAGATGATCTGCTGGGGCGTGAAAGGATACACGGCCAATACCGCATCGGCATCGCAGTTGCGAATGATTGCCAGATCGGTCGTGTAGACAATAGAGCGGATTACCCTGCCCAAGATACGTATGCCGCTTGCCTCTTGCGCTGCTTTGGGCAAGCGCACGCTATGGGAGCGCAGGTTGCCGTCGAGCTCGGGCGTGCGCAAGGTGCGCGGCTCAACGATGGTTGGCGGCTGCTGACTCTCTGACATGGGCACCTCCTTCTCGAAAAGCTTTGGCAGAGTTTATCATTTGCCCAGTTCATTCGAATGTGAACGGCGTCAATCCACAGGCAAACCATCCTAAGGCCAATCATGGGCATGCGCAGAACGAGTTCCTCCCCTCAACGCCCAAGCGCCGCTACCGAAGCCTGCCCTATAATGGGAACACTGCCCACCGACCTGCATGGGGATACCGCCAACATGGCCCAGATGAGCGAATACATCCGAAGCCCAAATGCCGCAAGCGCAGAGGCGGTCGACACCGGCGCTCCTTCATCCCCACTCGACCCCATCCCCGACGAAGAGTGCTTCGAATTCGCGGAAGATGCTCAAGCCTGCAGGCAAGCCATCCGCTTTCTCGCCTTCAACACACAAGTCGAGATTGCGCTCTATGGAAGCAGCGAAGAGGGAGGTTTCGAGCATAACCGCAAGCCCGTGCAAGCGGCCCTTCAAGGAGCAAAATCGCTCTGCCGCGATTACGAACGCCTTTTCAGCCGCACACTGCCCCATTCCGACATTAGCAGGGTGAACCATGCGAAAGGCCAGCCAGTGCGCATCGATCCCCGCACTTTTCAACTGCTCGTGCGGGCCAAAGAATACTGCGAACTGAGCCGGGGCACCTTTGACATCACCATAGGGCCAGCCATCAAGCTATGGGACTTCAAAAATGGCATCGTTCCCGATGAAGGCGCACTAGCGCGCGCAATCGAACACGTGCGCTGGCAGAACCTGCATCTGTTCGAGAAGGGCCTGGGAGTCTACTTCGCCCAGCTCGGCGACCCAGAAGCCGCTTTGGACGTTGGAGGCATTGCCAAGGGGTGGATTGCCGATGCGTTGTTGGACAACCTGATGAGCCAGGGCTTCATGGGCGCAATGGCGAACTTGGGAGGCAACGTCGCTGTAGCTGGCCACAAGCCCAACGCTGAACCTTGGAACGTGGGGATACGCGACCCCCGAAACGGCAACGCAACCATTGGCAAGGTATCTCTCGAAGGCGGATCGGTGGTGACCAGCGGCATCGCCGAGCGATCCTTCTCGAAGGATGACAAGGTTTACCACCATATCCTCGATCCGCGTACGGGCATGCCCGTTCGAAGCGATGCCCTGAGCGTTACCGTGGTGTGCGCACGGTCGATCGATGCGGAAGGCTTCTCCACCACCCTGCTGGCACTTGGATCGGAAGAAGGCAGCAAGCTTGCCTGCGAGCACCCTGAGATAGCGCAGGCCATCTTCGTCACGAAAGAGGGTGGCCTCGTGATGGCGCGTACGTGAATCATGCAATCAATCCCCCTCTGGGTGGCTATAATCGAATAACCCTCCCTATTCGAAGCGAGATGCTTGATGACCTCAGATACCGCGAACAAGTTCGACCTCGACTCCACCTACTTCATCGCCTTCGAGATGTCGCGCGAAGCGCTGAAGCGCGGTCTGAAGGCGGCAAGCAGCTTGAGCGTCTCCCAATACCGGCTGCTCGCGAAGCTAGCCCAAGCGCACGGCGAGGTTAATCAGGGCGACCTCGGCGAGATCCTTGGCATGAAGCCGAATGCCGTTGCCCAGATAGTAGCCACATTGGAAGAAAAGGGGCTCTTGAGCCGAAGCATCGGCAAGGACGACGCACGCCTGCGCTACATCTCCATCACTCGCAAAGGTAGCGAGCACGTTGCCACCGTCAACGCATCGCTTGTCGAAGAGCTCTACTCATCGTTTCCCACTCAAAACGTTGCCTATCGCACCATCCTCGAGGCGGCAATCGACGCCGCTTCGCAAATCGAGCCACCCTTGGATCCGCGTCGGGCGCAACGCTATCCCGCCACGCGCTCGCTGCTGTCTATCAACTTACTGCGTTCTGAGACCGAACAAGCGCTCCGCAAGAAGACAGGTGCCACCTTCAATGAATGCCGCATCGTCCAGAAGCTTCACGAGCTCGATGGCCCGCAACGAGTTGGAGTGATCGCAGAGGAGCTGCTGATGTCGCGAGTGAACGCAACGCGCGCCGTGAATGCGCTGGTAGAGCGCAGGTGGGCTCGCAAGTTGAAGTCGCCCCTGGACAAGAAGGCAGTCTACATTGCACTCACCGACGAGGGGCGTATGCAAGGCACGCTCATCGATGCCACCGTGAACGAGCTAGCAGCCACCAGGCTGTGGAAGAACCTCGACCCCGAACAGAAGGATGCCATCGAACGCGTGGGCCATATCGTCATAGCCGAGCAGAGCGCCATGCGAAAGGCACAAGAGCAAGCCGACCTCGAGCTTTTGCAGGAGGCCTAGCTTGCTCTCTCGTCCTTGGAGTTGTGCGAAGCCTTAGGATGCAAGCGCAAGTTCGCCTGATGCTTTTACAGACTTGCTCGCCTTCGAAACCAGGACGCTCGCCCCGAAGATCATTGCCAGATTCGCAACCACATCCACTGCGAACCATCCCAAAAGCGCCCCGACGTTAATGCTGACCGTGTTCAGCGTGCCAAACGTGCCCACGGTGAGCACCATCACCACGCATCCGCAGATGGCACATGCCACCACGAGGCTCACATAGAGGCTATGCCCTGCTTTCGCCCGCGCTATGCAAGCGCAAACCACCATTGATGCTGCGCCCAAAAGCGTGCCAAGGAAGGCAGCGAACACGATTGCTCCCAATATGATGACGAAGATGCTTGGCAGCTTCGACGACATGGAGCCCACCTGCACGGCCGAGAGGATGCCCAGCACCACGATTACCAGGCAGATGAGCGCCACCAGGGCCGTGAGCCACCCATACAAGAAGGCGGTCGATGCACGTGGCTTCGCGCCGCGCTTCTGTGCGAGCACGCCGTAGAGCACGCAGCCAGCAGTGGAAAGGCAGAGAGCAAGCCCCGCTGCGAACAGGAAAGCCACAAATGCCGAGCCCGTCAGAATGGAGCAGATGACGTCGAGAATCGCAACCCCCGATGCCGAAATGTAGTCGAAGGCGAGGATTCCCGTGGATGCTGCAACCGCAAGCCCAATGCGCGCAAGCACCGCGATCACCAGGCCCAAGGCGTAAAGCGTGGCGAATGGTCTGATCATCTTCTTGAAGTCGCTCATCGCCTGTCCCCCATCTCGTTTTCCACAGCGCTCGTTCCGCACAGATACCCTCCGCAGAAAGCAAGCCCCACATCGCCCATCAGCGAACCTAAGATGGGATCGCCGATGTAGCTGTTCTCGCCGCATGCCCCGCCAGCCGTATGCCACCCGGCATAGAGCCCAGGTATCGGCGTGCCCTTGGTGCTCATGACCTGCATTTGGTCGTTGATCAGCAACCCGGCTTTCGTACCGTAGAGGTTGCCGCCTATTCTGCAACCATAGAACGGAGGATCGACTACCGGATGGAGCCATTCCTTGGGCATGGGATAGAGGTAGTCATCTTCGCCGCGCTCGCAATTCTCGTTCCATTTCTCAACGGCCGTGGTGAGCACGCCCGGCTCGAAGCCGAGGTCGGCCTCAAGCTCTTCCAGCGAATCGCGCTTCTTCAGCACGTCGGCATCAATCGCATCCTGCACCCCATGATGCCAGTCACGATAGTGAGGTGGTACCTTCTCGATTTGCTCCAGGTCGGGAGTGAGCAGCTTGCGGCAGTGCTCCTGGGCAAAGCCCGCCAGATAGTCCTCGTAATGCGAATCGAACACGATGTAGGACCTATGACCGGGAGGGGTCATCTGTATGGTTGCAAGGTCGCCCAAGGCATAGATGGCGTTCGCGCCATCTTCGGCAACGCGCGAATCCATGTACCTGATGCGATTCCCACAGCGGTCTATGGTCAGCCATGGCTGGCGAGAGAGCTGAGTCATGCCGTCGTAGAGGAAACGCGCCCATTGGCCCCCTTCGGCTTCCCAGTCCACGCCTCCATCGAACGAAGCGGAGCTGTTGAATCCCGATACGTCGGAGCCAACGCCCAAGCCCATCCTGAAGCACTCGCCGGTTTCACCAGCAGTAAGATAGCTTGATGCACAGCCCATGGCAGCCGTGGGGATGTACTTCTCCAAGAGAGCCTTGTTGTTGCAGAATCCACCAGCGGTCAGAATCACCGCATGCTTCGCATGGATGAAGCGCTCATGCTCGAAACCCTCGTTGATCACCACGCCTACTATGCGCCCGTCATCGTCTTGCACGAGCGCCTCGGCTGGGCTTTGGAACTTGTAGTCAACCCCATGGCGCTGACCATAGGCGAACATCGTATCCGTGGCGTCCTTCATCTTCAAAACGTGATGGTCCAGCGTGGAGTTCTTGGGCGCAACGTACACCGGAACCTCGCCCAAGCGCCATTGCACGCCGCAATCGGCCATCCAATCCAGCGACTTGCCACCTTCGGAGGCCAACCGGTAGATCAGCTTCGGATCGGCAGCGTAGTGATACTCGTCCATTGCCCAGTCTGTGAGTGCCTTGGGATCGAAGGGATACGAAGGAAAGGCGAACTTCTTCTCATTCTGTCCCGAGTAGCCGCCCAGAATGCCGCACATGCCTGCTTCCTGCGCATTGCCGCCATGAAGTCCCAGGGCCTCGACGCATATGGTTTTTGCGCCAAGCTCGGCACTGCGTGCAGCGGCATTCAGGCCACCGCCACCAGCGCCCACCACGCAGATGTCGCATTCGTAATCCCATTTCTGCGGCACCTTGCGAGGAGGAATGGGCGATGCATCGTCTGCGGGAAAGGCAGCTGCATTGTGTTCGCGGAAGGTACCGTCGCTCGAGCTGGCATTCGTCTCGTCGCTTGCGGGAACGCTCGTGGCGTTCCCTTCGCGCGACCAATCCTTGAGCTCGTTGGCTGCATGCGCCGACTCGGGCTTGATCACTGAGGCAGCAGCAGTGCCAGCCACCACCATCGCGCTTCCGGCAAGGAAACTGCGGCGCGAGAGCTTCTTGGGTTCGTTCCTAATCATTTGCGTCTTCCTCCCCTGAGCCCGAAACCGTCTCTGCTGGGATGCTTGCCTGAGAAAGCGCATCCTCCACAGCTTGCTTCACGCCGGCCGTGGTGATCGTGGCACCCGATATCGTATCGATGTCGGAGCCTTGTGCCGCCTCTATCATCTGCGCATACTTGCCATCGCGGATGGCCTCATAGCCGCCCCGGCTTTGGCTTTCGCCCTCCTGCTGCATGTCCAAGCAGGTGATGCGGTTATCATCCACCAGCAACGTTACAGTTATAGGGCCCTCCATTCCCTTGCCCACGCCCTGGTACACGCCATCTTGCAAGTTGCCTGCCGCCTTAGCTTTGGCATCCGATTGGATTTCCATTGCCCACGGGTCTGGTTCGTGAAGCGCGAGCTGCTCGGCGGATGCAGCATCCTTCGACCCCGACCCTTCGAATGATGCCCCGCATCCCGCAAGGCCGAATGACATGATCACCAAGCCGCAGCTTGCTAGCGCTGACTTCTTCATCGTTCCTCCTTAGCCTTGGCTCGCCTGAGAGGAGGGCACGGAGCTGACGGGCTCCGTCCAGCCTTCGGGCACCTCGTAATCGTGGCAAGTGTTGCAATACATGATGGATTGACCATGAGCCGTATGGCAGCTGCTGCAATCGAGCGCATATCCCTGGTGCGAGTCGTGTGGATTCACGCCCACCTGGCCACCCCAGTCTTGCGTAGCCGCAACCACCTCGTCCATGTCGTGGCAACCTGACGTAGCGCACATTCCCTTGTCGGCACGCACGCCAACCGTAGTCAGATAGCCTTCTTCATCTGTGGCATAATCGCCGGAAATCCAAACCATCGCTTCATTAACCTGCTCGTCGATCTTCGCCTCATGGCATTGGAGGCAGGTTGTTCCCTCGACTTGATGCGCATAGGCCATATGTTGCGGATTCTCGTAGTAGCCCTCTACATAAGGATCCATGGGACTGTGGCAGATGGCATTGCAAAAGCTCGGTTGCTCATGCCATGTCCAAAACCCGATGCCTGCAACCACCAGCACCACTACCACCACTCCCACGACAACGGGAACTCGATGCTTCTTTGGCTTCTTAGGAGCAGCAGGTGAAGGGGCTTGCTGCTCTTTACTTTCCTCCTGCGCTTCGCTCACGTTCGCTTGCTCATGTTCGGTCATCGCTACCCCCTCTTGCCTCAGAGAAACGGTTCGG
>CANOHY010000020.1 GCA_947565915.1 uncultured Eggerthellaceae bacterium | reverse complement strand
GCCTCTTCAAAGCGTTTCTTGCTGCGGTATCCGCGTGGCGTGACAAGCCGCCCGTCGCGAAGATAGGTATGCGCGTTTCCGATGAAGACAGTCGTGAACATGTCCGCTTCGAAATCGGCCAGCTGCACAAGCGGCAAAACGCCCGACGACTGGTCGGCGCGGCCGATGTTGCGCACCCATCCGCACATGGTTTCCGGCGATTTGTGACGCATGATCACCTGCACCGCATTGCGCAGATGGTCGGCGCGCTTCTTGCTGCGCGGGTTGTAGAGCACCATGCAGAAATCGGCCGAGGCGGCGGCGTCCAAGCGCTGCTCGATAAGCTCCCAGGGCGTGAGCAGGTCGCTGAGCGAGATCGTTGCGAAGTCGTGCGAAAGCGGTGCACCCAGCACGGCGCTTCCGCTCTGCGCTGCCGAGATGCCGGGCACCACTTCGATCTCTACGTCGGGAAACTGGGGCGCGAGCTCTAGAAGCGGGCTTGCCATGCCGTAGACGCCCGAGTCGCCCGAGCAGACCATGGCCGTCGTCTGGCCCGCTGCGGCACATTCGAGCGCCGCCTTGCAGCGGTCGATCTCGCGCATCATGCCCGTCGCAATGACGGGGCGGCCTTCCAGCAACGGCTCGATCAGGTCGATGTAGGTGGTGTAGCCGGCAATCACGTCGCATTCGTCGAGGGCTGCGCGGGCGGCGAACGTCATCATGTCGAGCGCCCCGGGGCCAAGCCCTATCACATACACTTTCCTCAAAGCCTTCTCCTTACCAAGCAAGCTCCGGCGCCACCGAGGCGAGAGCTACCGTCACCTTGTCATACACCTGTTTCGGCAAGATCAGCTGGCCGTGAGCGGCAAGCGCGCTTCGCTCGCACACGCAGTCGACCCCGGTCACGTCTTGCACGAATGCAGAGGAGCTTTGCGACCCCTCAACCTTCTCAAGCTCCTGCGCGCTTAGCACGACGAACGGAACCTGGCGGTGCCGTGCCGTCTCGAGCAAGCCGGGCTCGTCGGCTTTCAGGTCGATGCTGCAAAGCTCCCGCAGGGCCAAAGGATTCGCGCCGCTTTGCGAAAATGCCCGGTCGAGCGCATGTTCAATGGCTTCGGCCGGTGTGCCTTTTCGGCACCCCACGCCAGCTGCGATCGAGCCGACGACCAGGTGAAGCCGCGCCGTCTCCTCTGCAGCCTTTGGCTGCAGCCCCCAGGCGGCCTTGTCGTCGAGCGCATCGGAGTGGATGACCACCTGCGCTTCCTGCGGATCGCCGACCAGCCTCACGCCTTCAGGGGCGCAGCCCGCAATGGGCAGGGGCGAATAGAGGGCGACGCCTTCGCCTCGCAGCAATCGCGCAGAAACCGTCTTGATGGCCGGCGGATTCACCACGTGAAGATGGTTGCTCGCCGCCCATACGTCGACGGCCCAGCATGCATTGACATCCGTTGCCGTGGTTATCACCGGCGTCGCGCCCACTGCCGCGCCGACCGTTTGGGCCAAGCGGTTCGCCCCGCCCAGATGCCCCGACAGAAGCGCGATGCACCACGATGCCCCCTCGTCGACGACCAAGACGGCTGGGTCGGTCGTCTTATGCGCGATGTGCGGCGCAATCGTGCGCACTGCGATGCCGGTGGAACCCGCGAAGATGAGCGCGTCGCAAAGGGGGAACTGCGCTTGCGCCCACTGTCTGTGCGAAACCTTTTCGGGCCCGAAGCCCTTGCTCAGCGAGCAGCTCCATGCGATGGCGCGCGCATGTTTCCCAGATGCGCCAGGGCATGCGGCTTTCTGCGATTGGGCGCACTCGCCCGATGCGACGCCCTCGGCGGAGGCGGAAAGCGCCGCTGCGATGCGCGCGGCAACCTCGAATCCGGCCGCAGAGAAAGCGATGAGCGCGGCATGTTTCACCACGGTGCCCGTCATGGCAGCACGACCACTGTCGTGAAATACTCGCCCGGCACCACCGCATCCAAGTTGCGGGCAATGTTCTCGTTGGGCATGCCGCAGTTTTGGATTGCCTGCGCTTTGTCGTATTTCCCTTGCGCGCGCAGGAGCCCTTTCACGTCCTCGATGCGCTTTCCCGCCTTCATGATCACTTTCGTGCCGGGAAGGTCCAACACTTCGGCCAATCTGCTGTTGGCGCTGGGAATGATATGGACCGGGTCGTTCATCTGGGGCGTGAGGTCGATGCCCAACGTTGCGGCTATGGCGCAGAAGCTGGGCACCCCCGGCACCATCGTTGTTTGAAAGCCCGCCTCTTCGGCCCGCTCGGCAAGCGGGGTGAACGTCGAGTAGAGCGTCACGTCGCCAAGCGTGAGGAATGCCACCGAATCGCCCGATCGCAGCGCGCCCAGAATGCTCTTTGCCGCGGCGTCATGATGCTCTTTGAGCACTGCTGCATCGCGCGACATGGCGAAATCGAGCGCCATGATGGTTTTGCCGGTGAGGTCGCAGGTCGCGCGCACGGTGTCGAGCGCAAGCATATTGCCCGATGACGTGCGTGGGCATGCCACAACTGCACATTCCTCGATGGCGCGCATGGCACGCAGCGTGATGAGGTCGGGGGCGCCCGGGCCCACTCCGATGCCGTAGAGCACAGCTTGTTCGCCCATTATGCACATCCTTTCGAAAGCGCAGCACCCCATCGCTCGAGCAGCTCCTCGACGCCGTTCGAGCGATAGAGCTCGCCGCGCACGTTGCTGAAGACGATCGTCTCGATGCGGTAAGCCCCAGCGACGCGCCTCTCGAGCTTCTGGGCGATCGCGTCGCCGATCGCAGACATTGTCTCATGCAGCAGACCGGCCTGTTCGAGGATACCCAAGCAGGCATCGGTTGTTGCCGCGGCCATCAGTTGGCGGCAGGTCTCCTGCGATGCTCCGAGCTGGGCCGCATGGGCGCAGAAGATCTCTGTGCGGCAGTCGGCCATGCGCGAATGCGTGTCCATGATGCCCCCGGCCACCTTCACCATCTTTCCGATATGGCCGATGAGCAGCACTTCTTCGAAATCGTATTGCGCGCAGAAGTCCAAGGTGTTGCCGATGAAGTTGGCGCATGACACGTGGGGAATGCCCGAGAGCAGGGGGATCGATTCCGCGAAGGCCTGGCCGTAATTTCCGGGCACCACCACCAGCCGTCGATGGCCCAATGCGGCATGCTGCCTTATCTCGACCTCGATGCTGTCGCTGAGCGCTTTCAGGCTTTTGGGCTCGACGATGCCTGATGTCCCCAAAACCGAGATGCCGCCCTCTATCCCCAGCTGCGGATTGAAGGTCTTTGCGCCCAGCTCGACTCCGGCCGGGATGCTGATAAGCACATCGAGGCCGCCGTCATAGCCGAGCGCGGAAGCGGCATGCAACGCCTCTTTTTCTATCATCGCACGGGGGCCGCTGTTGATCGCCGCAGCGCCCACAGGCTGTTCGAGGCCGGGAAGGGTGATGCGCCCAACCCCCGTGCCGCCTTCGATGTGAACGCCGGGCTTGTCAGAGCGGCTTACGCGCGCATAGACCAAAACGCCGTCCGTCACGTCGATGTCGTCGCCCGCATCTTTGCGCACGGCACAGATTGCGCAGCCTTCCCGCGCGGCGCCTTTGTCTGCAGTGGGTGCCTCTGCATTTTCATCCGTGGCGTCTGCGCCGCCGTCTTCGCCGGAGGCGCCCTCAACCAGATGCGGCTCGACCACGTCTGCCTCCACGCGAATGCCCTTCGGCGTTACGATCGATGCGCGCGCAGGGGCTTCGCCCGTCAAAAGAAGATGGGTTGCGGCTTGCGCAGCCAAGGCAGCGCAGCTGCCGGTCGTGAACCCGCAGCGCAGCCGCTTCCCGTCGGTATGCAGGTAATGCTCGAACGCCATCGCTGATTCTGTTGCCCCTCCCAATCGTTTTCAGCTGCCGGCCGCACCGAATCGCCCTGTTCGCGCCGCCTTAATGCGACGCGCCCAGCGAACCGTCGCCTTCTCGGAACAAGGTGGTGAAACCG
This sequence comes from uncultured Eggerthellaceae bacterium, assembly GCA_947565915.1. Taxonomy (GTDB): domain Bacteria; phylum Actinomycetota; class Coriobacteriia; order Coriobacteriales; family Eggerthellaceae; genus UBA9715. Next base: position 33,916 of record CANOHY010000020.1, on the reverse strand, counting down.
GGGTGGTAGAGCAGGCTGCGCTCGTATTCGGTGCCGAGCACGCCGCCGACCACCACCAAGGCAGTCGCTTTGATGTCGTTGTCTCTGCCTGTCTGGGCGAGGGTCTCCACGGTGCAGCGGCAGACCTTCTCATCGGGCCACGTTGCCTTGTACACCAATGCCGCCGGCGTGTCGGGTGCATAGCCGCCGGCGATGAGCTCCTCGGCCAGCTTGTCGAGCATGCCAGAGCTGAGGAAGATGCACATGGTCGCGTTATGCGCGGCCAAGCTGCGCATGGATTCGCCTTGCGGCATGGGCGTGTGGCCTTCGAGGCGCGTGATGATGACCGTTTGGCTCACATTGGGAAGCGTGAGTTCCGCCTTGAGCGCGGCGGCAGTCCCGCAGAAGCTTGAGACGCCGGGGACCACTTCGAAGGGAATGACGGCTTCTGCAAGCAGGTCCATCTGCTCGCGGATGGCGCCATAGATCGAGGGGTCGCCCGTGTGGAGGCGGACGATCGTCTTCCCTTGGCGATGACCTTCGCGAATCGTCTGGATAACCTGCTCAAGCGTCATTTTCGCGCTGTCGTGAATCTCGCAGCCAGACTTGCATTGCTCGAGCAGCCGGGGATTCACCAAACTTCCGGCCCATATCACGATATCGGCCTGTTTTAGCAGATCAGCGCCGCGTACGGTGATCAGGTCGACCGCTCCGGGGCCCGCTCCCACGATGTATACCATGCGCCTGCCTTTCGCTGAGGAACTGCTTTATATTATGCAATTATGCACTATTTCGCTATAATCTATCGCGCAAGAAGCGCTTGCATTGAATGCACTTTGAAAAGCAAGGGTTGTTCGGCTGCAAGCCGATACGTAAGGGGAACCAGGTGAGAATCCTGGGCAAGGGCCATTACTGTATGGGCGCGCGATGCATTGGCGCGCCAAAGCCAGAGTACCTTACCAATCCTCATCTTTCGATGACGCACTCTGTGAACCCCGGAGGACGCAGCTTGGTTCGACAGCAAGCACGCCCTCGTATCGAGGGCGTGCTTTTTAAATCCATTCACGCACATGACCGCTTCTGCAGCTGCCAAAACAGCTTAAAACAACTGTGCTTGAAGGGAGAATCGCGTGAAGAAGAGAACCAAGTTGCTCAGCTCGATGCTTTCCATGGCATTGGTCGTGGGCCTCATGCCGCTTCCGGCATGTGCCGATGACGCAACGACTGCTTGCGCTCAAACGGGCGAGGCGGCTTTAGAGGCCGCCGCGGGCGAAGAAGCGAATGGCTTGCCGGTACAGGAAACCGACGCATCGGGCGAAAGGGAGCCCAGCCAGGACATCGTAGCCGGCGAGGAGACGAAATCCGACGCAGCGAGCGATGCGACGCAGGATGATGCCGAAAGCGGGAAAGCCGAGAACGGCGATGCCGACGATGCTGCTGGCACAAGCGACGCTGCCGGCAATGTTGCTGGCAATGAAACGGCTGACGATGCTGCATCTCAAACGTCGGATGCGGCGGCCGACCCCGCATGCTCGACAGAGGGTGTTGAAGGCGGCATCGCCCAAAGCAGCGAGCCGGAAACAGACTTAGGGCTCGCGACGAGCGAGGCTTGCGATCTTTCCGAGCGCGTAATTGCGTCGATCGCCACTTTCGCCGAGACCATCGAGGATCTCAAGGCCCAGGCAAATTCCGAGACGATACAGACGCTCACGCCCGAAGGAAGCGGCACGATGCTTGTTCCATCTGCAGCCCAGCTTGTCACCGTCGATGGCACAACAACGCTGAGCATCACATTCTCCGGGGGAAAGAGCAACCGTACGTATATGAAGTGCTACCTCGGCACTACGGATCAGGCTGCTGGTGCAACGTCAACGTTAGGCGTCACAGACAACACGGTAGTGGGCATCCCCGAGAGCTATTGCAAGGGCAAGTTCGCCCCCATTTCCGCGATGTATCAAAAGAAAGACGGAACGTTTTCGTGGATTGACGCTGCGATTAAAATCGACGGCGATAAGCTCTATTACGGCAAGATCGCTGACACCATGATCACTCTGGTAGATGCGCCCGAAGGCCCCGGCATGCTTAAGGTCGTATCCGCCGAGCGCGTCGCAGGCATGTCCGAGTCGACCTTGAGCGTGACTTTCGGACCCGCCACACGTACGTTCTTCCGGTTCTTCCTGGGAACCAAAGACGAGGCGGAGAAGATCGGCGATAATGCAGGCACAGAGATAACCGGCGAACACACCGCCACGGGAATCCCGCTTTCGTATTGCACGAACAAATACGCTCCTATCGCTGCGCAGTATAGGAACACTAAGACTGGTGAACTCAGATGGATAGATGGCGCTCTGAAGCTCGACGGCTCCAAGCTTTATTTCGGCTCGACCAAGAATATTACGGCAGAGAATCCTGATCCCGATCCCGATCCTGATCCTGATCAACCTGCATCGCAGAGCGTGTCCTTGGCGCCAAGCAGGCCGAGCTCCGGGCAGGTCGGTTATATCATGCTGAATATCGGCTCCGCTGTCCTCAATAAAGGAGCGAACCCCACGCTTGATATCCAATTCAGCACAGATGTGAAAGCCTACTATCGGGGAACGGCTGAGCAGCAGGCAGCCGCTGGCTCCTCCACCTCCCTTTCGAACAAGAAGATCACGGGGCTTCCTGCATCCGATTTCTTGAAAGGCTATGCTCCCATCGCTGTGCAATACACCCGTTCGGGAAACTGGAAGACTGTAGCGCTCAAGATCGACGAGAAGGGCAAGATCCTGTACTTCGGCAGCGATGAGTTGCTGCCCAGCGATACCGGTTCCGGCAAATCCGATAAACCGGCTGCAAAGCCCAAGCCATCCCCAAGCTCAACCGACAATGCGCCGGGTGCCACAGTTGGCAATACGTCTGTGACGCTTGCCGACGGCGAGTATACGCCGGACAGCTTCAGCTGGAGTGGCGGTTCGGGACGTCTTAAGGGCATGTCCTGCAGCAAGATCATCGTGCGTGGCGGAAAGGCTTATGCGGTCATCGTCATCAACAGCGGCAGCTATGCATACGTCATGGCAAACGGCGCCACCGTGCCAAACTCAACGCCAGGCACGGGCGTGAGCACGTTCGAGATTCCCATCGAGCTGAACAAGAACAACGTTATCAGCGGCATGACAACGGCGATGTCTGCGAGCCATTGGGTCAATTACAGCATTTTCGTCGGGTTGAAGGCGGCGGCCAATGGCGATGCAGTGGCCACGAACATCGTTGCTTCCGACGCGCTCGACGAAGAGGCCCCAGAAATCGCTGGCCTGAAATTCGAATCCGAGACCGAGTTCAAGAACGCCAAGAACGTCAAGATCTTCAACTACGAGGGCGGCTACAGGCTGATCGAGATCAACATCTCGAAGAGCGGCAAGTGGAATGGCCAAAACGTCGATTCGTTCACCGACATGCTGAAGCAGGTTGCCGAAGCCGGCATGAAAGATGCCGAAGGCGTTGAAGAGGGCGATGCTTCCGCTTCCGAGTTCAGTGCGAGCGCCTACATCGCGGGCGTTGTGAAATACCTGATCGTTCCCAAGGGCAAAGAGGCTCCGGCAGGCATCGAAGAGACGGTCGTTGTTGTCGAGCAGCCCATCGAAGGAGCTCATGTCGCCTCGCGCAATGCCTTGAAGATGCTCGTCGAGCTGGATGTTCTGGATAGCGTGAGCACAGTCGAGCTTTCGGAGGCCGACCTTGAGGGTGACGAGTTCGCCCCGGTGCGCGAGGCAATCGCCGATGATCGCATCAAGCGCGTCGACCCCGATCCTTCCGTCGACTATGCCGCCCTGGTCAAACAGAAATGCGGGTTGTATATCGCCCCGTCGTCGGTGCTCGCTGGGGCCGATGAGGATGCCACGCCGGCCGAGCAGACCGAAAACTATATCGAGCTTGCCAAGCGTTTCGGCACCCTCGACATTCCCTTCGTCTTGGATTGCAGCGACAGCGAGGATGAAGACGAGGCGCAGGCGGAATGGATTTTGCTCTATGGCGCTCTCTTCGATGTGGAAGATGAGGCGGCCGAGATCTACGAGCAGGCGTATGGGCATATTGCATAGCTTCAGGGAAGGTAGTCATGCGATTCTTTGATAGGCAGAGCACGTTTTCGGTCGCCAAGGGCCTTCGGACTTCAGCGGCTCCAGCGGCCCCGCAGGCCTTTGCGGCCTGCGCACCCTCTTCGGCTTCTCGACGGGCAGCCCTGAAGGGCGTGCGATGGCCGGCAGCGCTCATCTTCTCCCTGTTCGCTGCAGTTTCCCTCTTTGCCACGCTTTGTCTTGCAGGGTGCTCGCAAGGCACAACGGCTGCGGAAGATGCGGACCCGGCCTCGCGTGCGCCCAAGTTCGATGGCCTCGTCTTTGAGGATGCGATGGATCTGGACTATGCCGAGCTCTTTGACGTCTATTACTATGACGGAGGGTATAAGGCCATCACGATCGAGGACGACCCTGCGATTTATCTGGTAGTTCCTGAGGGTGCACGCGTGCCGGAGAACTTGCCTGAGGAAACGCGCGTGCTGCAGCAGCCGCTCGACCAGGTGTATCTGTGCGCGACATCTGCGATTGCGCTCGTGGACGCCATCGGCGAGCTCGACAGCATAACCATGACCGGCACGGATAAATCCGGTTGGGAGATAGAGGCGCCCCGCAATGCGTTCGACGCGGGCAAGCTGGCCTTTGCGGGAAAATACAGTGCGCCCGATTACGAGATGCTTGTGGATAACGGTGCCGACATGGCGCTGCAGTCCACGATGATCCTGCATACCCCTGAGGTCATGGAAATGGAGGAAGACCTCGGCATACCGGTGTTCATCGAGCGCTCGAGCTATGAGACGAACCCGCTTGGCCGGCTTGAATGGATCAAGCTCTATGGCGCCATGTGGAACAGGGAGGACGAGGCCGACAAATATTTCAACGACAAGGTCGATACCATCGTGTCGTATGCCGATGAGCCCAATACCGGGAAGACCGTCACTTTCTTCTCGGTCGGGACGGATGGGTCGGTCGTCGTGCGCCGCGCAGGCGACTACATTGCCCAGAGCATCGATTTGGGCGGTGGCGTGTATGCCTTCAACGATTTGGAGGACAACGGCAAAGGCACCACGGTGAACATGACCATGGAGCAGTTCTATGCGACGGCCGTCAATTCCGACTATCTCGTATACAACGGCGCCATCGTCGATGCCATCGAAAGCGTGGACGACCTGATCGAGAAAAGCCCTACGTTCGCCGACTACAAAGCCGTGAAAGAGGGCAATGTGTGGACCACCCATAAGGATATGTTCCAGGCAACCGACAAGATAGCCGAGATGATCTCGGACTTCCACGAACTCGTGCACGACTGCGACGAGGACAAGATGGTGTTTTTCGAGAAGGTCTCGTAAGTGAGCGCAACCAGCCAGGAAGCACGGAAAGGGAAGGTGTCTGCAGAGGCGGGCACCTTCCATGCTAAGAACCTGAAGCGCCGTGCCCGCTGCACGGCGATCTTCGTCGCCATGTTGGTGGCCATGGCGGTGATCCTCGTCATCAACGTGAACACCGGAAGCGTGCACATTTCCGTTCCAGACCTTATCGGCATTCTCATGGGCGATTCCTCGAATGTCGATGCCTCTAACATCGTGTGGCTCATTCGGCTTCCGCGGCTGCTCATGGCGCTCATTTTGGGAGGCGCGCTTGCGGTTTCAGGCTATCTGCTCCAGACGTTTTTCCAAAACCCCATCGCAGGCCCCTTCGTATTGGGCATCTCGCATGGCGCGAAGATGGCCGTTGCGCTCACCATGATCGTGCTGCTGCAGCGCATGAGCTCCGTTTCCTCCTATGTTCTGATCGTTGCCGCATTTATCGGCGCGCTCATCTCCACTGCTTTCATACTGCTCATCTCCAAGCGCATCGACAACATGGCGGTGCTGTTGGTGGCCGGCATCATGATCGGCTACATCTGCTCGGCCATAACCGACTTCCTCATCACCTTCGCCGAAGACTCCGACATCGTGAACCTGCATGGTTGGTCTCTTGGCAGTTTCTCAGGCATGAACTGGGATAATGTATACATCGCAACGGTGATCGTGGCCATCGGGTTCATCTTGGCCATGATCCTCTCGAAGCCGATCGGCGCTTATCAGCTGGGCGAGGCGTACGCGCAGAGCATGGGCGTGAACGTCAAGCTGTTCCGCACGGCGCTCATCCTGCTCTCGAGCATCCTGTCGGCGACGGTCACTGCCTTTGCCGGGCCCATATCGTTTTTGGGGATCGCCGTGCCGTTCCTCATGAAGCGTGCCCTTGGCGTATCGAAGCCGCTCGTGGTCATACCGGCCACGTTTTTGGGCGGTTCGGTCTTCTGCATGATGTGCGACCTCATCGCCCGTGTCGCCTTCGCCCCCACGGAGCTGAACATCTCCACCGTCACCGCCATCTTCGGTGCGCCCGTGGTCATTTTCATGATGCTCACCTCCAAGAAGAAGAGGGGGTAGCGCATGGATGAGACTGTGGTTGCCGAAGGTCGATCGGGCCGAGTGGAAAGCGCGGCGACAGGCACAGCGAAGGGCACGCCCTATTTCTCCCTTGAGGGCCTCTCTGTTGGCTATGCACCGAAAAACGTCCTGATCCGCGACATCGACATCGAGGTCGCGCGGGGCGAGATTCTCACGCTCATCGGGCCGAACGGCGCCGGCAAGTCGACCATCCTGAAAACCATCACCCGCCAGCTCAAGCCTCTCGGCGGGCGCGTGATGTTCGACGGACAAGACATCGAGCGCATCTCCTATCACGATTTGGCCACGCGCATGGCGGTCGTTCTGACCGAGCGGCTCAAACCCGAGCTGATGACCTGCTACGACATAGTTGCAACGGGGCGTTATCCCTACACGGGAAAGCTCGGCATGCTCACCGAGGAGGACGAGCAGAAGGTCGAGCGTGCCATGGCCATGACGCACACCCTCGAACTGGGGAACAACGATTTCACCGCCATTTCCGACGGCCAGCGCCAGCGCATCCTTCTTGCGCGGGCAATCTGCCAAGAGCCTGAGATCATCGTCCTTGACGAGCCTACGTCTTTTTTGGACATCCATCACAAGCTGGAGCTGCTCAGCATCTTGCGCAGCATGGCCAAGCAAAACGGCATCACCGTTATCATGGCGCTTCACGAGATCGACCTCGCGATGAAGATATCCGACAAGATAGCCTGCATCAAGGGCGATACCCTCTTCATGCAGGGCACACCCGACGAGGTTTTCAGCGAAGAGCGCATCCGTGAGCTCTACGATTTGAATAACGGATTTTTCGACACGCTGTTCGGCAGCATCGAGCTGCCGCGTGTGGAAGGGGAGGCGCGCGCATTGGTCCTGTCGTCTTCCGGCAGCGGCATTCCGGTGTTTCGCGCCCTGCGCACCGCGGGCGTGCCGTTTGCGGCCGGTCCGTTGTACGAAAACGACATCGACTACCAGCTGGCACGGCTACTAGCGGTGCAGGTGATTGCGCAACGGCCATTCGAGCCGCTTTCTCAGGCGACCATCGAGGCTGCGCTCGATGCCATCGGGCGCGTCGAGTGGGTCATCGATGCCGGCGTGGACATCGGCGACACGAATAGGGGCATGGTGCAATTGCTTGAGGCGGCGAGGGATCAGGGGAAGCTCGTGCAGCACACGCAAGCGGATGATCTTTCTGCGATATGGGGACGTATGCCATGAGGGCGCTGAGGGCAAGCGCGGTCCAAATGCGCTCGGAGTTGGGAGACGTGGCGCAAAATTGCGAGAAGGTCGTTGCGCTCGCGTTTCGTGCGATAGACGAGGGCGCGCGCATCATCGGCTTTCCGGAGGCATGCCTTACCGGCTATGACGCTTCCCGTTCAAGCGAGTTGGCTGAAGGGCTCGAGCATCCCTGCGTAAAGCGTCTTGGGCGCTTCGCTGCCGAACAGGGGGTCGTGCTCTCGTTCGGGCTGATCGAGCAGGGCGAGGGGCTGCCCTACGTCACGCAGGTCGTCTGCGCAGGCGATGTGCGGTTCATCTATCGGAAAACCCATTTGGGGAAAACAGAGGTCGGCCATTTCGCGGCGGGGGGCAGCATCGATGCCGTGCAGGTGCCCGATGCCTGCTTGGGCGTCAGCCTCTGTTGGGAATGCTGCATCCCCGATATCGCAGGCACGCTGCGCGCAAAGGGTGCCGAGGTGTTGCTGGCTCCTTTTGCGAGCCCTCTTTCCGGTGAGCTCCGGCTCGAGAGCTGGGCAACCTATCTGCCTGCGCGTGCCCATGACAACGGCATGTACGTCGTGGCCTGCAATGCGTTGAAGCCCCTGGGCGAAGGCGGTGGCGGCTGTGCTATCTACGATGCCTGCGGAAAGCTGATGGGAAGCCTTGCTTCGCCAGTCGACGACGTGCTCACGGTCGAGCTCGACGCCGATTTGCCGCGCGATCGCGACGGCGGGGAAGCAGACGACGGAAACGGAGGCAGGGGCATGCGGGGTATTTCCTATTTTGATCGCCGTCGCCCCGAACTTTACTCATAATGGAATGAGGCAAAGAAACAGGGCTGGCGGGAAGAGTGCGTTTCGGCCTCTGCGGAAGGGCGCTCTTTTCCCTGAGCGGGGTCGTCATCAGATTCCCAGCCGTCGAGAATCGTCAGCAAGGAGCTCGCATGGATTTCGCGCAACTGAACGACCAGATGAAAACCCTCGATGCCGAGGCCGGTAAGCGGGCGCTCGACAAATGGAACAATGTGGGCAAGCCCATCGGCAGCCTGGGTGCGCTCGAAGACGCCATCATCCAGATTGCGGCCCTCACGGGAAGCGAAGACGTTTCCTTGAAAAAGAAGGCCGTTCTTGCGTTCTGTGCCGACAACGGCGTGGTCGCGGAGGGCGTCACGCAAACCGGCCAGGAGGTCACAGCCATCGTGTCGGCCAATATGGGCAAGAAGGTCTCATCGGTGTGCCGCATGGCATCTGTGACCGGTGCCGACGTTTTCCCTGTTGATGTGGGCATAGCGTCCGACCAGGCCTACGAAGGGGTGCTCGACCGCAAGATCGCACAAGGCACGGCCAACATGACGCAAGGCCCGGCGATGACGCCCGAGCAGTGCTTGCAGGCAATTCAAACGGGCATCGACCTCGTGCGCGAGCTGAAGGAAGAGGGCTACAGCATTATCGCCACAGGCGAGATGGGCATCGGCAACACCACCACCTCAAGTGCGGTCGCATCGGTCTTGTTGGGTCAGTCGCCTGCGAAGATGACCGGCAAGGGTGCTGGGTTGTCGGATGAGGGGCTGGCGCGCAAAGTCGACGCGATCGAGCGCGCAATCGCCGTGAACGACCCCGACCCATCAGACGCCTTCGATGTCGTGGCCAAGGTGGGCGGATTCGATCTTGCCGGCATGGTGGGTGCCTATCTGGGCGGCGCCCTCTATCGCGTGCCCATCATCATCGATGGGTTCATCAGCGCCGTTGCCGCCTTGGCGGCGGTGCGTCTGTGTCCCAACTGCGCGTCGGCCATCCTCGCCTCGCATGTTTCTGCGGAAGCCGCCGGCCAAGCCATCCTCGATGCGCTGCAGGTGCGCCCGCTCATATATGCCGGCATGCGCTTGGGCGAGGGCACGGGTGCCGTATGCCTGATGCCTCTTCTGGATATGGCCCTAACCGTATATGACGGCATGTCGTTCGAGGCCATCGGCGTCGATGCTTACGAGGTGGACCTCGTTGACTGACGCCTTGCCCAAAACCGTGCTTGTGACCGGCGGCGCCTCGTGCGGGAAAAGCGCCTATGCAGAACAGCTGGCGCTGCATGCGGCAGGCTTGCGCTATTACTTGGCGACCATGAGACCTTTTGGCGAAGAAGGCCAGCGACGGCTGCTTCGCCACCGTCGCATGCGTGCGGGAAAGGGCTTCATCACCATCGAGTCGTATTCCGACCTGACCGAGGTCGTTCTAGCGGGCGATGTGAAGTGTGGCGGCGATGCGGAGCATGCCGCTCGTGGGGAACTTGCGACAGATGCGCGACCCGCTCCTGCCGCGCCCGCCGCGACAGATGCGCAACCCGTTTCTGCCGCACCTGCCGCAGTAGATGGGTCGTCCCATTCCGTCGTGCTTTTGGAGTGCGTCGGCAACCTAGTGGCCAACGTGCTGTTTTCCGAAGATGGCTCGCTGCTCGATCCGCGCGACGCCTTCAGCCGGCTGCATGCTGGGATCGAAAACGTTCGCCGGCAATGTGACCGCTTCATCGTGGTCACGAATGAGGTGGGAAGCGGCGATGTGGCGCGCTTCGAAGGGGGCACGGCTGTCTATCGAGAGCTCGTAGGCACGCTCAATTGCGCGCTTGCACACGAGTTCGATGCAGTGGCAGAGGTCGTTGCGGGCATCCCCCGCACCGTGAAAGGGCGTCTTCCATGAGCGAGATAGCCGTGTATTTCCGCTCCGTCGCGCTGGCGTTCACCACGTTTTCGCGGCTTCCCGCTCCGCTTCTTCCCTGGGATAACCGCAACATGCGCTATCTTTTGGCCGCGCTTCCGCTGGTCGGCATCGTTGTGGGCGCGCTGCTTGCGCTCTGGTGTTGGCTTTGCGGCCTCCTGCATTTCGGCATGCTCGTGCGGGCTGCCGGCATCACGGTGATTCCGTTGCTGGTCTCAGGCGGCATTCACTTGGATGGGCTCTGCGATGTCGTCGATGCGCTTGCCAGCAACTCGCCGCCCGAGCGTCGCAGGGAGATTCTCAAAGACCCGCATGTCGGCGCCTTCGCCATCATCGGCGCGGGGGTCTACCTCATTGCCTATCTCGGCTTTTGCAGCGAGGTCCCCATCGCGCTTCCAGGCGACTGGCCCGCGGTGGTGCTGCTGTGCTGCATACCGGTGGTCAGCCGCATTGCGGGTGGAGCCGCATCGCTCATCGGCACGCGCTCGAAGGAGGAGGGGATGCTCTCCAGCTTCCAGAAATCGGCTGAGGGCGGTGGGAAAACGGCCTCGCTTGGCATCCTCGCGGTCATGTTCGCTGCTGTGGCTGCGCTCATGATCTGGGCGCAGCCGATTCCCGCGCTTGTCATGCTGGCGGGAGCGCTGGTGCTGTTTCTGTGCGCCTTCCCCTTTGCGCGAAGGAAATTCGGGGGCATGAGCGGCGACATTGCCGGAGCGATCATCCAGATGTGCGACCTTGCGATGCTGATCTGCCTTGTTGTTGCGTTGAAGGTGATGGCGATATGCTGCTAATCGTGGGAGGGTGCCATTCCGGCAAGCGAACCTATGCGCGCTCGCTTGGCTATGGCGAAAGCGACATGGCCGATGCGGTTTTGGACGACCGTCCGGTGGTGTACAACGTCCAGGACATGGTGAGGCGCACTCTTGCGGCGGCCTTTGCGTCGGCTGGGGGCGCAGGTGAAGATGCGAGCGTTTGCGCAGGTGAAGACACAACCGCTTGTGCGACCGGAATCGCGCGCGAAGAGCCTTCGGTCGTGCGCGATTTAGCACGCGAGCTCGCCCAAAAGGAGGTTGTCATCTGCTGCGAGGTGGGCAATGGCATCGTGCCGGTCGACCGACTCGACCGATGCGCACGCGAGCAGACCGGGGAGCTGTGCGTCCTTCTCGCCGGGCAAGCCGAAAGCGTCGTGCGCACGGTGTGCGGCATTCCCCTGGTGCTCAAATGACGTGGCGCGCAGAGGGCGATGCCGCCATGCAGTTGATTCTTGTCAGGCATGGCCAAACGCAAGGAAACATGGAGCGCCGCTATGTCGGGCACATCGATGAGCCGCTTTGCGCGGAAGGCCGCGAGGCTGGGCGCCATGCAGCGCAAAAGCTGCAAGAGTTGTTTGGCGACGCCGTCGACGACGTGAAGGTCTACTGCTCGCCCCTTGCTCGTGCGCAGCAGTCGGCGCTCGTGCTCTTTCCCGCAATCCATCCGCTGTCGATCGGCGATTTTCGCGAAATGGATTTCGGCCTGTTCGAGGGAAAGACCTACGATGAGATCATGGCAGATGGCGACCTGGCCCCGCTCTATTCAGCGTGGTTGGACGCGGGTTCTGCGGCATGCTGCCCCCAAGGGGAATCGTATGGCCAGTTCGTCGAGCGCACCGTGCGGGCGTTTCGGCGCGTTGTGCGGGATGCGCGCGACAGCGCTACCGAGCGCTTGGCCATCGTTGCCCATGGTGGCACGATAATGGCCATCATGTCTGCCTTCGACGATGCGCGCGGCAGCTATTACGACTATCAAGTGAAGAATTGGGAAGGCTACAGCGGCGAGGTCTGCATCGATGTCGACGCCATTCGCATTACAGCCGCGACACGCATCTAACCTTTGCGCTATCCCTCAGCATTTCGTGGGGCAGGGAGGCCAAGAGGGGCGCAGGGAGGCCAAGAGGGCGTGGGGGATACGAAAAAGGCCTCGAGGCGGTCTCAAGGCCTTTGGATTGTATGGTGGAGATGATGGGACTTGAACCCACGACTTCCACGTTGCGAACGTGGCGCTCTCCCAGCTGAGCTACATCCCCATATGTGTGCGCCTAGTGAGGCGCTTTTTGTGCACGGCTCATTCTGAAAGCAGCCGTGCACTTTGTCAAGGCGGCTGGCTTGCGCCGTGAGCGCGCAACTGCTGCGGTTTCGTACCTTAGGCGTTCATAAGGGGCATCTCGCCCTCGGGCAGAGGTGCCAGTTCGTTATCGGTGTCGATTACGAACGGTTCGAAGATGGGCTCGCCGCCGTGCGAGAGCTCAACGGTTCCGGTGAGCACGTCCACGTACTGATAGGATTGGCGTGCCGTGCGGCCCCGCTTACGGTCCATCTCCATGATGAAGAGGCGAGGATGGACTTGAGTCAACGTCCCGGTGCTCTCTACGATCTTCGAGCGGCCCATGTTCGCGCGGACGCGAATTTGCTGGCCGACGAAATCGTCGAGCGTATCGTGGATGGAATCAATCAGTCGTGCCTGTTGCGCTAAGTCCATGGTGGTTCAAGTTCCCTTCGTGGTGTTTCCAAAACTCAACAGCTGTGCGAAATCGGACGATATTCTAGCAACTTCAAATAGCGATTTCTACCCATTCGGCCGGTTGTGACGGGTGAAAGGCTATGCAGTTTATGTGAAGATATGCGTACTCGAGAATAATTCAGGATCGTCCACGCGCCGCATCGGGATTGGGCAGCAGGCTGTTCGTCGCAGTTGGGTGCGTGGCTTCGGCGTCGTGGCTGCAAACACGTATAATTCGATAGCAAAGGCATTCGGGCTTCTTGGGCCCGTGCATGACGTAACGGCCAGAGGCAGTCGAAAGGATATCTATGAAGGCACTCATTCCCGCTGCAGGGCTTGGCACGCGTTTCCTGCCCGCAACGAAGGCCCAACCCAAGGAAATGCTGCTGGTGGTCGATCGGCCTGCCATCCAATACGTGGTCGAAGAGGGATTAGCGAGTGGTGCCGATGAGGTAATCATCATCAATAGCCGCTCGAAGAAGGCGATCGAGGACCATTTCGCGCCCGACCCTGAGCTGGTGGCGCTGTTGCGCGAGCGCGGCAAGGATGCCTACGCCAACGAGGTGGAGCGTGTGGGCAACATGAACGTGAGCTATGTGTATCAGGACGAAGCACTCGGGTTGGGCCATGCCGTGCGCTGCGCGGCCGAGAAGATGGATGGCGAGCCGTTCTACGTGCTTCTGGGCGATGTGCTGGTGCCCGACAACAAGATGCTCCCGCGCATGCGCGCCGTTTCAGAGCAACATGGTGGCGCAAGCGTGATAGCGGTCATGCCGGTTCCGCACGAGGAAGTGAAGCGCTTCGGCGTGATTGCTGGTAACCAAGTGGCCGATGACGTTTGGAAGATCGACTTCATGGTGGAAAAGCCTGCGCCCGAGGATGCGCCCAGCGACCTTGCCATATTCGGCCGTTACCTGCTGTCCCCGCGCGTGATGGAGCTGCTGGCCGATGTGAAGCCGGGCGTGGGTGGCGAGATTCAGCTCACCGATGCTCTGGAGGCTGTGCTGGCTGAAGAGGAGATGTATGCGCTGGTGATCGATCCAACCGACGGCTTCGATACGGGCACCATCGAGAGCTGGTTGGAGACCAACAACATTCTGTGGAAGCAGCACCAAAGCTAACCAAAACCGCCACATCTCAAGTGCGAGTCATCCGCAGCAAGCTGGCGGCGGTTGTAAGCAGTCGAGTTGAGGCGGGCGAGGGCGAAAACTCGCTGCCAAGCACCGTGTAGTTCATTAGACTATGTCGAATAGTTGACTAAAACGTGCTAAAGTGAGCGCACGCAATCTCTGCGCGCGTTGGCAAAACGTCGTGCGTGCCAGCAGGCTGTTGTGCAAGGAGAACGAGTTATGGCCACCAAGTACATGATAGTCAGCGGCTTTCTCGGATCGGGGAAGACCACCACCATGATATCCATGGCGCGCAACATCAACGCGCGCTTGAGGGAGCAGGGTCAGGAAGGCCATGCAGCCATCATTGCCAACGACCTCGGCGCGAAGAACCTGGTGGATGCCGACTTTACGCGGACTGCAGACGTAGACATCGCCGAGATAGCAGGTGATTGCATCTGCTATGTGACTGAAGATTTGGTCACGGCCATCACGCGCCTGGCGAATGCGGGCGCCAACCTAGTGATGTCGGACATTCCGGGTGCTGGCGTCGGTGCGCTCGACCACGTGTATCTCACCTTGAAGGACGAGTACCCCGGCCAGTTCGACCTGCTGCCGCTCACGTGCTTGGTTGACCCCATGCGCCTGCGCATGATGCTGCCGGGCGATGCGCGCCGCAACATCCATCTGCCCGAGGAGGTGCGCTTCTTGCTGAACGCCCAGCTTCTGGAAGCCGACCTCATCGTGCTGAACAAGGTGGACCTTATCGACGACGAGGAGCGTGAAGCCGACCTGGAGTTCATTCGCCGCGCTTACCCCGACGTTCCCGTGATGGCCATAAGCGCGCGCACGGGCGAGGGCATTCCCGAGCTGGTTGATTACGTGCTGTCGCACGAGGCAACGGCCGAGCCGCGCGACCTTGGTCTCGACTCCGAGGAATTCGATGCTGCCGAAGCGCAGATGTGCTGGTACAACCGCCGCTTCTTCGCAAAGGAGCGCGATGAGCGCAACATCGACTTCAACGCCGTGGTGGAAGATTTGATGGAGGGCATTCGCGATGGGCTGATTGAGGCGCGCCGCAACGTGCCGCACCTGAAGCTGTTCGCGGCAGGCGAAGACGGTGACTTCGTGAAGTGCTCCATCGTGGGCGTTGATTACGACCTCGAGTTCGAGCGCAAGCTGCAGCGCGACTATACGGCCATGGCAATCATCGTGAATGCGCGTGCGACGTGCGAATCGGAGGCGTTCGGCGAAATAGTGGAAGATGCCATGGACGCTATCAAGCGAAAATACAACTTGAAATGCAATGTCATCTTCACCGAGTGCTTCGGGTTCGCGGACGAAGGGCGCCGCAACGGCGGTCGCGCCTCGCGGTACTAAGCGATTGCTTCGAGACGACCGAAAGCTTCTTGCCTTGGCTTCGGTCGGCGAAATCTGCAATGACTTATTCTATTGCAGATTTCTTGACCTGCAGAATCGGCCTCGAAGCCCTCGGGCGTCTCGAAGCAATCGATTCAGGAAAGGCGCGAGGCGCAATCTGTTGCGGCGCCCGCGTTTTGTGCGTTAGGGAGAGCAGATGGAACTGACAACAACTCACGACCAGGTGCGCGAATACTACGGGCGCACGCTTGCGGCATCCGATGACTTGGGCACCGATGCGCCGCATTGCGAGTCTGTGCCGCCTCCCAAGTACGTGCTGGACGTCATTCCCCTGATTGCCGATGAGGTCATCGCGCGTTTCTATGGGTGCGGCTCTCCCATTCCTCCAGCGCTCGAAGGCGCAACTGTGCTGGACCTCGGGTGCGGCACCGGCCGTGACGTGTATGTGCTCTCTAAGCTGGTGGGACCTACGGGCAAGGTGATTGGCATTGACATGACGCCCGAGCAGCTAGAGGTTGCCCAGCGTCACCAGCAGGAGCAAGCAGAGCGCTTCGACTTCGAGAGCTCGAACGTGGAGTTCCGCTTGGGCTACATCGAGGACTTGCGTGCGGTTGGCATCGAGGACGAATCCATCGACCTGGTGGTCTCCAATTGCGTGGTGAACCTCTCGCCTTTCAAGGATCTGGTGATGTCCGAGATTTACCGCGTGCTCAAACACGGCGGCGAGCTGTATTTCAGCGATGTGTATGCGTCACGCCGCTTGCCCCAAGAGCTGCGCGACGACCCCGTCCTGCATAGCGAGTGCCTTGGTGGCGCAACGTACCTGGAAGACTTCCGCGCGCTGATGGAGGGCGTTGGTTGGCCGCATTTCGTGTGGACGGTGGACGACCCGCTCTATGTGGGCGACCTCGCCATCGAAACGCGCGTTGGCTTCACCAGCTTCCGCTCGCGCACCATACGCGCCATCAAATGCGACGGCCTCGAGCGCACCGAAGAGGACTACGGTCAGCGCGCCACCTATTTGGGCGGCATGCCCGAGATGCCGCGCTACTTCGACTTCAGCGTTGACCAGCGCTTTATCAAGGGCAAGCCGGTGGCGGTGAGCGGTAACACGGCGCGCATGCTGAAGGCGTCGCGCTATGGGAAGTACTTCGAGGTGAGCGAGTCGAGGCTGCATCGTGGGGCATTCGACGCCGAGCGCGCCCAGCAGGCGTTGGAAGTGCGCCAGGGCAAGCGCGAGGTGGATTTGGCGCTTTTGGAAGATGCCTACGAGCGCGCTGGGTACGTGACATTCGAGGAGCGCGTGGGCCAGCCCACGTTGCTGCAAACGCGCCAACATCAGGAAACGATGCAGGTGAACGTAACCTACCGCTGCAATCTGGCGTGCCGTCACTGCTACCTCGAGTGCACGCCGCGCCGCTACGAGATGATGTCGCGTGAGGTGATGGAGGCATGCTTGGCGGCTTTCGCGGCCGGGGGCTTCAAAGTGATGGACATCACAGGCGGAAGCCCGGAGCTAAATCCGCATCTGGAGTGGTTCGTTGGTGAAGCGGCCAAACTGGGTCAGGTGATCGTGCGCACCAACCTCACGTTGGAACAACAGCCCGAATACGAGCATTTCCTGGACGTGTTCGCGAACAATGGCGTGAAGGTGGTTGCATCTCTGCCGTTCTACGATCCGAAATCGACTGACGAGCAGCGCGGGTCGGGCGTCTTCGACAAGACCATCGCCTCCATCAAGCAGCTGAACGCGAAGGGCTATGGTACCGACCCAGCCCTGGTGCTGGACTTGGTGTACAACGTAACGGGCCCATTCCTGCCGCTTCCGCAGGACATGATAGAGGCTGCCTACCACAAGATCCTCGAGCGC
Organism: uncultured Eggerthellaceae bacterium; assembly: GCA_947565915.1. Taxonomy (GTDB): domain Bacteria; phylum Actinomycetota; class Coriobacteriia; order Coriobacteriales; family Eggerthellaceae; genus UBA9715. Next base: position 16,633 of record CANOHY010000020.1, on the reverse strand, counting down.
GATCAAGGAGTCGTGTTCAACAACCTCTATGCGTTCAACAATTGGGCCTTGGGCCGTTTCGCCCAGGACTTGCTGGATGCGGGCATGTTCGACGACTACCTGGGGCTTTTGGCCGACAACTTCAATGCCATGGCAGTGACGCGCATGATGTGCCTCGACCAGGTGTCGGTCGACTTCGATGGACGCCTTTACGACTGCGAGCCCAACCATGTGCTGGGGCTGCCAATCGAATTCGAGGGGCGTGACGCCACCATCTTCGACATGGCTTCAGGTCAGCTTCCCGTGCGCCAGGTGAAGACGAACCCCATGTGCTACAGCTGCGCAGCCGGTTTCGGCTCCAGCTGCGGCGGCTCGCTGGTGTGAGGCTGGTCGATGCATGCTGAGTCTGACGCGGATGGAAGCGTGGTTCTGAGCAGCGCTTTAGTGCGAAGCCAAGCGCGAAGAGCTGCGCTTCCATCCGCTCAGTTTGCGTCGCATCAACGTTGAGCTACTTCTTGGGCTTCCTGTTGGCAGCGATGTCGGTGCGATAGGCTTCCCATCCGCGCTCGGTGGGCTTGTAGAAGCTGCCGCGCTCGAGCCCGTCGGGCAAGTACTGCTGGTCAACCCAGCCTTCGGGATAGCTATGCGGGTACTTGTAGGCACCGTAGTCCTCAGAGCCAGGGCGATGACGGTCGCGCAGGTGGTTGGGCACGGCGCGCACGGGCCCATGGCGCACTTCCGAAAGCGCGGCGTCGATGCCGGCTTCCACGGCGTTGCTCTTCGGCGCCAAGGCGATGTAAGTGGCGGCTTGTGCCAGGTTGATGCGGCATTCGGGGTATCCGATCACTTCAGCCGATTTGAATGCGGCTGCTGCCACCAGTAGTGCTTGCGGGTCGGCGTTGCCAACATCCTCGGAAGCGGCGATCATCATGCGGCGCGCGATGAACTTGGGGTCTTCGCCGCCATCTATCATGCGTGCGAGCCAGTAGAGAGCGGCGTCGGGGTCGCTGCCACGCATCGACTTGATGAACGCCGAGATGATGTCGTAGTGCATGTCCTTGTTCTTGTCGTAGGGCACGTTGCGATGCGGGTTCGCAAGCTCAACGTCCTCCGTGGTGATGATGGTCGGTGAGCTTGGCGTGCCCTCGCCGGCAAGTTGCGCTGCAAGCTCAAGCGATGTGAGCGCTGCTCGGCCATCGCCTCCCGACAGCATCACGAGCGATTCGAGCGCGTCGTCGGCAAGGGAGTAGGCGCCTTTGAGCCCGCGCTCGTCGCAAAGCGCACGTCGAATGAGCTCGGCGATGTCCTCGTCGGTGAGGTTCTTGAGCTCCACCACGCGCGAGCGCGAAAGCAGCGCCGAGTTCACCTCGAAGTAGGGGTTCTCGGTGGTGGCGCCCACCAGCACCAAGGTGCGATCTTCCACGGCGTGAAGCAGGGAGTCTTGCTGGGCGCGGTTGAAGCGGTGTATCTCGTCAACGAACAGGATGGTGCGCCTGCCCAGGCGCTTGCGCTCGCTTGCGGCTTTTATCTCGCGGCGCAGGTCCGATACCGTGCCGCCGATAGCCGAGACTTCCACGAACGTGGCCTGCGTGCTTTGCGCAATGATGTGCGCGAGCGAGGTCTTGCCGGTGCCCGCAGGGCCGAACAGCACAATGGAGCTCAGCGCATCGTTCTCGATGGCCTTGCGCAGCCAACTGCCCTGGCCGCACGCCTCGTCTTGGCCTACCAGCTCATCGAGCGTGCGCGGGCGCATGCGCACGGCAAGCGGTGCATCCATGGGAATGGGCTCTTCGACGACTTCCGAGAACAGTGTTTCCATGCGAGGCCTTGGCGTATCGAATCGAATGCAAGATGAGACCCTGCCTCCAATCCGAAGGGTGAACCCACCCCGAAAGGTGGGTGCTCGCAACCTGGTTCCTGGCTTTCGCATCAACGGATGCGAATCTCCATTTCCCAGGCAATGTAGAGCTCCCTGAGCAATGATGTCGGTCCACCGCTTTGTTCGGCTTTGAAAACAGGGCCTGGTATGAGAGTACCCTATATGCATGGGCTATGCCAGGGGGGAACGCGACCTTCGTCGATTTGGAGCGAACGTGCCACATACTTGTTGATTGCCAGATTTCGCCGTAGCGTTTGGGCGCGAAACCAAGCGCGAAGAGTATCGTCTACCCGCTTCCTAGACAAATCCGACACTTATTCCACGGTGCCGTAGATTTGACCCCAGGCGTGACCGCCGATGATGGAGTTCATCTGGTCGCAAAGCCGCTGGCGCGTGTAGATTCCTGCTGGCAGCAGCTCGACCACTTCGCGCAGGTCGTCAGGTAAGTCGCTCGCTTCAGCAGCAAGCACCGCATCGAGGCGCCGCACCTCGTGATCGCGCGGGCGGTCTTCGAACAACTCGTCGACGATCGATTGCAGGGCTCCGAAATGCGGGCTTGGCTCAACGAACATGGGCGTCTTCCTTTCTCATGCGCCGTGCGGCTTCGCGTCCAGGCCCGAAACCGCAGCGGAGAGCCCTGCCGTGAAGCTGGCGTCCACGTTGCCGGTTGCGCGCAGGAACTGCACGCCAGCGCGGCGCAGATGCTCGGCTGCATAGGGCATCGAATCAGCCGTATAGTTCTCCAAGTTCTCGATGGGGGTAAGGCCCTTGTCGGCTGCTTCGAGCGGGTCCAGCACGGCGCGCAGCGAAACCAGCAGCGGTAGCGCTGTTGCCTGCGCGGCGGTCGTTGCGTATTCGTATGCATGGTTCAGCGAGTCGGCCGTTTCGATTCCCACCACGCTGGCTCCGAACTCCAGCATGATGTCGATGGCTTGGTCAAGCGCTTCAGGGGGAAGCGGGGTGATGGTGCGCGCGAAGCTGGTAACGCCTTCTGTGGCATCCATCACCTGATAGCCTTCGGAGGGCAACCCGCTTCGAATGCTCGAAACGTCGAAGCCCTCGGAACCCCTGGAATTTCCACTTGCCTTCTGCGCCTGCGCAGCGAAGGAGCTTTCTCGGGGTATGTCGCCATGCCCTACCAGCACCGAGGCGAACACGGGTGCGTCGCTTGCTTGCCGCACGCCCATCAGCGCGCACTTCAGGTCGTCGAGCGAGGTGAAGCCGTCAAGCAGGAATGCATCGAACTCCAGCCCATCGAAGAAGTGGGCAGCCTGCGCATATTGCCCCTTGTTCTCTTTAAGCGAGCTTGCCGACGAGCCGTCAAGCGGCAGACCGCAGGGGCCGATGGCGCCAAGCACATGCTGCGGCTTGCACTGCTGGGCGATTTCCACCGCGGCGCGCGCGAGCGTGCTGCCGTCTGCTTGCGCGTTCGCATGGGCCAGGCGTGCCGACGTGATGTCGTCTGTAGTGGTCACCAAGCAACGTGCCCCAGCCATCATTTGAAGCTTGAGTGCATCAACCACAACTTCTGGCTCGAAGAGGTTCAGGTATTGCCGGTCGGCATCCATGTTCACGCCTTGCCGCTCCAAAGCGGCGTCGATGGAGCCGCTGAGCACCAGCATGTCCTTGCCGAATCGCATTTCGATGTCTGCCATTGCGCCCTGCCTTTCTCGCTTTTATGGATGAATCTTATCCGAACCGGGCAAGGCGGCAAACAATCTGGCGCATTCGTTGCCGAGCCGAGATGCGCGCTTGCATGAGAGGATGCAGAAGAGGCACATCGCATTTGCGCACATCGTGCAGGTCGCACGTGTGGCGTTCATCGTTCTGTCACATGCTCTTCGCAAATTGTGCTCAACCCAATCATAAGGGCTTCAAACCGGTTTTCTATAATGCAAGCATGCTGAAAGGCTCCCCTCCTTTACAGCAACTGCTTAAAGCAGTAGCGGTGCATGAGCACCGCGGCATCCCCTCCTTGGATTCGGCCCGCTGCCCAGCGGGCCGAATCGCATTCAGCGCCCGATTCCTTACGGAACATGAACGTCGCTTGATTACCCCAGGCCCCTAGCAGGCACTATGCTATAGTTTGGGTCAGTTTTCCGAGGAGGACGCCATGAACATCAACGACGTGTTGAACATCATCTTGCCAATCGTGCTCATACTGCTCGTCATCGCCGTCATCGTCTTCGTGATCGAGCTCATTCGCACGGTGAAGACGGCACGCACCACCATCGACGACATCAAGACGCAAGTCGACCCTCTTCTCACTGAGGCCAACACCATCCTCACTAACATCCAGCCAGCTGTGAACAAGGTGGACCCGCTTCTGGAGCGCGTGCAACTCACCGTTGACAGCGTGAATCTGGAGATGATGCGCGTCGATCAGATTCTAGAAGACGTATCCGAGATCACCGACACGGCATCGTCGGCAACCGCCGCCGTAGACAACATCGCGAACGCGCCCATCAAGGCAGTGAACTCGGTGGCCACGAAGGTGCGCGAGTTCTTCGGCGACAAGAACGCCAGCAGCGAGTCCACGCTCTTGGCCGAGCAGCAGGCGCTTGCCGACAAGGCCGAGCAGGAGAAGAAGGCCGCTGACGAGAAAGCGGCGAACCGCGAGCACCTCAATCAGGACGAGGCTGTGCTCGAACGCAAGCTGAACTTGGACGGCTACCTTTCCAACGCAACGGGCGAGCCAGCTGCCAGCCAGTCGGCCGCGAGCAATTCGGCCGCGAGCCAGACGACCGCCAGCCAATCAATCGCAGGCCAGTCGGTTGCCAAGCAAGCAACTCCCGCGAACTACACCACGGTTATGACGGGAATCGTCACCGAGCCCCAATCCGCTATGCCAGCTTGGACCGCTCCTGGCGTGGCGTCCGACGAGGTTACCCGAGTCGAGGGGGAGTTCGGCGCCACGCAGCCCGATTCTGCCAACCCCGATTCTGCCAACCCGAGCCGCTGATTGCTCGGCCATGGCATCGAACGATTACGACGCGAACACCACCTGCGCATCCGATAAGTATCAGGAAGCGCGCCACCGCATGGTGGTAATCTGGTCTTGGGTTGGCGGCATAATACTTGCAGGCATCGGGCTCTATGTTGCCAACATCTTGTCCATCGCCATCGGCATCATCATTTGGACCGTCGTGTTCGTGTGCATCTTGTCCAGCCCGGTTAGTTTCCTGGAGCGACATGGCATCAAGCGCGTATGGGGCACGCTCATCGCCTTCGTGCTGATGATTCTCGTGCTGCTCGCACTCGTCGTTCTCATGTTCTCGCCAGCGTTTGGCATCGAGGCGCAGTTCGGCCAGCTAGCCAAGAATCTCCCTGGCTATTTCAAGGACTTCAGCGACTGGTTGAATACTGTGTACCAGTCGAACCCCGAGCTCTTCCAGAACGACACGGTGCGCAACTGGCTCGATGAGCTGAACAGCTCGTTCTCGGATTGGATCAAGCAATTCGCCACCACCAGCGCCTCGGGCATCCTGGCCGTGGGCACCTCCATGGTGAATGTGTTCATCTGCGTGGGCTTTGCCCTGGTCGTGTCGTTCTGGATGCTCATCGAGCTGCCGAACCTGGGCCGCGAGGCCTCGCGCCTGATAGGCCCCAAGTATTCCGAAGACGCACGGATGCTGCACCTCACAGCCACGCGCGTGGTGGGCGGTTATCTGCGCACCACGGTGATCCAATGCGCGATAATCGGCGTGGCATGCGGCGTGATGTTCGCCATTCTGAATGTGCCAAGCCCTGCTGCTTTGGGCGTCATCACCGGCTTGCTCAACATCATCCCCATCATCGGGCCATGGTTGGGCGGCGGTATCGCCTTCGTGGCCAGTTTCCTGGAAAGCCCGCTGGTGGGCATCATCGCCTTGGTGGGCGTAATCGTGATCCAGCAGCTCATCTACACCTTCGTCTCGCCCAAGCTGATGGGCGATTCCGTGGACATCCACCCCGCGCTCACGTTCATTGCCTTGATGGCTGGTTCGGGAATCGGTGCTGCCATGGGCGGCATGATGGGTGCGCTCATCGGCACGTTGCTTTCCATCCCGTTGGTAGCCATGTTCAAATCTATGTTCGTGTACTACTTCGAGAAGAAGACGGGGCGCCGCATCGTGTCGCCCGATGGCGTGTTCTTCAAGGGTACGCCGGAGCCCAACACCAAGGTTGACCCCATGGCCGATGCGACGGGCGCGTCGAGCTCGGGCGAAGAAGCGATTTCGTCGGGTGCATCGCGGCTCATCCAAGGTCTCGAGCATAAGAAGCCCCGCGAAAAGTAGTGCAGCACGAATCAACGCCAAAGCCTTGTGAAGCGCGGTAGTCTGCGGTGGCAAAGTGCAGCTCATGGAGTAGAATAGCAAGGTTGAAATGGCTTCATGCTCAAGAGAAGGATAGCCTCCATGAACTATATGACAACCGCCGAGATACGCGAGAGCTACTTGCGCTTCTTCGAGGAGAAAGGCTGCAAGCGCCTGCCCTCTTCCAGCCTGATTCCCGACGACCCCTCCCTGCTGCTCACCAGTGCGGGCATGGTGCAGTTCAAGCCCTACTTCCTGCACGTGAAGGAGTTCGACCCCAACTACGTGGGTGCAACCACGGCGCAGAAGTGCGTGCGCACCAACGACATCGACATCATCGGCACCACGGGGCGCCACCTCTCGTTCTTCGAGATGATGGGCAACTTCAGCTTCGGCAAGTACTTCAAGAAGGAGATGTGCGCCTGGGCGCTGGAGTACTCCACCGAGGTGCTCGGGCTGCCGCTTGAGCGCATCTATTGCACCGTGTTCTTCGACGATGACGAGACCATCGAAATCTGGAAGGCCCTCGGCGTTCCCGAAGACCACATCTCGCGTTTGGGCGAAGAGGATAACTTCTGGCGCGCAGGTCCCACAGGGCCTTGCGGCCCCTGCAGCGAGCTCTATTTCGATCAGGGCCCCGAGTTCGGTTGCGGTAGCCCCGATTGCGCACCGGGTTGCGATTGCGACCGCTTCCTGGAGTATTGGAACTTGGTGTTCACTCAATACGACGGGCAGGAAGATGGCACCCTGGCGCCACTTCCCACGAAAAACATCGATACGGGCCTGGGGCTCGAGCGCACAGCGGCTATCTTGCAGGGCGTGCAGTCCAACTACGACACCGACATCCTGCGCGGGCTGATCGCAGTGGGCGAGGAGCTCTCGGGGAAGAGCTACGACGGCAGCATGATTCCTGGCAGCTTGAGCGCCGAGCAAGAGAAGGTGGATTTGTCGCTGCGTATTTGCGCCGATCACAGCCGCAGCGTTGCCTTCATGATCGCCGACGGCATCTTGCCCTCCAACGAGGGGCGCGGTTATGTGTTGCGCCGCTTGCTGCGCCGCGCTATCGTGCATGGGCAGAATCTGGGCATCGAAGGTCCGTTCTTGAACACCTATCTTGCGAAGATCATCGAGGTGATGGGCGGCGTATATCCCGAGCTGGTGGACAACCGCGAGCTTATCGAGAGCGTGATTCTGTCCGAGGAGGAGCGCTTCGGGCGCACACTGCGCACGGGTCAAAGCTATCTCGACGACGCCTTGGCAAGCCTGGGTGACAGCAAGCTGCTGCCGGGCGACGTGGCTTTCAAGCTGCACGACACCTACGGCTTCCCCGTGGAGGTAACCGAGGAAATCTGCGCCAATCAAGGCATAACGGTGGACATGGAGGGCTTCGAGGACTGCATGGAGCAGCAGCGCGAACGGGCGCGCGCAGCCACCAAGGACGACGCCGAGGCTGCGTGGTCGACCTATGGCAGCGTGGAGGCTGAGATTCTGAAGCAAAATGGCCCCACCTCCTTTGTCGGCTACGATCAGCTTGAGGCGAAAGCGCGCATTGTGGCCTTGGTGCAAGACGGCAAGCGCGTGGCATCTATCGGCGCAGGCTGCGATGGCGAGGTGGTGCTGGACGCCACGCCATTCTATGCCGAGATGGGCGGCGAAGTGGGCGATACCGGCATTATCGCAACGTCCGACAGCGAGGCCGAGGTTCGCGACACCCGCGCACCCGAGAAGGGGCTCACTTGCCAGTACGTGCATGTGCTGGCAGGGCGGCTGGTAGAAGGCGAGGAGGTGCGCGCCACGGTAAATGGTGAGCGCCGCGCTCGCATTGCGCGCAACCACACCGGTACGCACATCTTGCACGCGTCGCTTCGCTCTATTCTGGGTGAGCACGTGAACCAAGCGGGTTCGTATGTGGGCCCTGACCGGCTGCGCTTCGACTTCACGCATTTCCAAGCACTCACGCGCGACCAGATTCGCCAAGTAGAGGAACTTGCCAACCGCGAGATCATGAAGGCGATTCCGCTGCATGTGTACCAAACGTCGCTTTCCGAGGCGCGCGCATCGGGCGTAACGGCGCTGTTCGGCGAGAAGTATGGCGAAGAGGTGCGCGTAGTCGAGGCAAGCGATTTCTCGCGCGAGCTGTGCGGCGGATGCCATGTGTCGAACACGGCCGAGATAGGCTTCATGAAGATCACCTCCGAAAGCTCGGTGGGGGCAAACGTGCGCCGCATCGAGGCGGTGACCAGCTACGGCGCCCTCGATTACATGAATGGCTTGGAAGCCGAGCTGCGCGAGACGGCCGAGGAGCTGCGCGTGCCGCTGATGGACGTGAGCGAACGCGTGGCCGCCAACATGAAGACTTTGAAGGAAGTTCAGCAAGCTGCTAAGCGCGCGAAGGAAAGCGCTTCCGACGACGAATTCAACGACTTGATCGAGCAGGCGGTGGAAACGCCTGCAGGGTATCCGGTAATCGTGGCGAAGGCGCCAGCTATTCAGGCAGGTGGCCAGCGCCATTTGTGGGACATCGTGCGCACGCGCATGAAGGCTCCCGGAGCGCTGGTGATCGCTGCCGAGAACGAGGGCAAGGCAACGCTCATGGCGGCAGGAACCCCCGAGGCGGTGGAAGCTGGCTTCGATGCCGCCGCGCTCATCAAGGCCATGGGCCCAGCCATCGGCGGTGGTGGCGGCGGTAAGGCAACCATGGCGCAAGCAGGTGGCAAGAACCCTGCCGGTATCGACGATGCGCTTGCCATCGCGCGCGACATGCTGGGGGTTTAGCTCGTTTCGATTGAAGCGCCGCCGGGCAGGGCACTCAGTGGAGTGACGCTGCCGAAGCACTCTCGGGCTTGGCTTCGACCGGCGAAAATCGCGATGCTTCGCCGAGCCGTGGCTTGGCATTCAGCTTCGACTGCATAGGGGAGGCGCTACGGATTCTTGTAAGACCATAGAGGGTGCGGCGCAGGCTGAGTACGAAGAGAAGAAGTCGCGCTTCATCGCTCAAGTGCGTCATGTGGAAACCGAGGATGAGGCCGTCGGCTTCCTCGAATCCGTGCGCGCTGCCAATCCGCTCGCGCGTCATAACGTGTACGCCTATGTGCTGCGCGAGGGCAACCGCACGCGCTATTCGGATGATGGCGAACCAGCCCGCACTTCGGGGTTGCCGACGCTCTCGGTAATCGAACACGAAGAGTTGAAGGATGTCATCTGCGTTACCACGCGCTACTTCGGTGGCACGCTTCTAGGCACGGGTGGCTTGGTGCGCGCTTATACCAAAGCGGCCCAGGATGCCTTCGCTGCGGCGCAAAAGGTGATCCAGGCTGAATGCATCGACCTCACTGTGCAGGTTGCCTACCCGCTCTACGATGCGCTTTCTCATTGGGCAGTCGAACAAGGGCTGCAAGTGGTCTCTACCGATTTTGCTGCTGACGTGAAGGTGGTGCTGCGCGTGCTTGCTGGCGAGGCGCAGGCAGCAAGCGCTGCCCTGGGCGACCTGACGCATGGCCAGGCTCAGGTTACGATGGGCCAGCCAAGCTTTAGTCCCATAGCGTGCTGAGCAGCCTTTTCAGGCCTCAGATTCGCCGTCGTCTTCGACCGTGCCGTCGACCACATCAGCTTCTTCGCCCTCATCTTCAGTATCGACCTCGGCAGCTGCATCGGTTTCGGCTTCTCCCTCTGCGTGCTGCATAAGGTCAGCAATAAGCTGTTGTACGGCTTCGAAGGTGCGCGGCAGATCGTCGATGTGTCCGCGGTCGATGAGCGCTACCAAAATGCTCACCGCTAAGTTAGGGTCATCTACGTAGAGAGGGTCGAGCTGCATGGAATCGCCGTGCCAAGTGCACAGCGCATAGCCATCGGGAATCAACGCGCTTGCGGTGGAGGACTCGTCTTCTCTTTCGTATTGCACGATGAGGGACTCGGCGAAATCGGGCTCCATGAAGAGGAAGACGGGGTTGATTTGCAGCGCGAGCGCGATCTTGCCAATGTTCTTCAACGACACGTTTATGCGCTGCTGCTCTATGCCACCGATGTACGTGCGATGAAGCCCGCAGAGCTCGCCGAGCTTCTCCTGCGAGAGCTTGGCCCGCTTTCGGTAAGTGCGCAGGTTGCGCGCAAGCGTGTTTTTGATTTCTTCCATAAGCCGCTTCCCTCGGGAACTTTATGGAATGAAACCAAGCAGCAGATTCTTCATCTACAGAATATATGTAGCATCGAAAAAGAAACACGCGTGAAGCATGGAAGGGCGGTTGGACGTTAACGTGAAGGGCTACCGGGCCTCTGTGCGAAGGAAGTTCGGGGTTTCTGTTTGAAGGAGGATTAGGCTTCTGTGCAAAGGAAGCGGTTAGAACTTCCCACCGCCCGAAGATGAGAAGGAACCGCCTCCTCCACCTCCCCAACCTCCGCCTCCGCCGCTGCCACCACTATGGGATTCAGCGCGCGGGGTGGCAATTACGGTGGTGTTGATGAAGGTGTCGTTGGCTGCGGCTATAGCAAGGCTGTTGCGGTCGAGATACTCGGTCGCCTCAGTGCGCTCGCGAACCGGGCGCATGGCCCTTGCTTGCGCGAAGATGATGATTCCGGCAATGGGTAGCGGCACGCCCAGCACGATGAGCAGCCGAACCGCCCAATCGAGCGGGCCCCAGGGTTGGCCCGGTTCGCCGTGCTCGTCGTAGTAAGCCAGCTGCGCGCCAATCTGGTCGTAGTAGACCGTTGCTCCCTCGAACCAACGGTCGTCGGCTAGCTCGTCGGTTACGGCATCTTCCATGATCTCAATACCCCGATCGTTGAAAGCATACGAGCCTTGCCCGTAGGCGATGGTCACGTAGTCGCGCGATGCGACTGCGATCACCAGCATGATGCCGCTGTGGCCTTCGCCCAGCCCCAGGGCGTGATCTTTGTAGAAGGTGGTGGCATAGCTGGTTCGCTGGCTCGACGTAGGGTTGGCAAGGCCGTCCATGTAACTGGTGGTCAGCAGATATACTCCCATGTCGTATTCGCTCGCCATCTCTTGCGCGCGGCTTACCAGCGTTGCTTCCTGTGCGCTGTCGAATAGGCCGTACTGGTCGTAGACGTACGTGTTCGGACTGGCGCCGGCTGAGCCCCAACCGGTGAAGTCGGGTCGGCCGACGTCGTCCACTACGTCTTCGCCTGCACCTCCGAAAAGGCCCACTACGCAGAACACGAGCACGGCAAGAATTGCCGCCATTGCGCCGTACCAGCCAAGGAAACGCCGGGCAGCTTTGCCTTTGTCTACGGGAAGGTCGCCGATGAGCTTACCCGTTTGGCCGTTCATGGCGAATAGGAAATCCTGGTTCTTCCAGCGTGTGTGCAGCATCCATACCGGCAGCAGCGCATAGGCTATCTCATCCAGATGCAAGGACACATTGGCTGGCCTGCTGTCGACGGTTTCGTAGCCTACCACCGAATCCATCAGGGCTTGGCCGCAAGTGGTTTCGATGCGCCGCTGAGCACGGTCGCGACAATCGTCTACGTCCATGTCGTAGCGGTCGGCCACGAAGCCGGGCAAGTACCCAACCGAGAACGGAACCATTTCGGCATAGTCGAACGGCTCGATGCTGTCCATATGCGCATCGGGCATGCGGAAGGAGCCGTCTACGGGCACGCGGTCGAAGTCCATCGACCCCTCGCGATGTACCAAGAAATGGTCGGTTGCCACGTAGTTGTTCTTGCTATCCATCCAAGCGCGCGTATTATGTCCTTGCGTTTGCAGCGTTGCGTCCGCATGGCCGGAATACAGCCAGAAGGGCACGTAAACGCCCTGGATCTCTTCGATATGGTTCTCGTCGGCGAAGCTGTTGGGCAGAAGCTTCTTGTTGGCGTAGTACTGTCGCAGCGTGCTTGTAGCCGTTTCCTTATCCAGCTTGAAGGGAATGACGTAATCGGGTCGCAACACGTCTGTCAGCTGGCCGGGCACCACGGCTGTATTGCCGCAGTAGGGGCAGCGCGTGACAGCCGTGGCTTGGTCGGCAAAAAGCTGCGCCCCGCACGATGAGCAGTTCAGCGAGCGCAAGCCTTCGGCTTCGCGCGCGTCCCATTTCGTGCTGTCGAGATAGGTTTGCACGGGGTCTTCGCTGGCAAGGCGTTCGATTTCTGGCGCCGCGGCATCGGTTTGAACTTGCTCCGCCTTTGCCGTTGCCGCGTCGGCTTGCACTTGCGCTGCCCCTGCTCCCGCGTCGGCTTGCGCTTGCTCTGTTGCATAGAGCTGCTCAATCTGAGCAGGATCGAACGTCGAGTCGCAGAACTCGCATACCAGCTTGCCCGAGTGGCCATCGAACACCAGACGTCCTTCGCAGTTCGGGCATTGATAGGTGGTGGTTTCGGCCATGCTGCTCCTTCGTTCCTTTTCGCAATCGGGCGTTAGCGGCGGCGTAGCTCCCAGAAGGCCACGGCGCTCGAGGCTGCCACGTTGAGCGAGTCCACTCCGTGCTGCATGGGGATGCGCACCGTGTAGTCGCATTGGCTCAGCGTGCAGCGCGAAAGCCCATCGCCTTCCGTCCCGAATACCAGCGCCAGGGGCCCACAGGCTTTCAGGCGCGGGTCGTCGAGCGCAATGGAGTCGTTGCTTAGGGCCATGGCTGCCGTGGTGAAGCCTAAGCTGTGAAGCAGGGTCATGCCCTCTTCTGCCCACGTGCGCGGGTCGGTGCCAATGCGCGCCCACGGCACTTGGAACACGGTTCCCATGGACACGCGGATAGCGCGGCGATAGAGCGGGTCGTAGCATGCGGGCGACACTAGCACTCCGTCCACGCCCAGGGCGGCAGCGCTGCGAAAGATGGCTCCCACATTCGTATGGTTGCGGATATCCTCCAGCACAGCCACCAGGTGCGCGCCCTGCACCACATCTTCCACCAATCGCTCGGGCGGCCGCTTGAACGCCGCCAGGGCACCACGCGTCAGCTCGTAGCCGGTAAGCTGGCGAATCTGCTCCTCGGGCGCAACGTATACGGGCGCCTCGGGATGCGCTGCGTTCAGCTTGGCCAACACCGGCTCCAACGCGGGCAGGTGCTTTTCGCTGGTTAATACCGAAATCGGCTTCATCCCGCCATCGAGCGCGCGGCCAATCACCTCGATGGATTCGGCAACGAACATGCCTTTTTCGGGCTCCAGGCGGCTTCGCAGTTCAACGTCGGTCAGGCGCACGAAGGCGTCCACGCGCGCATCTTCAAGGGTGTCTAGGTACGTTAAGATAAATTTCTCCTGTAGTTCAAAGCGGTTCGGCTCACCTCGGTATATGCTTGCAAGCAGTACGCGTTGCCGATCGCCGGAAGGAAGAGCATGGCTTTGGCGCAGCATCCTGCATTCGACCATTTTACCGATACTGTCGCCCAATTGTGCGATCTCGAAACAGGCTGCCCCTGGAATCGCACGCAAACCCATGAATCGTTGGGCCAGTACCTCATCGAGGAGGCCTACGAGACGCTTGACGCCATACAGGCAGGAGATGTGCAGCATCTTCGCGAGGAGCTTGGCGACGTGCTGCTGCAGGTTGTGCTGCAAAGCCAGGTTGCGGCCAATGCGGGCGAGTTCACCATCGACGACGTGACGCGCGACATCGACGAGAAGATGATCCGGCGGCATCCTCATGTGTTCGGCGACGTTAAGGCTGAAAACGAGAACGAGGTGGCGCTGCTGTGGGAGCAGGTGAAGCTGGCCGAGAAACAGGCCGAGAGGCTGGCCGGAGAGCAAGCGTCGCAAGAGGGGGCTGCTTGTCAGCAGGCGGCCTCGCTGGACGGCGCAGGCGAGGGGCAGGTGCCCGCAGACGACCAGAAGAGCTTGCTCGACGACGTGCCCATCCATTTTCCCGCATTGCTGCAGGCTCAGAAGATATCGCGTCGCGCAGCCGCCGCTGGATTCGAATGGGACACGCTGGCTGACGTGTGGGACAAGGTTGACGAAGAGCGTGCTGAGCTGATGGAGGCGTACGCAGCTGCGCCGAAGAGCGCTGATGGCATGGTGCTCGCCTCGCAGCGCGCATCGGATGCGGTGCAGATGGAGTTTGGCGACTTGCTGTTTGCCCTGGTGAACGTGGCGCGGCGCATGGGAGTCGATGCAGAAGCGGCTCTGATTGCGTCTAATGCGAAGTTTCGCCGCCGCTTTGCCGCCATCGAGGGCGAGGCGCGGGCGCAGGGCAAAGCCGTGCAAGACCTTTCGCTCGACGAGATGGAAGCCGTTTGGCAGCGCACCAAAGAAGGGGAGCACGCAAACGCATGCGCGAGGGAGCAAGAGGGGGACCATCATGCATGAGGGTGGCAACGGCTCGCAACCGGATGGGCTCGATGCTAAAGAGACTGTCGACTTCAACGGCAACACCATATCGCAGATGCAGCAGGCAAGCGCTATTCCCCCCAGCATGTGGAAGACGGTGTCCGAGCCAGCGGGGCGCGTCGATTTGGCCTCCGACCCGAATGCCGAAAGCGCCAAGGCGAACCTAAGACTCGATTTCGAGGCGTTTCAGACCTACCAACGCTTCACTGACGAACTGCAATCCATCCTGTTGAAATACGAGGCCGCCATGAACGAGATGGTGGTGCGCTTTGAGATTCTCGACCGCGACCTCTCCATCAGGCGCAATCGCAACCCTATTCATCACATCGAGTCGCGCGTAAAGTCGCCGCTCAGCATATACGATAAGCTGCTGCGCTATGGCAAAGAGCCCACCATTGCCAACTTGGAGGAATACCTGATGGATGTGGCGGGCGTACGCGTGATCTGCTCGTACAGGAGCGACGTGCTGAACCTCATGGGGCTCTTGCAACGGCAGGACGACCTGGAAATCGTGCGCATCAAGGACTACATCAACAACCCCAAGCCCAACGGCTACCGCTCTATGCATGCCATCGTGCGCATTCCCGTGCATTTCATGGACTGCACGCAGATGGTGCCCGTGGAGGTGCAGATACGCACCATTGCCATGGATTATTGGGCCAGCCTGGAGCACGACTTGCGCTACAAGGCCGTTGCGAAGGCGGAAGGGCTCGACATCGAGCAGGAGCTGAAGACGTGCGCGAACGAGCTGGTGGACATCGAGGAGCGCATGCAGCGCTTGGCCAACGCGTTGGACTCGGTTTCGGCCTTCAGCGGCCTGGAATCCTAGGGGTCTTGGTCACGATCTTGTGCGGCGCAGAGAGCGCTTGACATCTCGGTTCGCTGCGCCAAAAATGAATGCTATCCATATATAGAAAACGATGCACGACCTGTGCTCGAGCATTCGTTTGGTCGGAGGAGCCTCTATGTTCGAAACATCCCATGCTGGCAGGTTGGACAAGCTTGCGCCCGATGGGGGCGACAGCTCGCGTGCGACGAGCTTCGCATCCTGGCTGGGCAGGGCGGCCCGCATGCTGCTTGCGGCGGCCTTGGCCATCACGCTGTGCCCGCTGCCCCAGCGCGCCTACGCCGACCCGCTGGCCGCGGCCACGGTGGACCCCGATGTGCTGGCAGGCGAGATGGAGCTTTCGACCGAGAGCGTGGATGCTGCGCCGATGTATCGCCTCTACAACAAGTGGACCAACGAGCACTTCTTCACCTCCGACTACAGCGAGTATCGGGGCCTTGTGAAGAAGGGCTGGAACGACGAGAAGATCGGCTGGTACGCGCCCGCGTCGGGCTCGCCGGTGTACCGCCTCTACAACAAGTGGAGCGGGGACCATCACTTCACCACCAGCAAGTCCGAGTACGACAAGTGCGTGAAGGCAGGCTGGAAGGGCGAGAGCATCGCCTTCTACTCGGGTGGCGGCGACCCGGTGTATCGTCTGTTCAACAAGTACGTGACCTCGTTCTATCACCACTACACCATGTCGCGCGACGAGTACAGCACGTGCATCAAGAACGGCTGGACCGACGAGAAGGTAGGTTGGTACGGCTACGCGCAAAAGCCCAGCCAGCCCACGACGCCAACGAACCCCTCGCAGCCCGACCCGGGACCAACCCCCACGCCCGACCCGGGACCAACCCCCACGCCCGACCCTGAGCCCGCATACGAACCCGAGTCGTACGACTACACGGTGACTTACGATTCGGGTTCGGGTTCCTTTGATGCTTTCCAGACGATTCAATCAAAGGTAGTAACCGCTAATTCGTCAGTTCCATTCAAATTAGAAACAGCAATGGGTTTTAAAGACGGCTATGATCAAACATCATGGAATACCAAAGAGGATGGGTCGGGAACCGAGTACGCGCTCGGTCAACAAGTTAACGATATCTCGAAGTCGGAAATAGGCGAAGCGGATAATACGGGCGCAAGCGCAAAGCCTAATCATGATGTGAAGCTCTTCGCCCAGTACACGCCACGTTCCAACAAAGTATTCTTCATTGTTGGGCAAAACCGTGGATCCATTCATGACGAACTTGATGAATTGAGGCCATCTATACAATGCGATCAGAATGGCTCCTTTACTTTGCCTGATAATATCTACGATTTTCATCAGCTTTCTGGTGCTAGCAAGCAGAGTACTTTCAATGTCCGATT